>NZ_CP020028.1:3580625-3902500 GCF_002240415.1 Paenibacillus kribbensis
ATCGCCATATGCGCCAGCGCAGGCTCCACAATCGTCTGTGCTTCGATATCCCCTTCAGCCGCCGCTTGTAAAACATGGCGAGCCCCGACCTTGTCCCTGTCTCCCTCTGCCAGCCGAATCATATGCGCACCAGGCATACCGGATGCGAGCGCCGATTTTACACTGCGTGTAATCGCTGTGCCGGATGTTAAAGATTCGAACACACCAAACTCGTCTGTCCCTTTCTGTTTTGCCGCTTGCCGCGCCTGTTCCTCGCCTGCAATCCAGTACGCCATTTCACCAGCTCCGCCTGCGGCACCCTTGTACAGCTCCCCATTTAAAATAAGGCCACTACCAATGCCTGTCCCTACCGTTACCATCATGACATGGCGTAATCCCCGGGCTGCCCCCAGCCATTGTTCTCCGAGCGCAGCCATGTTCACATCATTATCCAGCACCAGGCAACCGCTATATCGCTGTGCAATGATAGATCGTATATTTACATGCGTACTATCTGCAGAGCTCCATTGAATCGCTGGAGCGTGAGTGATCGTTCCGCTATCGTTATCCACCATACCGGGAAAGCCGATGCCAATGCCTTTCAACTGTTCCAGTGACAGCCCTGTCTGCTCCAGACAGTTCTCCAGCTCCCAGAACAGACGCTCAAAGAAAAAATGAACATCCTTCGTATGAACCGTCGGGAATTTATGTCTCAACACTACTTGCCTTTCCGCTGTGCCAATACAGATCAGTGTCTTCGTCCCGCCAACATCAATGCCTGCCGCCCAGCCGGAAACCTTCGGCTCATCCCTGTGTTGCTTGTGTACAAATATGTCCGCCATAGCCATCCTCCGTCATTCCGGTTCGCCATTATGCCTGCTACTCTATCGGCCATTGACGCCCTGTAGGTTCAAGATATGGACATAAGTATGGCATTTGCACCCCTGTACCGCAATAAACTAAATTCCGCCCCATAAACCGACTCGTTCTCCCCGGCTTTCAAGCAAAAAAAGGCGAGCGCCTATAGCGCTCCCCCTGCTATTGAATCCCCTGGCTTTAATCTCAGCTTGCGATAATCTCCCGGCGTTACACCAACGACACGCTTAAATACCCGCCCAAAGGTAATTGAATTGGCATAGCCAACCTGCGTTGCAATATGCTGAACCGTCTCCGTGGTGTTACACAGCATTTGCTGGGCGTGGTTCATACGCAGCCGTGTCAAAAAATCAACGAATTTCATGTCAAATTCGGTTTTAAACAGATGACTGGCATATTTGGGCGACACATCAAAACGCTCACTCAAATGATTTAATGACAAATCCGGATTCGTATAGTGCTCTTCAATATATTGCTTCATCTCGCTGACCATGGCCCGATAGCTTTTGGTTTCACTGGCTGCAACATAAGTCCGATATACAGTGGTCATACGCTCCAGCATTAGTGTATGCATCATAGCCAATGAAGAAGCCGATTCAACCTCGGCTTTCCATCGCTGTCCCTCCGCCCCGTTAAAATAACGATCCAGCGCACCCGATACATCCTTCATTTCGCGCATTTCCCGTTCCAGCAGCTCCTGTAGCCACCGCACTACTGTTAAAATATCTCCATCCTTCAACTTATCGGCTTCCATCGCCCCGAACAGTCCTTCCAGTTGTATACGCCAATCATGGTTTGCCAGTCGAAAAGAACGAATCGTCTCCGAAATCAGCGGCAGATACGAATACAATGGAATTTCATTAGCCTGCGGAACCTGATCACTGGTCACAATATCGCGCACCCCGAGCGTTAACCGATACCGCAAAGCAGAAACAGCGGCCCGATAGGAATCCTGAATATGCTCCAATTCGTAAGTTTGGCTGCCAATTCCAATTGTAAGCTGTACACCCAGATGGCCCTGCAGCCACTCACAACCCGTTTGTGCCATCTCTTGCAGCTTCACCCCCAGCAGACCTTCCCCAACGCTTTCTTCTTTCCGCAGCAAAATGGAGATTCTTTCACGGCTCATCCATTCTGCCCAGCCCTGCCATCCATAGGTGGCTGCAAGCTCCTGTATCACGCCTAGCAGCGACAGGCTTAAACGTTGATCTTCATCCCCATGCTCCTCCGAATGTCCGCTACCGGTTGATTTCCCGTCCGCTGTCTGCGGCAGGTCCAGATCGTGCAGCTCCACCACCATAACAGTGTAGATCGGAGAAGCCTCCCTCTTCCCGCCATCTGCAAAAGGAGAAAGATGATCCAGCCGGAATTCTACCGTTTCGGCGGCTGTACCTTCCATAAGATCAAGGAACAGTTGCCGTCGCCGAATGAGTATATTCGCATGCTCCTGCTGTTCATAATCAACCGTTTGCCGAATCAGACTTTGCAGCGCATGGTCAATCATCCACAGCTCATCCTTATTGTTTTCCTCACCGGGACGGCCTGGCAGTTGCTGGATACGCTGCATCATCAACTGAATTGGCCTGTAATTTCTGTGGGTCACATAAATAATGTAGACCACCGCCAATATAACCACCGCCAATCCGACCGCAATCCAGACGTAGGAGATCACAGACACCCATTCGAACAATTGCCCAGCACGAATGCCGCTTTCAAAGCTCCATCCCAGTCGGGGGGAGAGCAGCTGAGTCAGCTGCTGCCCGTCCTCTGCTTTTACAGCATCCTTGGTATCGGATACAGCCGGATAAATCGTATGTCCGCTGCCATCGTTAATCAACAGATAGGAAACAGCCGGGTTCGTCATTTGAGCGATCACTTGCTCCAACGGATACACACCGATGTTGATCACCAACAGTCCTTGTCCCCCAAATGGCAAGGGGAGCCGCTTATGCATGGAAATCACACGTTCTGATGTATGCTGGCCCGGCTCCTTCCATTCCCGCACAGGCGACCACTGCCGATCCTCCGACCGAAGCGCCTGCTCAATGTACGAATAATCGGCAAAGGTCGAAGCCTCCTGAAGACCACTCATGGTTAATACCTTATGATCTTTCGTTCGGTAAATATAAATAGAGTGTACCAGCTCATGATTATCTTTCAGCGTACGCAGACTCCCTACCAGCTCATATAACATCATGCTGCCGCTTTGAGCTTGTCCGTTCAGGAAAGTGCTGTAGCTCTTGTTCGTCTCCGCCTCGCTTAAAACGTCCATTTCTACCTTCGTCAGTGAATTTTCCACACTGTCCATCACAAATCCGGTCGTGATCCGATTCGCTTTGCTAGTTTCATTGCGTGATATCTCGTTCACGATCAGGAAGGATAAGAAAATGAGAATCGACACTGTCAACATGAAAATTGGGAAATAGGAAAAAAGCAATCTCCTGTACCAGCTCTTTCGCATCACGTTTCCCCCTTACCGCCTAATGCTTTCACGACCCCCTCTATAGAGTTCATTCAACAATAAGCATACTTATGATGTCAGTTTTAATACACTTTCGATTATACTTTGAACCTATTTTACCAAATTCAGATGCCAAATAGATAGAATTCTTACAAATTATCCGTTAACAATTCATTCTTAAGCTATTTATTGTTATATATATTAACACAATGAAAGCGCTGTACATATCATGAAAGAGTGAGAGTAGATTCTAGTATTAGAATGGATTTGTGGATTAGCACTAAGTTTTATATTTAACATAGATGTACTTGAGGGAGGGCTGTCTGAGAACGAAGCAGCGCGGAAGTATGGGATGAACCATGTAACGGTTAATGAATGGGTAGCAGCATACTCCAAGCATGGGGCTGCGGGATTAATCACAGAGGGAACACACAGGACTTTTACTGGAGAGCAAAAGCAATACATATTAGAAGATATGCATGAGAATCGGTTGAGTTATAAAACTGCGGCTAAGAAGCATGACGTACCAGATAGATCCATCCGGAATTGGGAACGCATTTAGTATGTCACGCAGAGGAAACTGCCTGGACAACTCCGTGATAGAGAATTTCTTTGGAATCCATCGAAGAACCAAGCAAAAGCTCAGAGGACTGTCGCCGGTAGAATACCGCATCCAGTCCTCTGTAGCAGCCTAAGTCTGTCCTGTGTCTAACTTTTTGGGGTCAGTTCATTTAAGGTTAGTGGGGCTGGCACATAACAATAAACTAACCAATTGAAATAACTTTTTTATATTACTAGCCGGACTTGTTTAATATTATTTTATGAAGCGATGGGGCTTTAAAACTGAAAACAATTAATAAATATCAATAGTAAAATAATCTTTCTCTTTGCCCTTCACTAACTAAAATTTCATACTTTTCAAAAGATCTAACATCTGCAAATTGTTTAAACCGTTCAAATAATCTTATGCATCTAATGAAAAAGGACTCCTTGTTATTGGATAATGATTTAGATAACACGTCTAACAGATATTTGAAGCCGTAAGAGTAGTTGCCTCTATTCAAATAGTATTTAGCAAGTTCATATTTAAAACGTGTTTTTTGCTCTGGTACTACTTGATAAGTATACATATCGGCAGATGGGTTCATTTGAGCAAAAAAATCAATTTCCGTTTTAAACCTTAGAAGTATATTATCTACATCTATGTTATATCGGTTAGCTGCATACATTACGTTCAACAACTTAGTAACCATTTCTTTATCGGCTTTATTGGTTGATGCAGCAATGTATTCAACATAATCCGTAAGCACACTTGTATCCCCAGACAAAAGCTTAAATACGTAAGTATTAACTTCTGCCCAATGTTGAAACAAGCCGATCCAATGCTGGGTATCCTCGTCCGTCTCTTTTACCCAATCTAAATTAGCGTAGGTGTATGTATATTGTAGAGCTTGTTGATAATCGCCTTGAGCTTCACAAACACCTGCACACAACAAATCGCCATAGGAGATGTATACAAACATTGGACGACTTAGCTTCTTTGCAGCCTCATTGCGTTCTCGGCTGTTCTGTTGATGTTTCATGGAATATTGGATTTCCGCTTTCCCTCTCATTTTCCTTGCCATTTCGTCAACCTTGACCCATTTACGCAAAGACCTATACACGTTAGCCAAATCCTTCAACGCGTCAAGCTGGTCTATTTCATCCAGACGTTCAACAAAGGGTTCAAATAGCGTAGCTGCACTGAGATTACGGCTTTGATCATTTCCAACCTGAATAGTGAATATACGATATTGACAGACTGCCAAGCGCTCAGAGTGCTGGTACTTCTCCGTTTGTGCTACATTCTCATATAACAGCAGCGCCGCTTCATGTCGTCCCTCTGCGAATAGGTTTTCCGCAATATCAAATAGTTTGGGCGAATAGAGTAGATTATCCATGATGGCTCCCAACACTCGACGGATCGTATCCAACTTATCCAGCTCCGCACAGCGATACAAAAATGGCTCGATTCGCCTCATATTCGGGGGTACGTCTATGATGTAGTTTTCTATGAACAAGTCGTAAAAGTGGCCTTCCGGTAAACCCATAGCCTCAGTAATTCGGTCAAGCTGGTTTACAGACATAGACTTATTTCCTGTCACAATACTACTTACTATTCCCCGATTCATCCCTGCAATATGTCCAAATTGTATTAGACTCAATCCCTCTTGTTTGAGGTATCTGTCTAATTCCGCCCGAATCGTAGGTGTTTGCTTCATGCCATAGCCACCTTCCGCATAAATATTCCATAATTTTTAAAAACATACTTCATTTTTCACCATAATTAACCATCTGTCAATATACTATGCAACTAATATAAGTATTCAATTTTTAGCATAAAATGAAACAAAAAAAACTCTCCGCTAACCTTTGCGGTTAACGGAGAGTGTGATTCTCTATATTTTTTTCTCAGTGTTGTTGTTCTTATTCTTTTTCTCAGCAAGAAGTATACCTAGAAGTATATATCCCCTATACAATATTCCGATTAATGGCACTCCACCCGCAATAGAAATAAGGATAACTAGCATATTAAGTATAAATGGTATTAAAGCGGGAATTTTTGGTTCCTCAGAAATCCAGTATCTTGCTCTAACCTTGTATCCAATCTACCAACGAATGCACCGTCAACGCACCTGGTGAAACGGCCTCAAATGTTGAGGCACCGTTACCGTTACTCAACGCCAAAAATTCCACGATCTTCGGAATACCAGGGGCCAGATCCAGATGGTTATCGCTGAAAATGCCTTCCCGTTCCGCTGACAGCCACACATGTCTTGCAAGCACATCCGAACAAAGTATAAAGCTGCTGCCTCTGCTTCCCGGTACCTCGGTTATCTTAATATTCGTCTGCGGCAAATCCATCTCTTTGGTATCTGCAAAATAAACTTCACAGGAGGCCACCTGTTCACCATTTTGTGTCAGACACGCGACCAGCATATGCTCTGCACGGTTCAGGCCGTTCAGCCATTTGTCGGTTGGCAGTGTATGTACGATCCCTGCAGCGCCCGCTGCCTGCTGTACCTGAATGTCCTCTTCACAGATCACTTGACTGCCACGAATATGCAAAAGCGTCAGCCGCAGCGTACCTGCAATCGTCTTTAGCGTATCGTTAACGATATGCAGCTCCTTATTGCCCTGCTCTGCATCCGCCACGCTCAACAGCACATCAGCAAAGCTGCGCTTCGCCGTATATTGAAGTGCTTTCCAACGACCGAAATAGTCCATACTCGACCAGGATGCAACGGGCCAGCAGTCATTCATTTGCCAATATAGTGTTCCCATGCAATAGGGCTTGTGACGGCGATGTGACTCTATAGCCATTTTCATCGCCTCTGCCTGTAAAATCTGGCTCATAGGAAGAAAACACGCAAAATCCTTGGGTTCCCGCATATACCGTTCCATATATTGTTTAATCAGGCGATTGCCTGCCCCATTCTTCTGATGGGCCAGCATGACCGCGGATTCCAGCTCCAAATCCTTCTCCTCCGCATAAGCACGTACCGACTTGTACTCGGGAAAGGACTGAAAACCATATTCGCTCATAAAACGTCCCACATGTACATGGTAATGCTCAAACGGCTCAGATGCGTGCCACACCCCCCAGTAGTGAACATCCCCGGCCTTCGAAGACGGATGCGCATGCTGGTTTCGATCTGCGGTCAGGCCAATAAGCGGGGAGGAGGGCCAATAAGCCGTCTGCGGGCTCCAGGTGTGTACCGCCTCTGGCAAAATCCGGTGAAAAAGCGTTTCATAATCGGCCCACAGACGCTCCCGTTGTTCAGGCGTGTAATCCTTTTTCCAGCCCCAGCCTCCGTTCTCTTCATAATGCGCCCATGCCGAATCAATCTCATTATTGCCGCACCATAACGCAATACAGGGATGATTCCGCAGTCGCTTGATGTTGTCTTCAGCTTCCTGTGCCACATTATCCACAAAAGTCTCATCCCCTGGATACATGCTGCATGCGAACATAAAGTCTTGCCATATCAATAAGCCATATTCATCACAAAGCTCATAAAATACGTCTTCCTCATAAATGCCACCACCCCAAACCCGCAACATATTCATATGGGAGGCAGCCGCGCTGGCGATTTCGTGCCGATACCGTTCCTTCGTAACCCTAGTGGCAAAGCTGTCATTCGGAATATGGTTGGCTCCCTTGGCAAACACCGGAACTCCGTTCAGCTCAAAATAAAAGCTCTCTCCCTCCGCATCCGGTTCACGTACAAGACGGATCGAACGCAGACCTGTTTTCACCGTTTTTTCCGCTATTACAGCTCCTTGCTCCCGCTCCGCAAGTTCGGCTGTAAACGTATATAGATGGGGCTCTCCCAGCCCTCGGCACCACCACAGCTTCGGTTTGCTCATATCTAGCTCCAGCTCTACGGTTTGCTTTCCCTTCTGCAGATGAACAGGTTTCGACCACACCTTGCTGTCAACGAGGATACGCAGCTCGGCCTCCGTCGCCTCTCCTGCGTTCTCGACTTCTATGACCGCTGTGAGCCTGGCCTCTTCTGCATTCACTTCATCCTGTCGAATAAACAAATCTCGCACGATCATACCGGACCAGGCCTCGATCCGCACCTCTCTCCAAATGCCGCTTGTCACCAGCCTCGGTCCCCAATCCCAGCCATAATGATAGGGAGCCTTACGCGCGAAAACGCTTACCTTTTTGTCTGCCAAACCACCAGCTTCGGACTGATCATTTGGTGCAGGAAGTGCATAGCCTAACCGTTCCAGCTTGGGGACATCTTCAGCAATCGGTGAACGGAAATAAATTTCCAGCCGATTTCCCCCTACTTGAACAAGCTCCTTCACATCCTGTCTCCATTGCCGAAACATATTATTGGTCGACAATACATGTTGCCCATTCACTTTTACATCTGCATAGGTGTCCAGTCCTTCCAACACCAATTCTATCCGCCTACATTGAAGCTGTTCCGCATGGATCTCAAAACAGGCTTCATAGATCCAGTCCTGCTTGTCAATCCACTGTACCTCTGCCTCGTTCATCCCGATAAACGGATCAGGAATTTGGCCAAGTCGTAAAAGATCGGTATGCACACAACCCGGCACTTCCACATTAAACCACTCATCACTTTGCGCTTCCCTAAATCTCCAGCAATCCAGTTCTATCTCATTGAACATTGCCACAAGCCTCCCTGTAAGGATGATTGGGAACATCTGGGTCTCTCTTTCAACATAACAAAAATAACATCAAGCTAACAAAGTAGTCAAATTGTTTTTTTCGCAAAACCATTTGTATAGCAACCAAAAAAAGTCGCTCTCTGGCCTTAAACAGGCTAAAAAGCGACATCTTTATTTCTCCACATCAACGGAGTACATCTAATGCGATCTGAACATCAACTAGATCTGATTGAGCTGATTGGACGCTCAGGGTCATCTTTTCCCCGACTGTTGCGGGGCGCATGTCGTTCCCGTATAACCAGCTCTGCGTGCAGCAGCTTTTTTTCGACAGGCGAATCCGGGTTGGTTATTCGCCATAGCAATTGATCGACCGCACGCATTCCCAGCAGCTCCTTATCCACTCTTACCGTGGCATAAATCGGCATCTGTTCGTTCGTATCATCAAATCCCGTCACCCCGCAGCGCCTCGGGACATCAATTCCCTTCCGTTTCAGCACATCCACCGCTTGTGCAGCAGTCACATCATTCGCGCACACAAACACCTCCGGCAACTCGCTCTCGTTCAGCTTGTCCAATTCCTCCTCCAGCGCTTGCACTCCCCCGTGAAGAAAGGCCTTGTTCTGCTGTAATTGTACGCCGCTCATTTCCAATGTGGAGCGAAAAGCTTCCCAACGTTCATAGAAACTGTGAGCATCGTCAATTTGACCGACAAATTGAAAACGTGTATAGCCCCTGCACAGCAAATCCTTCATTAATTCACTCATGCATGTGCGATTATCCGTAAACACCGTATCACTTAAAAATGCAGAATCCCAATGATCTACCATGACGACTGGAATCCCCATTCGATAAATATTCAGCAGCATCGGCGTTGAAACCGACCCTACCGTAATAATCCCCTTGATCGCTTCCGGATTCAGCAACGAAAACATATCTTCAGTCGAGGGCTCCGTTAACGTGACCATATCCATTCCCTTGCGCTTCAGACGCTCGGAGATTCCTTCAAACACAGGTCCCCAGTATCTGGATTCCCTGTTCTGGTGTCGTATATTTGGAAATAACACCAGCACAGTGCCCGACCATTCCTTGGCATCCGTATCACGCGGCTCTAGCCCGGTCACTTTTGGATGGTTGCGAAAATAGCCCATCTGGGCAGCCAGCTTGACCAGCACCGTCCTTGTCTCTTCACTTACGCCGGGCTTGCCTGACAATGCACGAGAAACAGCGAATTTTGAAACGCCCGCCGCATCCGCAATTTCCTGCAATGTTACTTTTCCACGCATCTTCTCACCCAACCCTATTCGGAATCTAGTTCTGCTTCTGCCTGTTTTCAATACACGGGTGTGCCTATAAACTGGTACCATCGTAGCATACTTTGTTTTAGATCATCAAACGATAGATTTGCACAAATCCACACCATCCGCCATAATATGTTTGCATAATAAAAAAACAAACAGCATAACAAATCACCATAAATCACTTGACGTAAGGTAGTTTATTTCCTACAATTTACTAATGAAAGCACTTACATTATGTGAATCATACTTAAAAAGGGGGATTGCAAATGTTCAAGAACAGATTGGTACGACAAAGCTCCATCCTGCTCCTGGCTGTGCTGCTGCTCGTGACAACGGGCTGTGCGAGCGGAACAGGCGGTACGGCATCAAAAGAAGATCCCGATGACACCAGTCCCATGACCCTAACTTTTTTTGGCGGTGATTCCAGCTCCAACTGGAACAACATGAAAGACGCGGTCGGACAGGAAATTATCAAAAAAACGGGCGTTACACTCAATGCCGAATATGCCGTCAATGGTCGAGGTGAGGAAAAATTTGCACTGATGGTCGCCAGCGGAGAGTATCCTGACCTCGTGTATCCCAAAGGGGAAGTCGGAAAGATGGTCGATGCCGGAGCACTCATTGACTTAACCGACCTGATTGACAAATACGGTCCAAATATTAAGAAAGTATACGGAGACTATTTTAACCGTATCAAATATAGCAGTGAAGATCCTGCCATTTATACGATCCCAACCAATTTGGGCGTAGATCACATCGCATTTGATGCACAGGCCGGCTTTGAAATCCAGCATCAGGCACTTAAAAAGCTCGGATACCCCAAAATTCGCACCGTCCAGGATTTTGAAAAAGCACTCAAGGACTATGTCGCCAAATATCCCACCACCAACGGCCAGCCTACCATTCCCCTCTCACTTGATGCCGAAGACTGGAAAATTCAGATTACCGTGACGAATCCCGCCGTGATCGCTACAGGCGGACCGGATGATGGCGAGTATTATATTGATCCGAAAACACACAAAGCCATCCTTCACTACAAGCGCCCGGAAGAACGGGAATATTTCCGTTGGCTGAATCATATGTACAACGAAGGATTGCTGGATAAGGATACTTTTGTGCAAAAAAGTGATCAGTACAAATCCAAGATTGCTGCAGGTCGGGTCATTGGACTCATTGATCAGGAATGGAACTATCAGGATGCCGAAAACGCCCTCAAGGCTGCAGGCAAGGATGAATTTACCTACGCTCATTTTCCAGTCACCTTAAATGAAAAATATCAGGATCATTCCCTCCAGCCAGTTGGCTTTGACGCTGCATACGGCATCGGAATTACGACTTCGTGCAAAAATCCGGTGCGTGCCATCAAGTTTCTGGATTTTCTGGCCTCCGACGAAGGACAAATTTTGCGCAACTGGGGCATTGAAGGCCAGCATTACAATGTAGAAAACGGCAAACGAGTCATTCCGGCTGCCGTACAGCAACGCAAAAACACCGATAATGCTTCTTTTACTAGAGAGTCAGGTATCGGTTTGTACTGGATATGGGGACCTCATTACGGGGACAGCGTCAAAGACCCTTCTGGCAATTACTATACAACCAACTATCCGGAAATGATTACCGAAAATTACAGCCAAGCCGAAAAAGAATCCCTTCAGGCATACAAGGCCCAGACATGGAAGGACCTGTTCCCGAACGAAAAGGATTTCCCGGCAAAAGAGTGGGGTGCCGCCTACAATATGCCGGTTCCGACCGATACGAACTACAATGTCATTTATCAGAAGTCGCAGGACATTGTGCGCAAACGGATTCCTGAGGCTATACTTGCCAAGCCGGATCAGTTCGACACCGTCTATGACCGTATGCTGCAGGAACTGGACCAGGCAGGTGTACCGAAGGCTGAAGAAGTCTACACTGGCCTGATCCAAAATCGGCTGAAGCTATGGTACGGGGAGAAATAACGATCAAATAAGCTGAACTTAAAAGTTACCTATCGTTACTACTTCGTGCCACTACGCAGTCGGATGGGACTTCTCTTGTACAGCACCATCCGACTACTCCGTTTTTATGTAGAACGATACTCATTAGAGATTCTTTTGCAAATCTTCACTTACTGTATTTCAGATCATAATTGCCTCTCGCCTCCTCTACATGCGAATAATTCGTTCTGCCCCACTGTCTTAATTCTTTCATTGGTTGAAGTAAGGTTTCGCCTAAAGGGGTTAGCGAATATTCCACGGTAAGGGGTACTGTTGGTGTAATATGGCGTTGGACTAGCCCATCCCGCTCCAGCTTACGCACCGTTTGTGTCAGCATTTTTTTGGAAATGCCCTCGACTCTTCTGGAAATATCCCCGTATCTGATGTGCCCATTCTCCAATGCGTAAATGACGAGTGCCGTCCACTTGTTGGAAATAATCTCAAGGACTCTGCTATAGCCACAACCCGCCAGCGTGATGTCGGGTTGTTTATTTGTGGTTGAAGATGTCAAATCCTTTCCCCTCCTATGCACCTAAAAGTACCCTGGACACATTAAAGTGCCTCCTTATGTAAGTTTAGATTTTATATTAGGATATGTCTATACCTGCCGCTACGGCAGCGTAACCGTCAAGAGTGAAGCTAGAGATTCACTTGGAAATTACTCTTCATTGGGAGGAAACGAACATGTCAAATATTATTAAACCGCGGCCTAAGCTGTATGTGATGGATAACGGACGAATGAGCATGGACAAGAACTGGATAATCGCCATGCATAATCCGGCCACGATTAACAATCCTAATGCCTCAACAGAGTTCACTGAATTCCCCATCTATACAGTATTGATCGACCACCCTGAGGGAAAGATTTTGTTTGATACAGCATGTAATCCGAACTCGATGGGCAGCGAAGGGCGTTGGGCCGAATCAACGCAATTGGCATCCCCTTGGGTGGCCAGTGAGGAATGTTACCTGCATAACCGGCTGGAGCAATTGAATGTAAGACCTGAGGAAATTAGGTACGTCATTGCCTCCCATTTGCATTTGGATCACGCGGGATGTTTGGAAATGTTTACGAATTCTACCGTTATCGTACATGAGGATGAGTTGAACGGTGCGCTGCAGAACTATGCCCGTAATGTAAAGGAAGGAGCTTATGTCTGGGCGGACATTGATGCATGGATCAAAAATCACTTGCAGTGGAAAACAATCAAACGCCATCAGGATAACCTGGAACTGGCTGAAGGTATCAACATTCTCAACTTTGGCAGCGGGCATGCTTGGGGGATGATAGGCTTGCATATTGAACTGCCGGAGACAGGGGGGATCATCCTTGCTTCGGACGCTATCTATTCAGCGGAAAGCTACGGTCCACCCGTCAAGCCGCCAGGTATTATTTATGATCTGCTTGGTTACCGGGATACGGTGGAAAAAATTCGCACACTGGCTGCACGGACGAATTCTCAAGTATGGTTCGGACATGATATTAATCAATTCAAACAATTCCGCAAATCAACCGAGGGATATTACGAATAAAAAGTTTAATATATCAGGTATCCACCCCAAAAGCCCGCAATTTCGCGGGCTTCTATGATTCGCTCGTTTTGTCCGGATTAAACCGAGTAAAATAACTTATACGGTTTCACTTTCAAGATTCCTTCGCTTGCTCTGCAGCTTCATATTCGCTCCGCAAAATCCCCATCTGAATAATGTCATAGTATTGACCTTCTCTGAACAGCTTTTCCCGTAGCCGACCTTCCTCTTTGAAACCGCAAGCCAGATAGCAACGGTATGCACGTTCATTGAACGCATAGACCTCCAGCTCCAGCCGATGCAGGTTCAGAGCATGAAATGCAAATTTCTGTATTAGCCGAATCGCTTCCCGTCCGTAGCCCTTACCCAGGTCACCGTCACGTCCGATCACAATACCAAGTGTGGCGTGCCGATTCACCCAGTTGATTTTAAATAAATCCAGTTGTCCGATATAGTCCAGTGTGTCTTTATGAGCAATGATAAAGCCCTTGATCTCGGAGTTGCCGTCAATCATCATCTGTACAAAGGATTCGCTACTGAATTGTGAATGCGGATAGATAAACACATCGCTTAAGCCATATGTAATTTCCGGGTCATTGACCCATTTTCGTATATCAGGTATATCCTCCAGACGGTATTCTCTCAATACAATTCGTTCCCCAATAATGTGCGGCATCGTCATCTTCCCTCCGGTATGTATTTTTTCAGTCATTCCAGCTCTCTACAATATACTTTACACTATACTTTACGCTTCCATCATTCTCACAAACCCCACAACACGTGTACCCTTATAATGAAGCTCCCCACGGTCCCCGACCACAATCATACCGAAGTCCGTATCCTTCACCTCCAGCTCCTTACGTTCACCCCCGTCAAACTCAAAGGTAATATAATAATATGTAAATTTTCCATTCTATTGCCCATTGACAAATGGTACATCTTCAACCTCAAAAACTCCAATACTTTTTTAACATACTTACGAAAAAAAAGTTCTTTCGCTCTTTTCCGCACCCCGCTTGGACTTATACCCGATCTGGGCCCTCTGATCCCCTTTGGAGCGATTGACAAAACTATATATAGATATAAAATAGAAAATGTGCTCTAAATATAGTGTGAAAAACGTGTTTTCGCCCGATATCTTGAACTTACAGGAATGAAAATACATGTACATATAGAGGCGGGTAATGCCGTTTTCTTTTTTTCGTTAATTGTTAAGGAGGATGCCTACAATGCTGATTGCTTATGATTCCAAGACCGGCAATGTAAAAAGATTTATTGGAAAGCTCAAGCTTCCGGCGGTTCAGATCCAGGAGCAAATGACTATAGATGAACCATACGTACTCATTACATATACGACAGGGTTTGGTCAGATACCTGAGAGGGTATCTTCCTTTTTGCAAAGAAACGCTAAAAACCTTGTCGGTGTAGCTGCAAGCGGCAACCGCAATTGGGGCGAATGCTTTGCAAAAAGCGCAGATTTGATTGCTGATCATTATAATGTCCCTGTGATTAGTAAATTTGAATTATCTGGAACGTTCGGAGATGTAGAGCGTTTTAAACAGGAGGTGAGCCGAGTTGCGGCATATTGAATTGAACAACATGTTGATGAAACGCGATACAGACGGCTTTTTCCAATTGGAAAAGGATCAAGAGGCTGTCGCAGAATTTATGAAGGAAGTTCAGGAACGCAGCCTGAAGTTTGCAGATACAGCGGCTCAAGTGCTGTACATGATTGAGAATGATTATTACGAGAATTTCTATAATAGCTATACAGCAGATGAAGTTAAAGATATTTTCCATATCACGCATAGCTATCAGTTTAAATTCCCTTCCTATATGGCGGCATCCAAGTTTTATACCGATTATGCACTGAAAAGCAATGACCGTAAGGTCTATCTGGAGCATTATCCTGACCGGGTTGCAGCAGTCGCACTGCATTTGGGACGCGGTAATGTTGATACGGCGCGGCTGCTCGCCCGCTCGATGATGGAGCAGCGCCTCCAGCCGGCCACACCCACATTCCTGAATGCAGGCAAAAGTCGCCGTGGAGAGCTGGTATCCTGCTTCCTGCTCGAAATGGACGACTCTCTTAACTCGATCAACTACGTGCTGAACACATGCATGCAGTTGTCGAAAATCGGCGGCGGCGTTGCGGTCAACCTGTCGAAGCTGCGGTCACGGGGCGAAGCAATCAAAGGCGTAGAAGGTGCAGCCAAAGGTATTATGCCTGTGCTGAAGCTGATGGAAGACGGATTCTCCTACGCGGATCAAATGGGGCAGCGCAAGGGCTCCGGCGCGGCGTACTACAACATTTTTGGTTGGGATGTACTGGAGTTCCTGGATAGTAAAAAAATCAATGCGGACGAAAGAGTGCGTCTCAAAACCCTCTCCATCGGATTGCTGGTGCCAAACCGCTTTTACAAGCTGGCTCAGGATAATGAACCTTTGCATGTATTTGCTCCGTACAGTGTGTACAAGGCCTATGGAACGCATCTGGACGACATGGATCTGGATGTAATGTACGATACGCTGCTTGCCGACGATCGGGTGAAGAAAAAAATAGCGATGAGCGCACGTGACATGCTGACGAAAATTGCCATGATTCAGCTGGAATCCGGCTATCCATACATGATGAATAAAAGTAACGCCAATCAGGCACATGCCCTTAAAAATGTGGGTCAAGTGAAGATGTCGAACCTGTGCACGGAAATATTCCAGTTGCAGGAAACTTCCGAAATTGCAGATTATGGCAAGCAGGATATCATCCGCCGCGATGTGAGCTGCAATCTGGCTTCCCTGAACATTGTCAATGTGATGGAGCATGGCAAAATCCGCGAATCCGTTCATGAGGGCATGATTGCGCTCACCTCGGTCAGCGATATGACACAAGTGGCTAATGCACCGGGTGTTGCCAAAGCGAACCGCGAAATGCATTCCGTGGGTCTGGGTGTCATGAATCTGCACGGCTACCTGGCCAAAAACAAAATTGCGTATGAAAGCAACGAAGCGAAGGATTTTGTCCGCACCTTCTTCATGACGATGAACTATCATTCCATAGAGAAAAGTATGGAAATCGCGAAAGCGACCGGACAAAGCTTCTACGGGTTCGAGGAATCGGATTATGCGACTGGCGTGTATTTTGACCGTTATCTGAATACAGATTACCGTCCAACAACCGCACGTGTGCAAGAGCTGTTCAAGGAGATTGATATTCCGACTCCTGCGGATTGGGACAAGCTGAAAACCGACGTCATGAAAAATGGACTGTACCACGCCTATCGTATGGCGATTGCGCCGACGGCCAGCATTTCGTATATTCAAAATGCAACATCCAGCGTGATGCCGATTGTTGAGCAGATTGAAACACGTACTTATGCCAATTCGACGACTTACTATCCAATGCCTTATTTGCAAAAGGATAATGTGTTCTTCTATAAATCCGCTTATCAAATGGATCAGTTCAAAGTGCTTGATTTGATCGCAGAAATTCAACCTCACGTGGATCAAGGGATTTCGACAGTACTTCATGTGAACAGTGATGTAACCACACGTCAGTTAGCCCGTTGCTATCTGTATGCTGCACATAAAGGACTTAAATCGTTGTACTACACACGTACCAAAAAGCTGTCTGTGGAAGAGTGCCTCACCTGCTCGATCTAAAGCATGATGTTTAGAAAATAAATATATAAAAATGCTTTTCATTAGAAGCTGTATCCAGCGTGACGTCCAGGCCAGTGCAGGTTTGGTCAGATCACGGCCTTGCGGATGCAGCTTCCGTATGTCAAGCATACGATGATTCGCCTGCATCATTTTATTGAGATCCTGGGGAATCTCGCAAGCTGAAGGGAGAATGCTAAACAATGACAGGTATACAAGCTGTAAACTGGAATCGCTCGGACGATGATTTCACTCTGATGTTCTGGAACCAGAATATTATGCAATTTTGGACAGATGATGAAATTCCACTGTCTGACGATAAGATGACCTGGGTGACCCTCAGTGATATCGAAAAAGAGGCCTACATGAAGGTGCTTGGCGGCTTGACGCTGCTGGATACCATTCAAGGCGGCGTGGGGATGCCGCAAATTATGGAGCATGTGGACGGGCTTCAGCGTAAAGCCGTACTAAGCTTCATGGCGATGATGGAACAAATTCATGCCAAATCGTACAGCAGCATCTTTACAACACTGGCTTCCACAGAGGAAATTGACGGTGTGTTTCACTGGGTAGAAGAAAATCCGTATCTGCAGACCAAAGCGGAAACCATTCGTCAGTATTATATGAATATCCATACACCGAAAGACCTGTATCTCGCGATGGCCGCTTCGGTGCTGTTGGAAAGCTATTTATTTTACAGTGGCTTCTTCTACCCTCTCTATCTGGCAGGGCAGGGCAAGCTGACCTGCAGCGGGGAAATTATCGACCTGATCTTGCGCGACGAAAGTATTCACGGTGTATATGTAGGTGTGCTGGCACAGGAAATTTATGCAGAGCTGGACGAGGAAGAGCAACGCGATCTTTACCAGACGCTGGTCGGATTGCTGCGCTATCTGCACAATAATGAGGAGCAATACACGGAGCAAATTTACGCCCCGATCGGGCTAGTTGATGATGTTAAAGTCTTTTTACGCTACAACGCCAACAAAGCCATGATGAACCTCGGCTTTGATCCGCTGTTTGAAGACGAAGAGGTTAATCCGATCGTATTCAACGGCATTAGCACCCACACCAAGCAGCATGACTTCTTTTCCAAAAAAGGAAACGGCTATGTGCGCGCCATGAATGTAGAGCCGCTGACCGATGATGATTTTAATTTTGGTGAGTAAGGAGTAGCGATAGCTATGCAGCCATTTGAATGTACGAGCACACTTCCACGTAAAGAAGAATTTTTTTCACTCTATGAAACTACAGGTTGGAATGGCAATGGAGTTTATACTCCAGAAATACTCTACAGTGCGATTTGTAATAGCTGGTATGTGATTACTGTCTATAAGAACGATCATTTGGTTGGGTTTGGTCGTATTCTTTCAGATGGTGTCTACCAAACTTTCATTTGTGATTTAATTGTTCATCCCGATTATCAAAACAAGGGGATGGGACGAGCCATTTTAAATCAGCTTCTCGAAAAGTGTAAGTCCAGCGGAATCAGGTGGGTCCAGTTATCCAGTGCAAAAAATAAGCAGAGCTTTTATAAAAAATTTGGTTTTCAAGAAAGACCTGCTGACGCACCAGGGATGCAGCTATTCTTTGAATCATATTAAAGCTATGCCAAACCTCTAGAACGAGGGTAATGATGCAAAAAAACGGCCAGATCGCCTAGACAGCGAAATCTGACCGTTTTCCATTTTTTACGACCGAGCCTCTGTGAAAATTTGGAATGTGACCCCAAACTTGTCCGTTACATTCCCATAGGCCGGACTGAAGTGAGTTTCTTGCAAGGGCATGCCCACCTGTCCTCCTTGCTGTAGAGCAGCAAACATTTTTTCGGCTTGCTCCACACTGTCGGTTGTAATACAGATACTCACCTGGTTCCCGCTGCTAAACGGCGATCCGGGAAAGGTATCGGAAAACATAAGCTCGGTCTCTCCAACTTTAAGGGTAGCATGTCCAATACGACCTTTGACCTCTGCGGGAATCGGAAAATCCGGGTTTTCCGGCATTTCACCGAAGGTTTGAACAAAAAGCTGTTGCGCATCCAATGCCTTTTCATAAAATTCGATCGCTTCTTTTGCATTTCCATCCATGGTGATGTAGGGAATCAAACGTTTGGACATCTTCAACACAGCTCCTTTATTGTCATTTTACCAGGCACTTCACCTGTATTATATGCAAAACTTGTTAAGAAAAACAGAGCTGTTTTATAGCTTTCTTCCATCCAGTAATTCCTGCCCTATTGAGGCTTCTCAATCACGATCAGACAAGTACTGTCTGGCAAAGGAACCGGCTGTCCCTGTTCATCCGTCAACTCAATACGTCCGGACAACGCCTTAGTATAACCCTCCTGCAAATAGTGGCGGTTCACTCGAATAATCGCCTGTGATCCAAGCGTGTTACGAATGCATTCCTCATACTGTGAGGGGGTAAAGTAACCAAACTGCTCCTGCACTTCATGTACATAGGCTTCTGCCCCCCAGGTGTAGGTGTACAGAAATTCCATCGCATCATTGACAGGCATAACAGCCTCAGACTCACTTACAAGCTCCATTTCAATATGGCGACCTGCAAAATCTTCGGCAAATCGCAGCAGCCATTCCATCCCGTCTGGCTCCAGAAAGCGGATACGTCTGCGCTGCTCTGACGGTTCGGTCATAATACCGTCACGAATAATGATGCGCCCGCCGGGTGCCAGCACACGATAGGCGCTCTGCAAAGCCGCCTCCACCGTTTGCGGATTGAACCGGGTCCCATCTCGCTCGATGTAAGAATACAGCTCATGGAGAATGGAAGAAAAAATGACCGTGTCCATGCTCCCCGTTTCCACAAATTCCTCCAATCGGAGCGCGTCCCCTTTGATAACATCCCAACGGTGACCCTCCGATTGTTTTTTCCGTTTTAATGCTTCAATCACATTTACTGAGATATCAAGCCCCAGCGGCTTTGCATCCGGTCTTTCCTGCTCAATCAGATCCAGCAGCACGCCCCCGCCAGGCCCTATATCCAGAATGCGGGTTCCAGTCACGTAATCCAGAATGACCCTTTTGTAATCTACGGTCTGGTTCATATCCGCAAGATACGTCTCCTCATTGTGAAAACGATCATACGCATCACGCCGTAATCCGAACAGATCGAACAGCAGCAATACTGCTTTGTCATACAGCGGCGTTTTTTCTGCCTCAATACAAAAGTCAATCAGCTTCTCTGCCGCAGATGAAAATGCAAAATTAAAAAATACGGTGCTCGGCAGCTCTTCCTTATGCTCCACGATCACACTCAGATGAGGGTTATGTTTGCGCTTTCCTTTTAAAAGATCTTGCCAGGACAGCGCACTTAAATATTTCTCAATCATTCGTTTTTTGTATACGTTAATTTTCTTGACACCACGATAATCATAATACATCGTGTTCATGAGAGATTCAAAGCTGATATGACGTACCGTAGCTGGCTGCTCCTGTCCTGTACCCTCTCTCCCCGTACTCTCTCTCAATGTAAGTAAAAATACCTTTACCAGTTCTTCGAGCGAAAAATCCTGTAAAGCGGACTCTACATACCAAAGCGTACGATTTTCCAGCGGAGCAAGCGCCTTTTCTACATTCAACTCACGCTCCAACTCCGCGTAAGCCTGTTCAAACGGCTCGCCTTCATGAATAGAAACGGACCGCAATCTCTCTAGCCGTTCTTTTACGCCCCAAGCCACAGGTGCGTTATCCCACGCGATCCAGCCGATCAGCTGCTCCACTTCACTGCGTACCTGCTCCCATAGAGCAGGATCTACCCCAGCGATAATACATTCGTTCAGAGCGCGTAACACAAGCTCCAGTTCCTCAGCGCTTAGCCAGCCCTTGCGAGTAATTTCCAGCAACGGCCGATTTTCTGCAAAAGGAATTTCACCCCGTATATACTGTCCGATTAGTCCGTGCGTCTCAATCAAAATCCGAGTCATGCTGTTGCGCGGGTACGCAGGGGATTCCGCTTGGGCCTGTCTGACATATAGCTGGGAAGAGCCAATATTATGCACAAATAAATTAATGCCCTCCTGCTGCCAGCGCAGACGTTCACGCCCTGTCCCCCCTTTAGCCGCCTCAGACCATACCAGCACATCCTCCAGCAGCTCTTTAATCCAGAAAGACAATGGAAGACCGTCCAAAATGAGCAACGTACGCTCCACATAATCCAGGACAGGATTGGAATCCTTTAGTTCTCCTATGGAGCGGATGCGTTCCAGATTGACAATACGCTCCTCAGCCGAAACGAGCAGCTTCAGCCAAGTCGGCATATCCCAGGCTAGATCATTTTCTTTCCGATAGTTAGCTATGGCTTTTAATGATTGCAGCATTTTTCTCACCTCGTGTGATTCGGATTAGTATGCACAGGAGACTTTGGAAAAAAACTTCTGGATACACTCTTTTATAAACTACACTTTACCATACATTTGCAGCTTCCATCCCGTGGAAAATATTAAACATTTTGATCATGTAAAAAGAAGTCCCCTTGCTTTCACAAATAAAAAAAGATACCCTCTAGCCTTTAGCTTAGAAGATATCTTATTCACCTTGTTATACGTAGCAAGATTATATTTCTTATTTATTCACAGGAGCTCCGTCTGGTACTGGAATGCCAAAATCAGGGGTTCCATCCTCATTCCACTTCAACGGCTGCACGCGTGTATGTCGATTGGGATCATACAGCGGGTCACCTGTAATTTCCTTGTAATTACGGGCGTGATATACGAGAACATCGCTACCGTCAGGTGCCACTGTAAAGCTGTTGTGGCCTGGCCCGAATTGACCTGTTTCCTCATTCGTGCAGAATATTGGCACAGGAGACTTCGCCCACGATTTCGGATCGAGCAAATCCGCATTCTCATCTGCCGTCAGCAGACCCATGCAATAATTGTGGTCGGTCGCGCTGGCTGAATAACTGATAAAGATCCGTCCATTCCGTTTCAGAACCGCTGCTCCCTCATTCACCTTAAAACCGATGACCTCCCAATCATATTCAGGGGTAGAGATCATCACTTGCTCGCCGCGCAGCGTCCACGGATTACTCATTTCAGAGATGTACAGATTGGAATTACCAACAATGTCCGGGTCCTTCTGGGCCCACACATAATACAGAACTCCATTATGCTGGAAGGTTGTTGCATCAAGAGCGAAGGATTCCCATCGGGTTTTGATCTGTCCCTTCTCCACCCACTCTCCTTCCAGTGGGTTGGCAGAATCATTTTCCAGCACAAACATCCGGTGGTCGAACAGGCCTTCCTTCGTTTCTGTTGTACGAGCTGCTGCAAAATAAATGTACCATTTATCATGAATAAAATGAATTTCCGGTGCCCAAATGTTCGCGCTTAATGGGCCTGTCTCATATTTGTGCCACACTGCGACAGGCTCTGCCGTGTTCAATCCTTGAATGGTCCGGGCCCGCCGCACCTCAATGCGGTCATACTCCGGCACAGAGCCGGTAAAATAATAGTATCCATCACTGTGCTTGTAAATCCAGGGGTCTGCCCGTTGCTCAATGACCGGATTAATAAAAGGTACAGGTTGATTCATGGTTTTTCTCTCCTCCATGTGTAATATGTAGTTCATAACTTTAATTGCTGATACGCTTACCCCAAATGGAAATTCCCTTATTGTTCATGCCTGTAAAAACGAGCGTCTGGCGACCCAGCTCCCAATCCCATGAAGGAAGCAATAACAGTTGCTCCCGGGTTCCTTCGGATGTATCGCTCCAATTCAGTGTTAAAGTACGCTTGCCGTCAAAGGTCCACTGGCCTTTAAGAGTTCCGCTGGTTGCCCGTCCTCCGTCTTCCAGACGAAGTGGTGCAGCTTCCACCTGACCATCGACTTCCTGCTTCATGACGATGCGTTCCCAACTGCCGGATAATAATCTTTGAGGTATATCCTGCTCCTTCTCGCCTGCATACCGTTCCGGGGATACGACAGGCCAGCCATCAGCCGTCCACAATATTTTGCGTACATGCAGGTACGGCCAACTCTTGTCCGTTTCTCCCCGCGCATGATGAACCATATAATAATCCTCTCCGTCCTTCAGCACGGAATTATGACCTGGCGCAACCCAGCCTTCTCCTTCGCTGAATCGATAACCGCCCAGTACCTTATTGCCAATCTCGTATTGAGGCAAATAACTGGTGTCAGCCATATCATGTCCGTTTATATCCACGTAAGGCCCTGTGATAGAGTCCGAGCGGGCAACGCGCACATTATAGTCCTCAAACAAAGAATCATACGAGACGAACAAGTAATATTTACGGAAGGCTGGATTGTACACAATGTAAGGTCCTTCCACTGCACCGTCCTCAGTTGCCCGGTCTCTGGCAGCGATATTTGTGCCATAACCTGGCTCTTGAAGCTTCCCGGTCCAGGGATCAAGCCGCGTAATATAAATACCGCCAAAAAAAGAACCGTACACCATCCACGGATTCCCCTCCGCATCCAACACCGGATTAGCATCAATCGCATTCAGCTTGTCATGCTCATCCGTTGTAACGACCAGCCCCTCGTCCTTCCAAGGGCCTTCCGGGGATTGGGATGTCTGCAACCCGATGGCTGACCGCCTACTGCCAAAGGTAGAGGCAGAGTAATACATCCGATAGGTATCCCCCATCTTGATAACATCTGGCGCCCACAGATTCGTTGCGGATGACCATGCCCCCGCTTCCTTGGGTATGCCGGGCAATGCATACTGAACCCAGTTCCAGTGAATCAGGTCGTTCGATTTGCGCACCATAACACCCGGTCTCAGCTCTCCACCTGTCTTTACATCCGTCGAGTAGACATAATAGCCCTGATCTGTTTTGATAATCGCCGGATCATGTGCATTGTTAATGGTCCAGCGGTGTTCATCGTTTATCACGCTTTGATCATACAAGTGATCAGGAGGCGGAGCCTGCGGATACACAGGGTCCGGGGTGTTATCCCCACAGCCGGATAGGCCCAGCATCAGCAGCATAACCATAACCGTTCTTCTCCTCCTTCCTTTATTCATTACATATTGCAATCGTCTTCCATCGCTCCCCGGTGCCTTCCATGTACCCACTTATCCTTTGACACCGGAAATGGCAACCGACTCAATAATTTGTTTTTGGAAGATCAGGAATATAATCAATACAGGCAACAACGCTATAATGGAAGCTGCCATAATAAGCGGATAGTCCGTCTGAATGGCATAAGTCGCATTAAAATTCGCAATAACCAGCTGCAATGTCTGCGTTTCTGGTGAGTTCAAGTAGATAATCGGCGCCAAATAATCGTTCCAGATTCCCATGAACCATAAAATAAGCTGGGCCGCAACTGCCGGCTTAATGAGCGGGAACGTAATGGACGAATACAGTCGGAAATAAGAACTGCCGTCAATTTTAGCTGCTTCAATAATGGCATCCGGTACACTGAGCAAATACTGCCGCAGGAAAAAGATCATAACCACATTTCCGAACAAACCGGGAACAATCAGAGGCAACAGCGTATCTACCCAACCTAGCTTGGAAAACATCATAAACTGCGGAATCATAACCGTTGGATATGGAATCATCATAGATGCGATAAGTGCAAGAAACAGTTTATTTTTATGAGGAAATCTCAGCTTTGCAAAGGCAAAGGCAGCCACACTGGATGTAAAGGTACCTACAACGGTAACACTTACAGCCACAATCACGCTGTTCTTGATCCCGCTTAGCAGAGGTCCTGCTTCCCAAATTTCCTTGTACTTGCCAAACTGGAACACCTCTGGTATCCATACCGGCGGAAGAGCAAAGACATCCTGCTTTTCCTTCACCGAAGTGGACAGCATCCACAGCAGTGGTGCGATCATCACAATCGCTCCAATGGCCAATACAATAAAGATAATGGTATTGGTCACTTTCGTTCTTTGACTATGGGACATCATCAGACTCACTCCTTTCCGCGAAAATCAATCCCCATCAAAGGACGATTTTTCATTCATTTTGAATTGAATCAAAGTTACGATAAAAATGAAGATGCCAAGAATCATAGCCATCGCGGAGGCATATCCCATTTGCAGGTTTTTAAATGCCTTATCCCAAATATAGAAGACGATTGAGGCGGATGAATATTCCGGACCACCTGTAGGTGTCATAATGTTCATTTCAGTAAAGATTTGCGAACCACCAATGATATTAGTTACGACCAGGAAAAAGGTTACCGGTTTTACCATTGGCCATGTAATGTTGCGGAACATTTGAAAACCGCTGGCTCCATCCAGCTCTGCTGCTTCATAATAAGAACGAGATACGCTTTGCAGAGCGGCCAAGTACAGTAGCATCGTGTAGCCAAGACCTTTCCAGACTGTCATCAGGATCAAGGCTGGCTTAACCGTATCCTTATCCATCAGCCAGTTGGGACCTTTAATGCCGAACAACTCCAGGAATTGGTTCACCAGACCGTAGTCTCCGTTGTATGCCCAGTTCCACATGATGGAAACCGCAGCCAGCGAAGAAATAACCGGAATATAGTAGATCACACGAAATGTCGTCGTGCCTGGAATTTTGCGATTCAATCCCAGTGCCAGCAGTAAAGCCAGTACAAGACCAATTGGAATACCCAGCATTAAGAAAAGAGTATTGTACATCGATTTGTAAAAGAGCTCATCCGTAAATAAATCTCTAAAATTGTCGAAACCGATAAAGTTCATTTGTCCTAATCCGTCCCAGTCTGTAAAAGAGCCGTATAACGAATAGACAAACGGGAACAACGTAAAGATTAGCAAACCGAGAATAGGAGGAAGGATAAATAAATATCCGTATATCTTCTCTTTGCGATAGAGATTAGATTTGGTTATCACAGGACTCACCTCTGTTTCTAATTTGGATAGAGGATGATGCCAGCAGCATGATATCAGCCGCTAACATCATCCTCAATCCGTTACTTGCGTATTATTTCTGTGATTTTTTCTCTTGCTCCACCGCTTTATCCAGCAGTTTCTGCATCTTAGGCTGTTCCTGCTTCACATAATCGGCTGCCGTAACTTTACCGTCCAGCACTGGCTGAATATCCGTGAAGAAAATATCATACCATTCCGCGTTATACGTATAGTTGCCAGGCAATGCACGGCCATAGTCATTTACGATATCAATAAATTCCTGCTTATTGCTAGGCTTGGTTTTTGTATCCTTCACCCACTCATCCGCCATATCCAGCAGATTCGGAATTTGTACCTTCGCATCAACGAGCTGCTTCATGCCTTCTTTGGAAGTGGTCAAATAGTTAACCAGTTCTACGGCTTCATCCGGGTATTTTGTTTTAGAAGAAACACCGATACCCAAAGAGCCAATCCATGTTGCCGGTTTGCCAGTCGACCCAACTGGGTATGGCATTAAATCATATTCAAAAGGCAGCTTTTCAAACGTACTCATATCCCATGGACCTACAGGGAAAAATGCCATTTCACCTTTCATCCAGCGTTGATATGTGTCCAACGTTTGTGATTGTTCGATTCCAGGCGTAATTTTATATTTGTTTTGCATATCGGCAAAGAACTGAAGCGCTTCCGCAAATTTCGGATCATCAATCGCTACTTTTGTTTTGCTCGCGTCTAGCCAATCCGCACCATTACTCCATACAAAGGCTTGCAATGCCCACTGAACGTTAAAGCCTGTACCATACTGATCCGGTTTACCATCACCATTTGTATCTTTGGTTAACTCTTGGCTGACCTTGATAAACTCATCCCAAGTATACGGTTTGTCTTTATCAGGTACAGGAATGCCCGCTTTTTCGAACATGGTTTTGTTGTAGCCAAGTGCGAATGGACCTACGTCCTTCGGCATACCGTAAATATTACCTTGACCAGCCATTTTACCATCATACCGATACAAATCCACACCATATTTCCAGATATTATCCAGATTTATATCCTTGCTCTTCTCAATATAAGGTGTAAGATCCTTCAGCACGCCGCTATTTACATACGCTTTCAAGTCTCCAGGGGCAAAATAAAAGATATCTGGAAGATTGTTGCCTGTAATCGCAGCTCTAAGCTTTGTAGCATATTGATCTGCTGCCGTCACGACCATTTTAACCTTCACGCCAGGATGTTCCTCTTCAAATTTCTTGATAACTTCCTTATAAGCCTTCTGCTCATCCGTACCTCCACGGAACATGAACGTCAATTCCTTGGTTCCATCGCTACTGGAGCTTCCTCCTCCACAGCCAGCCAATGCAGCAACCATCAACAGCAGAACAACCATTGTTATCGCAAAACCTTTTTTCTTTCTCAACGCGACCCCTCCTAAAATTAAATGAAACCGCATACATTTGGTGTTAAAATAATCTTTCACGATTCGGCTTTATCCTTTACTTGTGCGGTACATAAACCGTTGTTCACTGCCGCTGTGGTTATCATCCCTCTCATGCACTATATAATTAACATTTTACTTTATCAATAATGAATTCGTTTACAAACAAAATATAGCACGCCCTTCTACAGTTCGTCAATGCATTTAGAAATCTTTTTAAATAAATATAAAACATTGATTCGAACCACATAAAAAGCAAAAATAAATACGTATTCAAGTTGATTATTATTACAAAAATCGATATAATAGCTTAAATACGATATATTTTCAGAAATAAATTTATTTTTGTGTCTATTTCTCTCCCCTCTTTTTTAGTAAAAATTAATTAAAGAAAAGCAGTTTACTTCTTTCTGATTTTATTTTAACATAAATCAAAGTAAATATATAAGCGCTTACATTACATAATTTATAGGTAAGGAAGGTCTATAGCTATGATTTATATTAAGGACTTAATGTCTGGGTTGGATATTTTCAAAGCACTAGGCTCGGAAATTCGCATTCAAATACTCGAGTTACTCGCCTATCAAGGACAAAGTATGAATGATATTGCTAACAAGCTGCATTTGAGCAACGGCACCATTACGATGCATATTCGCAAGCTGGAAGAATGCGGCCTTGTGGAAATTAATACAGTGAGCGGTAAACACGGTACCCGAAAAATGTGCTATTTGAATAAGGAAAAGCTAATGGTGGATCTGCGTAGTAGAGAGCAAAAAAATGTGTATGAGGTGGAGATTCGCATCGGTCATTATAGTAACTACCAAGTGGTCCCCACTTGCGGATTGGTGACCCGAGACAGCATTATCGGCGATTTTGATGATCCACGCTATTTTGCAGATCCCGGGCGGCTGGAGTCGGAAATGATCTGGATGGCCGAAGGCTTTTTGGAATACCGTATCCCCAACTATCTGAAAGCGAATCAATCCTTTAAAGAAATTCAGTTCTCCGCAGAACTGGGCTCAGAAGCACCGTGCTTTTGTGAGGAATATCCTTCTGACATCTGGTTCCACATCAATGGTATCCCTATTGGATACTGGACCAGCCCCGGAGATTTTGGAGAAGTACCGGGAGTTCTGAATCCCGATTGGTGGCCACCGCATTTGAATCAATATGGCATGCTCAAATTAATTCGCATCAATCAGCATGGCAGCTTCATTGACGGGTGCCGTATATCCGAAGTCACAATAGACGATATTGGTCTTAACTATAAAAGCGATATTACCCTCCGTTTATCCGTATCCGATCCATCGGAGAACAAAGGGGGACTCACCATTTTTGGCAAAAGATTCGGCAACTTCAGTCAGGATTTGCTGGTGCGTGTGCTTTATGATGTACACGGGGAAGAGAACTCCAGCGACTAGCCCGCCACATGCAATAAGGCCGAAGACCGTATGCATTACATACGTATCCTCGGCCTATAGGTCCTTCTCGCTTAAAGAGATATACATCATTAGATAAAAGATGATCGTAATCCCAAACACCAGCCAGCTAAAGGACAGCAAATGCTGTCTTTCCCCTGCCAGGCTCACCCATTTCCAAACATCTGTAAGGATGACCAAGGGCTTTAACACCGCATCCCAGCTGTTCCAGCGGGCAAATCTGCCGATATATACGCCCACGCTGGCCAGCCACAGCAAAACAAAAACGATGGCCCACGCAAGCCAGCCATTGCAAGCCTTTTGCAGCATTCGGTGGATGCTCCATACACAGAGGGATGTAAGAAAAAGGCCAAGCCCTGCTGCCAAAAAAGACGTAAATAAGATCAACCAAAATGTGGTGTCCAACCAAAAACGCGAATCTGGATTTACCTTGTAAATACGAAACGCATGCAATAACTCAGTCAGTAAATATAAAGCATTCGGCAGAAAAAACAGCCATATTACTCCACTAAGCAACATAAGAACCCGTCTGACTGTCACATTCCCCATTCTGGATAATGCCATTATTATTAGAGTCATAAAGACCGGAACCCAGGCCAGGAATATATCCCAGTACAAAAATTGATACATCTTCGTCCCACTTGCAGACTGCAAATACATAATGAGCCCAAAGCAGCCCAACGTAGCTATAAGCAGCACCCCCAACAAAGCGGGCAGCTTGTATCCCTTCCCTGTAAACAGCAAGCTTTTGCCTCCCTTGCCCCTATATACGTATATACGTCTTTTTGAACTCGCATTAAGTGTTAAAAATCAGCCTGTAATTGTGCAGACACCTGTAAAGAGCCAGGCCCTCTCATATCACTATATACGTAAACTTCCAATCGTCAATGATAATCCTGCTGTCGCTGCATTTTATAAGAAACCGTCTATCGACGTACTTTCACGGAAGCCAGACCGCGCCTAGCGGAAGTTTTTCTTGCGGTTATAGAATTGTTCAGCCCTGCTAAAAATTTATAAATTCTATAATCTAAAAAAAAAGACTTGCCATCCTGAAATGTTGTGCTTATAATTACACCTAACTTGATACGGCAACAAATTTCAATGACGAGAACGAGTAAGCTATACAGCGGATTTGCAGAGAGTTGGGGCAGGTGAAAGCCAACATTCCGAGGATAGCCGAACGCCATCTCCGAGAAGCGGGCTGAACCTGAAGTAAGCTCTGCCGCCTTTCCAGCGTTAACCGGAACACGTATTGATGGATACGTGAACAGAGTGTCATTTCGTATGGAATGAAACTAGGGTGGTAACACGGGTATAACTCGTCCCTTTTACAGGGGCGGGTTTTTTTGTTTTTCAAAAAGGAGGAAATCAACATGACGAACGTATCGACAGTAGCATCTATAACTGATTTTTTGACTCCAGCTGTACGGGAAATGCCGCCTTCAGGCATTCGTAAGTTTTTTGAATATAGTACGGGCAGAAAAGATATCGTTTCACTCGGGGTCGGTGAACCTGACTTTGTGACCCCTCAGCATGTCATAAAGGCCTGTATCACAGCTCTCGAAAATGGAAAAACCTCATACACACCCAATGCCGGTCTTCCCGAGCTTCGTGAGGAGATTGCCGGATATTTGGAGAGCAGCTTTAACACGTCCTATAACCCGGCGAATGAAATCATGGTCACCATCGGCAGCAGTGAAGCGCTTGATTTGGCACTGCGTGCCCTGATTACAGAGCACAATGAAATACTCATTCCGGATCCATGTTATATTTCGTATGCGCCTATTACGTTTCTGAACGGAGGACACACCGTAAAGGTCGAAACCTCCGCTGACCAGCAATTCAAGCTGACAGCAGAGGCGCTTAAGGCCAAGCTGAGCCCACGCTCCAAAGTGCTTATTCTCTGTTATCCGAACAACCCGACTGGCGGGATCATGACCTATGAGGATTGGCTCCCCATTGCCCGCCTGGTTGAGGAGCATAATTTAGTTGTAATATCCGACGAAATTTATGCTGAACTGACCTACGGACAGCGGCATGCAAGCTTCGCTGCTCTGCCGGGAATGAAAGAGCGGACCCTGCTCATCAGCGGTTTTTCCAAAGCATTTGCAATGACTGGCTGGCGGGTCGGTTATGTATGTGGTCCGAGAGAGCTGATTGCTGCCATGCTGAAGATTCATCAATATACCGCCATGTGCGCTCCAATTATCGGGCAAATTGCCGCTATCGAATCCCTGCGCAACGGGCTGGAGGAAAAAGACCGTATGATGGAATCTTACAATCTGCGCAGAAAATGGTTCGTTGAAAGCCTGTGTCAGACAGGACTGCCCTGTCATGAACCGAATGGAACCTTCTACGCTTTCCCTTCTATTATGCACACGGGACTCAGCTCAGAGCAGTTTGCCAAGCGACTGCTGGACGAAGAAGGAGTTATTACGGTTCCCGGTTCCGCATTCGGCCCGGGCGGCGAGGGCTTTATCCGCTGCTCGTACGCATCGTCACGAGAACAGCTGGAAATGGCTTTGGAGCGTATCGGCGTATTTTTGAAACGCCTGTAACCTGCGTTTGATGTTTGATACAACAGCCACCAATGGTAAAAACAAGCGATTTCCTTTTGACAGGAGATCGCTTGTTGTGGCATCCTCGACTACCTTGCGGACGTCATTTTGGACGATTTGTGTGACTGGCCGTTTGCATCAGGAAACCGATTCCCCCCATGACCAAAGCTGCAATCAAGATTAGCATCAAGTTGCTGTAATGAAATGCGTCAACATCAGTCACAGTCGGAAGGAGAGGAAAGGCGAGCCATGATTTTGTCAGCAGGCCCCCGACCGTGGCCACGCCAATTCCTTCGGCCAGGAAGCAGGCAAAATTCAACAAGCCCATGCCAGATCCGGAATCCTCGGAACCCAAGGCTCCCGCAACGCTGGCGGATATGACGGTTTTCACAAATGAAAGTCCGCCGAATATCAGAACCATGGTGCCAGAAACAAGCCATGGCGTTCGATCCGGGAACAAGGAAACGGCCAGAAAGCTTGCGCCGATCATGCATAAGCCGAGCAGCATCGTGAATACCGTCCCTAATTTGTCGACCAATACACCGCCGACAATTCCGAACAGTACCACACTGACTGTCCCGGGAAACAGGACGCCGATTCCGATAAGGCTTGTCGGCAGTTGATGGACCTCTTTCATCAGATATGGAGTCATGGATACATAACCGGCGACTGTTCCTAACAACAGGCTTCCTGTGAGCACACCGACAATAAACGTCCGCTTTCCAAACAAATCAGGCTCTATAAACGGCTGCTCCGCATGTCGAATACGCAGGCCAAATGCGGTGAATAGCAGCACACAGACGACCAGAAATCCCCAGTGGTATGCCGTTGTGAAGAGCGTAAAAGCAACAATTCCGCCACTTAATAAAGAGGCGCCGATAATATCGGTCTTTCCCCTTTTTGAAGTTTCGTCAGGCATCATTCTCATGAAAAATGGAATGGTTAGCAGCGTCATCATCGGCAAAAGGAACAACATGGACCAATGGAGGTACTCGGTTATACCCCCTCCGATCACTGGACCGATTCCTTCGCCGCAAGCTACCATCGATCCCACCATACCGAAAGCTTTTCCCTGATGTTCCGCATCAATGTACCGGGCTATAATGACCATGATCAACGCTGGAACCGCAGATACTCCCGCACCTTGTATTAATCGAGCCGCCAGGACGCCCGGATACCATAAATGAAATAAAATCCCCATGAAGGACCCGATGCCGTAGATCCACAGACCGAACAGAAGCAGCTTTTTCGTACCATACAAATCGGACAGCTTTCCATACACTGCTGTACCTATTGCAAACGTAAGTATAAAGCTGGTATTGACCCAATTCGCGGATGAAGGCGCAATGCTGAACTGGGTGGCGATATCCGGCAACGATACATTAAAAATGGTCTCATTGAGAACGCTGAAAAACGCAAGAAAGCTAAGCCAGACGATAGATTTGGAATTGCTGCCTGCCATGATTAACTTCTTCAATTGGATAACCCCTTAATGAGTCAAGGGGAATCGCGCAGTTTACAGGGCCAATGATGCGTATTCCCCTTTATTTTGTGCCCTCTTATGCATGTTGTACCTCATCGTAACGCCTCCAAATTAGAGTAGCCCGTGGAAATGGACCTAGTAAATTATACCATGTGAATCAAGGTCAGTCTAAAAGATATTCCCCTGATATGTCTATTGGGAGCGGGTGTCAGCGCTGTGGCGCTTCTCTTATGGGCGGTGACTCGCCCCTCGTGTTAAGGCAGCTAATACGGTGAGCTGGAGCAGCAAAAAGCCGCCCGGACCACAAACCTTGGCCGGACGGCTCTCTTTCGTCACCACAACATGTATCACTTGATCGCGATGTAAATCAAAACAGGTTCACCAGGGCCGCCATACACTTCAAAGTCACCTGTGTAGGTCCGCTCCGCTTGTCCCGTCGCCGCCCACTTCCAGATGGTCTGCCACACACGGATGACAGAAAAGGGCTCTGTTGATGCCTGGAAAACAGCATAGCGTGCTGCAGGGATGATCAGTTCCTCAAGATCAGCAGAAGTTTGGAAATCCGTGGCCGCTTCCTTTCCAGCAAAAAAAGTATATTCGCCCAAGGCTCCATTTTCATAATCCGTATAACATCCATAGACGAAAGATTGTCCTTCATGACCTTTGATCCGACCAGGCACGTCCTCACTCCAAAAACGCTCCCACATCTTTGGAATGATCCCGTGGGATGTTTGTTCATTCAGATTGCTCGTACGTGCTTTCAGCCCGACCAAACGGATGTCCCCTCGATATTCCTCCCGAATCGGTCCATCCCCATGAAGCCACGTATCCTCTAAAAACCTCCACCGCTTCAAGTTCGGCAGGTAATTGCGCAGCATCGTATCCGCCTCTCCTGCCTGCATTCCCTCCCCTGCGAGGATAGGCACACACTGCTGAATCATTTCTTCCATGGTCAAGTCAGGCTGTACAAATACACCTTCCTTGTAACAATATTTGCAATACTCATCCGTTTTGGCATGCTTTGCATCTGTTCCATATTGCTCCTCATGCTCCAGTGGCATACCACAGCTTTGACATACTTTATCCATTCCTGTTAAGCTCCCTTCGCTAACTGATATCTGATATGCAACCAGTATAACGAAACAAACCTGACAACTATCCGTCAGGTTCGGCTTGCTTTAGTCCAGTATGTCCCTATATTTCCCGATCATCCTCATAATTAGACGCAATACGGAGCGCCATCTCCCGAATCTTGTCTCGCAAATGGGCTGGTTCTTTGACGACCACATCGGGCCCCAGGCTTAGAATAAATCCGTACGCCCACGCATCCTCGGGAAACGGGACTGAAACCGTATAGATACCTTCCTCCTGCTCGTGCAATGCTTCCACGCCAAACCAGTCCTCCGCCAGATGCCTGGAATTGCGGTTAAATTGTAATGTAAACGGCTGTATAGCTCTGGACGCTGTCATCCGGCCCTCATTCCACGGCAGCACCTCATAGGAAAGATCTCTACGGGTGAAAGCCGTCTCTGTCACTACAGGGTTACTCATGCGGGAAAGCTTAAACAGACGAAACTGCTCCCTGCCGCGGCAATAAGCATACACAAACCATTGCTGTCCTTTCAAAACGAGCGTGTGCGGTTCCACATTCCGCTCCGTGATCGCTCCTTCCGCATTTCGATAGGTAAAAGTGATCGTATGCGTCTGGCTTATTGCTTCTTTTACCTTAATCAATTTGCCTTCCTGTGCAGCCTGATTTCCCCAGCCGGAATGATCGACGATGAACTGAGTCGTGCGGACACGAAATTGCTCTTTTTCAGATGCTGGTACAATGCTCTCAAATTTGTGAAGCAACCGCGACACATTCGGACCGCCGAGCGATGAGGACAAGCTCTGCAGCCCCATGACAATGTCCTTGATATCATGATCCGTCAGCATACTGCGATCCAGACGATACCCTTCCATCAGGCCGATTCCCCCACCTGCTCCCTGAAAGGTCACCACCGGAATACCTGCCATGCTGATCGCTTCAATATCTCTATAGATTGTCCGTATCGAAACCTCATACAAATCGGCAAGTTCCTTCGCCTGTATTCTATTTTTTTGCAGCAGCAAAATGACGATAGAAAGCAGTCTGTCTATTTTCATTTTTCCAAACCTTTCACGAATTGAACACAATTTTTGTGCGCTAAATAAATATTTGCATTAATGCCCGCTACGCGAACAGATCATTCCTCCGATCGCTGTTGCCTCTGAATTTCCTGAACTATTTTTAAAGGGTGAAAATCCAAAGGCAAAGGCGAGCGCTTACGCTTCTCCAGAACGATTCCGTCCTCTTCGCTACTTTTCAGCTACGGCATTACAATACTAACATCCTTTGATTTCAAATAATCGTAAAAAATCATCAAGTCTTAATAATATCCTCTGGATTTTTTGGACTGATCCATTTCTTTAAAGAGTAAGAACTCTGTTACAGTTTCTTCAAAATTCATCTTAATACTCCTCTATTTTTATGTCATTGAATTATTTTAGCTGATTTCTAGCAATCTCTATAGAAAGGTTTTCCTTCATCTTACTCTATCTCTTATCTAAAATGAATCTGTTATTTCTCGAATAAAAAACCTCAAGGATTCCATCCAGTTGGATAGAATGCCTGAGGTTTTAACCACTCATTCCATTTATGGCTCGTAGCGCTTCAGCACAATGACCGCATTATGACCGCCAAAGCCAAATGAATTGGATAGCCCGATATTTAATGATGCCTTACGCGCCTGGTGAGGCACGTAATCCAGATCACAAGCCGGGTCCGGGTTGTCCAGGTGCATCGTTGGCGGTATGATGCCTTCTCGCAGGCTTTGTACAAGCGCAATCGCTTCGACGCCTCCTGCGGCTCCCAGCATATGGCCCAGCATGGACTTATTCCCGGTCACCGGAATTTGATAGGCATATTCACCAAATAGCTTGTGGATTGCAAGGGTTTCAGCGACATCCCCGACTGTACCCGTTGCGTGGGCGCTAATCACATCCACTTCTTCAGGGGAGATGCGGGCCGAATGAAGAGCCGCTTTCATCGCCAAGTAAGCTCCGGTTCCTTCGGGATGCGGTGCGACCATGTGATAGGCATCCGAACTGGCTCCATAACCGATGACCTCACCATAGATTTCCGCACCTCGCGCGATGGCGTGCTCCAATGATTCCAATACCAGAATACCTGCACCTTCGCTCATGACAAACCCGTCCCGATCCTGATCAAAAGGTCGGCTTGCTATAGAAGGCTCCTCGTTACGTGTGGACAATGCAGTCGCATTAGCGAAGCTCGCCAAGGCCAATCTAGTCACCGCGGCTTCAGCCCCACCGGCAAAAATGACATCCGCGTCCCCTGTACGAATCGTCCGAAACGCCTCTCCAATTGCTGTATTCCCAATAGAGCAGGCCGTAACGGGCGAAAGCGTAGGGCCCATGGCTCCGAACGCAATACTAATTTGAGCAGCAGCCATATTGGAGATCATCATAGGTACCAGTGTCGGGCTGACTCTGCCCGGACCACGGTTTAGCATCACCTCTATATTGTCCACCATTGTTTCCAAACCGCCGATTCCAGATCCTACATAGACCCCGACACGCTCCAGATTAATATGATCCAGATCCAAAGCTGAATCCTTTAGCGCCTGCTCTGCCGCATACAATGCAAACTGAGTAAAGCGATCCATTCGTCTGACATCCTTGCGTCCCCATCGCTGTTCTGCGTCAAAATCCTGTACCTGCCCGGCGATTTGTGTTTTCAAATCAGACACTTCGAATCTATCAATTTTACGTATACCTGAATTGCCTTCCAGCAAATTGTTCCACAATGTGTCTACTTCATTGCCCAGTGGCGAAACGACACCCATACCTGTTATTACTACTCTTTGCATAGCTATTCATTCCTCCTGCTCGATAACTGACTTACAATCCTCATTTTACCCTTACTTTATCCTATTACAAGTTTTTATTTATCCTGGTATAATTAGCACTACTATAGGGAGAGTTGCATATGCTCAATTCTCGTTGACCCATGAATGGAGTGAAAACATCTATGAAAACGGAAGCACGCCTGGAAGCATTATCTGTTTTTCTCAAAACAAAAAGAGCACGTCTACACCCGCATATGGTTGGCCTGCCCCAAGGATCACGTCGCAGAACACCCGGCTTGCGCAGAGAAGAAGTGGCTCAGCTGGCTGGTGTGAGTACGACCTGGTACACCTGGCTGGAGCAGGGACGGGATATCAAGGTGTCCGCCTCCGTATTGGACGCTATTGCCGCCGCCTTGCAGTTAAACACCGATGAGCGCAAATATTTGTATGACTTGGCGCTGGAAGCCGGGTTTCATGCCCCGCCTGCTCCTGCGGAACAAACGGTCATATCCCCCTCACTGCAAAAGATTGTGCAGGAGCTGCACTACTGCCCGGCTATTATTTCAGATCGGCGCTGCCATATTGTCGGCTGGAATGCGGCTGCGGCCCATGTCTTTATGGATTTTGCCGAGCTGCCGCATGAGCAGCGCAATATGATTGAACTGCTGTTCACCAAAAAGGAGTTTAAGAGTCTTGCCGTCAATTGGGAGCATTTTGTAAAAGGGTTTCTTGCCATTTTCCGCGCCTATTACGGACAATACGTGACAGACCCTTGGTATGCACAATTTATACAAAATATGAGTCAGGCTTACGGAGAGTTCAACGAGCTTTGGAATCAGAGTGAGGTAAGCTCCGCGCCGGAGGTACTCATAGAGTTTCGTCATGCCAAGGCTGGTAAAATGCTGTTTGACCTAACCTCCCTTCAGGTACAGGGGGGCGTCGATCTACGCTGCAGCATTTACACACCCAACGCGCAATCCTCTACGGAAAGCAAACTCCAAAAGTTAATGGAGGGCAGCTAACGGATTTCATCCCTCTTGTTATGAAGATATCTTTTTCCGTCCATACTACATCTACGATCTGTGCAAAATAGATGCCATAGATGTGACAGAGCCAAGAGCTTCAGCTGTGCTACTACCAGGAGGGAGGGAATCATCATGAAAGCCAAGTCGACAAGTTCCCCGCATACACAAAATCAAGTGTCATTACCTGTTCCGGTGCAATTTGACCGCAGCTGGCAGGACGAGCTGGACCAGCGTCTGCACAAGGGAGGCCCATGGGGAGATTGGAATCTGTATCAGCTGGCAATTGAGGCGGAAAGAGCCAAACTGGTGCCGAGCTTTGATGAGCTTCAATGTTTGCAGCATTTGCAAGACCTCACTCCACTGCCCCATCAGCTGGATACGGCTCGAAAGGTGCTGTTTCAGATGTCTGGACGCGCCATTCTTGCCGATGAAGTCGGCTTAGGCAAAACCATCGAAGCTGGTATGATCCTCAAGGAATATCTGGTTCGCGGGCTTGCTGCTAAAGTGCTCATTCTTGTACCCGCTTCCTTAGTCCTGCAATGGGTGCGTGAGCTGAACAGCAAATTTGGCATTCCTGCTATCGCCCAGAAAAAGGCACATTCCTGGTCATCCGAGGTCGTCGTGGCCTCTATGGATACCGCCAAGCGGGAGCCACACAGCAGCATCCTGCTGGATACTGATTATGATCTGCTCATTATCGACGAAGCTCACAAGCTGAAAAATAAAAAGACATCCAACTACCAGTTCATTATGAAACTGCGTAAAAAATATTGTTTGCTCCTGACGGCAACTCCCGTCCAAAATGACTTGTCAGAGCTGTTTAATCTCATTACATTGCTCAAGCCCGGTCAGTTGGGAAGGCAAGGCGATTTTTCAGCCAATTTTGTGGTGGATAAGCGTCTGCCCAAAAATGAGGATCAACTCAAGGATGAGCTATCCAAAGTCATGATCCGCAATCGCCGCGGAGAGGGACCGGTTCAATTCACCAAACGAAATGTTTCCAACATTCATTTGGAGCTTTCACCAGAGGAGCAGGCGCTGTACGATGGAGTGACCTCTTTTGTCAAAGAGCAATATCAGGCGAATGGCGGAAATTTGAGCAGTATGCTGTCTCTCGTTACCCTTCAACGAGAAGTATGCAGCAGCCGGGATGCCGTATTCGTCACGCTCGTTAATTTGTCCAAAAAGATGGCACCGGACTCTCCTCTGCGCGATCGCGTCTGGGATTTGGTCGCACACATTAAGGCGATCAAGGCCAATTCCAAAGCGGAAAAAGCGCTCGAACTCATCCGTCAGATGAACGAAAAGGTGATCATTTTTACCGAATACCGGGCTACACAGGAATATTTGTTGAATTATTTCCGTGACCGTGGGCTGTCTGCTGTTCCTTACCGGGGCGGCATGAACCGGGGACGCAAGGATTGGATGATGGATCTGTTCCGCGGACGCATTCAGGTCATGATCGCTACCGAAGCGGGCGGTGAAGGCATTAACCTGCAATTTTGCCACCATATGATTAACTTTGATTTACCGTGGAACCCCATGCGGGTGGAGCAGCGGATCGGACGGGTGCATCGGCTTGGACAGCAGCATGATGTTCATATTTTCAACTTGTCCACCACCGGAACGATTGAGGAGCATATTCTTCATCTCCTACATGAAAAGATTAATATGTTCGAAATGGTCATTGGCGGACTGGACGTCATTCTTGAGAAATTCGAGAAAAAGGAATCGATAGAAAAAAGTCTGTACAAAATCATGCTTGAATCCAGCAGCGATGATGAAATTCGCCGCAAGATGCAGGAGCTGGGTCACTCGCTGGACTCCATCAAAATGGAAATGGAGCAAGTACCTGCGACCAAAGCTCGGCGCAGCGTGAAAGGAGGTCGCTAATGTGAGCATGAGTTCGCAGCAAGTTCAGCGTTTTGTCCTAACGTATCTGGAAGCTACCGGATGCAGCGTAATCGAGAGATCGCCCAACCATGTAACCGTCAAGCTTTCTATCGAAGCGGATAAAGCCTTAACCAACCGACCCTACTATTGGGGGTACGTAGAGCGTACCGGCGTTCCAGCACAGACGATGTCCTTCACGTTCATCTTTGATGGAGAAGCCTACCGGACGGAACAGGAACGCTTGTCCAATCAGGCACCGCCAGCTCCAGCAGCAGGCAATCCCGCTCAGGATCAGGTAATGGGCCGATATTTCGGCCATGTTCCGGCGTTGCCGCAGTTCGGGCCCGGACGTGTTTTGCAAGAGGAGCTTCATTATGGAAGCCGTCGTTTGCATCAAATTTTTGAAGCAGCACGGGACGGGGGAAAATATGTTTATTTGTTTGAGCAGCCTGATGCCCGTCAGTTGACTGCCCGTTCTCCCGTAGTCTATGAAGCCTGGCTCGGGGTCTGCTACAAGGTTGAATTTGCCTGTGATTTGAAGCGAGAGGAGCTTCATTGGCTGGGCATTTCACTCAAGAGCGGCACAATCATGTCCGACTTTGGCGACATGCTCGAAGCCCGTCAACTAAGCCCGCTGTTGGCGGGCAATATGCATGTGCAGTCTGCCAAGCTAACTGTCCCCGAGGCTTCCAATTCGCTTGAAAGCTACCTCACTGACCAGCTCCAGAAGCAGGATTATAGCTGGGCAGAGCAAGCAAAGGAACGATTGCGGGAGGAATTGGAGGTCATTGACCACTACTACGAAGATCTAACCAAGGAGCAGAAAGATCAAGATAAAGAAGAAGTGGACAAAAAAGAAGCCATAATGGAGCAGCATCAAGCCCGTCGTAAAGAAATGGTATGGCAATATGAGCCCAAGGTACTCGTATCCGCCATTAACTGCGGCATATTTCACCTGCGGTAACCGATATCTCTCGTTCCTTCGCAGGCTAGTTGCAGAAGTATCGTCAGCTTGTAACATCGTGCTTCAGACTGGAACGGTTTCCGCTATGAGAACGACAAGCTTTGCTGAGCCTGCCCCTATTTATCGACAGCAAAAAGCGAACACGGTCAGAAGCTTTGTACCGACAAGGTGCAGCAGTCTTTTCACCGGACAAGCTGTATGCTGGATAAAAAAGAATGCCTCCGCCAGCCAAGCAGGCCGGCAGAAAGGTGGATTTCATTTGAAGAAAAATAATTCCGGGCACTATAGCGTGGGCATGATCGCAGTTGCTCTAATCGGCCTGTCCGCAATCTGTCCGTTCGCTTCTATCCATGCGGCTCCCTCAGCCACTGAGAGCAACCATGTAAGCTCAGAGTTCCTCTACAAAGCAAGCTCTCAGGTTTCCCCAGTGGAATCTACAAGTCCGGTCCAGAAGCGGGCTGGAACAGGGTCAATCAGCCCTTCCCTTCCCTCGGGTGACGCTTCTGCTGGTTCCCCTATTCAAGAGCAAGGTGTGCCTTCGGACGTAAAACGGACTGCGGACGACACGATACAATCCCTATCGTCGCAGCCTCCTTTTGCCCAGTGGAAAGATGCCGAGCTTAGCTACCATCCACTCGGACCTGGAACCCACAGTTGGCTTGTTCAAGTGAACCGTGCGGGAGAATCCATTGGCTACCTGATTATCGGAACAGACACAAATGGTGTTTATCAGCTTAACGAATACGGGAACGGTCCAGGCGGGCCATACAGTATGGATGTGCTTCGCCAATCCCTTAAGTCTCTCGCAGAGACCGAATTTTCATCTAGCGACAAGCTGCAAATCACGCCTATGTATGAGGAACCGCTATTAGCCTACTGGCTGGTACGTTCCTCTACAGGGAGCGAGTTATGTATTGATGCTGTAACCGGCGATCCGTTGCCGATAGAAGTAGCCGATGGAAGCTGGAAACATAAGCTCCACAATCACACCCCTCCTTCAACTGTAAATTTTTCACAAACAAAGGCACAATCTGTTACTTTCTCGGCTGATCCTTTTGACCCTTATGACGATCTTGGCTGGCTTCAATCCAAGCAAAAACTTGCCATCCATAACGCAAACCAATTGATAGACACGCTGCGTATATCACCACGTATTATATTTTCTGCCACAAGCATCAACTTTGCTTTTGGCGGGCCCTTATCCATTAACGGGTATCAATCCTGGATATCCCCGGATGATCCGTCACATCCAATTTTATATGCGCTAACTCATCACAACGGCCTCGCCCGTTTTGTACCCCTCAAGCAGTTGCTGTCAGCTGGTGAATTTTATCGTTTGGACTCTTAGCTATTACATGACGAAGCCTTCCGAAATAATCTCTGCAACATAAAAAGAGACCTCAAACGGCATACCCTATGCCCATTGTGGTCTCTTTGTGCAGGTCAATGTCGCTCCCTTCGTCTTCTGCGTGCGGATTTTATCCACATTTTAAGAGCGAGCGGCAGCATGCCAAACCATTTGTTCATCCACGGCTCTCTGGCCCGTTTTTGGCTGCGTCGCACGTCACGCGGCGTTTCGATATACCGAACAATCCGCTCCGTAATATATGTCACCAACTCGTCACTCTTCGCCATCCTCCACTACCTCCTTCAATCTGCTCCTTTTAGCTTGCTCATTTTTCAAGAAGTCTAATCCCTACGAGAATAACGATGCATGGTTTCCCTTAAATGGAACATACTATCTTCAACATTATCTGTACCCGAAAGCTAATGATTTATTTGGAGGCAGCTATGCTGCAATCAATCCGTCTACTGGAGGAATAGAACGTGCAAAATAAGAAATTGAACAAGATATGGCTGACAGGACTTGGGGTGACTTTATGCATCCTTTGCAGTTCTGTATTTGCGCCCTTTGTTGATGCAGCTTCTCAGCCCGGTAAAAAAAGCACTGAACTGAACAAGACCACAGATGGTCAATCCAGCACATCTTCACCCTATCATGCATTTGCCAAGCCTGTTGTCCTAATCGATGTTGGCCATGGCGGTGTGGATGGCGGAACAAGTCACAAGAAACTTTTGGAAAAAGACATCAACCTTGCCATCGGTCAAAAACTGTACCTGATTTTGCGCTCGCAGGGCTATCCTGCTGTCCTGAATCGGGACAAGGATTACGCACTGAGTGACGATAACCGCTGGCTTCCCTCCAAATCGAGACACCTAAAAGACCTTGCCCAGCGCAAAAGTCTCACCGAGCAGCTGCCTACCTCCTTGGTTGTAAGCCTCCATGTTAATTGGGCCAAGCGCTCCGACAAACGGGGACCGATTGTTTTATATCAGGATGAAGGCGGCAGTTATCTGTTAGCTGAGCGAATTCAGCATTCATTAAACCGCTTATTTTGCATGAACAGAGAAACCATTTACGGAAAACCCTTTTATCTTCTGAATACAATCCAGCATCCCGCAGTCATTGTGGAAACGGGATTTATCAGTAATGCACAAGACAGAGCCATGCTTTCAGCGGATCGTGGACAGAAAAACATTGCTGAGGCTATAGCCGAAGGCATTATTGCACATTTGACGGTATGGTAGTGTTGGCCGCAGGATTCCCCTTCCATCCCCATTCAGAACGCACCAGATCGCTAATGCCAACAAACTTGGCATGATCTTTTAGCGTAGGAACCGATGATTGGAGAGCCGAGGACGTGTACCTGCCAGCTACACCGACATGTCCAATCGTTACGCAGGTGTCGTGCTTGTCGAGCCATTCCATTACCTTTGTAATTTGCCGATTCACATGGGCGAGCGTATGAGTATCGTCCAGAAAAATATCATTGCGCACGGGTGGCATTCCCTTTTCAGCGGCAAGTTCAGGTACCACAGACCAATAATTTGTACGGCTATCGACAAAAAATAGCCCATGCTCCTTGCAAACATCCAGCACAATGGACATAATGCGCTTGTCTGAGGTGACTTTGGAACCCATGTGGTTATTCATCCCTATCGCATGAGGGACATTCTTAATGGCTGCTGTCACCTTGGCGCGTACTTCATCATCCGTCATATTGGCCTTGATCGCTCCCGGTCCAAGCCATTCCGGCTTTCCCTGCTTTGGCTCCATGGGAAGATGAACGATGACATCGTGACCGCGCTTATGCGCTTCGATGGCATCCTGTTGGGTTGTAGGCAGAAAGGGCATCACAGCCACCGTGATTTTAACGGGTAATTGTAAAATCTGCTCTGTCCCTTTCATGTTGTTCCCCATGTCATCGATAATGATGGCAACCATTTTTTTCTCATGTTCCTGCTTGTCTGTTGCGTTTGCAATATCAGTTCCCATGCTCCAAGCAGTCCCACACACCATGAACATCAAACAGGCCGAAATACAGACCACAGCGGTTCTTCGTATTTTAGAGCTTGGGTGATAAACATGCGCATACGTTGGCTGGTTTCGATCACGAAATGCCTGTATCGCTTTTTTAATGATATTTCTCATGTTCAGCTTCCGTCGTTTACTCATTGTGGGTCAGCCTCCTTCTCTGTCCCTTCATTGTGTGAGTAACCTCGTCTAATTATGTATAAGGCAGACCAAGGAATTCATCCCGACCTGCCTCAGCATCGTAAACGCGTATATTTAAAATCGTTTACCAGTTCTTGTTGATAAACTCATCACGACCTGATTGGGCGCGATCTTCCTTATAGTGCTTCACATTTTTCTTGTGGTAATTCTGATGATACTCCTCAGCCGGATAAAATACCGAAGCCGGAAGAATTTCCGTTACGATTGGCTTATCAAAACGTCCTCTTTGTGCCAGTTGTTGTTTTGACTGCTCTGCAAGCTCCCGCTGCTGCTCGGTATGATAAAAAATAGCAGGTTTATACTGTGTACCCCGATCCTGAAATTGACCTTCCGCATCGGTGGGATCTGTTTGTGGCCAATACAATTCCAGCAACTTTTCATATGGAAACAGTTCAGGCTCAAACGTAATCTGCACTACCTCGTAGTGACCTGTAGTTCCTGTTTTAACCTGCTCGTAAGTCGGATCGGGAACCGTCCCTCCAGTATAGCCTGAGACAATGCCATGAATGCCAGGCAGCTCCTCAAACGGAGTCACCATGCACCAAAAGCATCCACCTGCAAAAGTAGCTTTTTCCATTTTTAATCCAGCCTTTCCATTGATCGTCTGACTTTCGCCTCAAATTTGCATAGAATGCTACTTATCTAATCAATAATATACAATTATTCTTTCTCTATTAGCTACTCATCAAGCACTATTCATAGAACGGCAATTGGATTAGATCCTTTTTCGGAGATCCTGTCAATACTAGGCTCTTCTCTTTTCTGACCAGAACGTCATCCTCAATCCGAACTCCTCCAAGACCTGGCAAGTATAAGCCCGGTTCAACCGTCATAATCATATTCTCCACGAATTCGTCTTCAGACCGATAACTGATATAAGGCGCTTCATGGTTATCCAGTCCAATGCTGTGGCCAGCACCATGATTAAATCGATCATTCATATTTTCTCTTACAAATGGACTACGAATCATCGAATCCAGTTCTTTGCTTTTCATTCCGTGACAAATAGCGTCCACACCCGCCAACTCCGCCTCCAGAACCAAATCATAAATTTCACTAAGGCGTGAATCAGGCTTGCCAACCGCAATCGTTCTGGTCATGTCTGAAGAATATCCCTGGAAGGTGGCACCAAAATCCAGGATCACCATATCTCCCAGTTCGATCATTTTCTCGCTGGCCACTCCGTGGGGATAAGCAGAGCGGATGCCGGATACAACGAGGGTTTCGAAGGGAGTCCCCTCGGACCCGATACACTTCATGAAGTACTCCATTTCCGTTGCCACCTGCTTCTCGGAAATTCCCGGGCGTATAAAATTTAAAATGTGCATAAACGTCCGATCAACTATTTTTACGGCCTCTAAAGTTTTGCAGATTTCATCCTCGTCTTTAACCGCTCTGAACGCCTCTACACAACCATCCGTTATTCTGGTCTTGATTTGGGCCAACGACTTGAAAAGCTCTCCATGGCTGTAGCTTAAATAGGAGCCTTCAAATCCAATCTCTTGAATATGATGCTTACGGATAATTTCTGCTGTTTCGTCCAGCAATGATCGATTCCAGCACACAATCTGAATCAGATCACTTAACTCTTCGCGGGCCTGTTCCACATAGCGGCTGTCAGTAATGAACAAAACAGCATCTCCAGTAAGGATCAAAGATGAATCCTCCCCTGTAAACCCGCACAGATAACGGACATTCTTCGGATTGCTTACGTACATGGCCGGCAGCTTCCCTCCGCCATTTTCTTCAGTAAACGTTCGATTCGCTTCATCACCCACAGCCTCCGTTATAACTAGAAAGAGAGGGGGAATTCATTAATTCCCCCCTTCTGGTCTAATCATTTAGTCTTAATATATAGATGGTAGTGTTCATGGTTCAGTTCAGCTAGTGGCGCAAATTCGAGATGCAGATCCTTGAAAATAAAACGGTTTGAATTTGCCACTCGCTCAAATTTTTCCGGGAGATTCCCATGATTCAACGGCAGTTCAAAATAATCTTTTTGGTCCGAGACAGCGGCCAGAATATAAGGGCCAAAGGCCAGAGATGCGATATCGGCTTTATCCGGTGTATGCTCCAGACGCAGCCGAGGTGTAAACTTCATGGTCACTTGATCTCCTTTGTTCCACTCTTGCGAAAGAACAAGGTAACCGTTCTCCTCTACAGTATTCACTTTTGTATGATTTACGAAGGTCGTGACTTCTCCTTGATGCCAGTAGGGAATGCGAACTCTTAAATTCGTTCTCGTTAACGTTTCAATGCGAATTTCGACTTCACCGTTGAAAATTTCCGGTACGGATTGTACAACCTGCAATCCCTTACCCTCATCATTCAATACCGCTGGAACGAACAGGTTGACATATAAGGAATCGCCATCCTCGAAGAAAATCGCTTCGGCATACTTAAAGTGGTTTTCTAATCCCGTACCGTGGCAGCAGGAGTTTTCCTCATCATATCCTTTTTGTCCGCCTGGACTAGTGGGCATAAAGTACGTGCTGGCGCCCAGGCATTCATGATCTGTCGAAGAAAGAATATGGTTTAGCATTGTTCTTTCGTAATAATCCATGTACTTTGCATCGTTCTCATACACATATAGCTGTTTGGTCAATTTCAGCAAATTGTATGAAGCACAGGTTTCAGCCGTATGTTCCGTAAGATGCGTGCCTATTTTATGCGGCTGCTTAAACATTTCCCCTTCGCCGGTTCCTCCGATGGAGTAGATATGCGCGTTCACAACAGATTCCCAGAAAAACTTTGCGATATCATAATATTTTTGTTCCCCGGTAGCCTCGAAAATCTTGAATGCGCCTACGATTTGTGGAATATGCTGGTTGGCATGCATTGCGCCCAAAGCATCAACTTGTTGTTCCATCGGAAAGAACAAACGATCATTATCGAACAGCTTTGCAGCAGCAATATGATGTTCCTTTTGCGTGTAAGTAAAGAGTTCGGCCAGCGATTCATTGATGCCGCCAAATTCGCCAGCAATATACAAGCCCCACATTTTTTTCAATTGTTCATGTGGCAGTACGCTTAACCGGTTGTAAATCCAGTCCCCCACTTTGTCGGCAATAACCAGCGCCGGTTCTATTCCCGCTATATGATAACTATCCAACAAGCCAGCTAATATTTTGTGCAAGGTATAATAAGGAGCCCAAATCTTCGGGTATCGTGTATACACTTCCAGCAAATCGAACTGCTCTTCGGAATAGGCGCTAAGAAATCCGTAATGGTAACGATCATCCGCCTCGAAGGCAAGCTGCACTTTGTTTAACTCATCGACCATGTAAGCCAATTTCTGGTGAATCCGTTCATTCCCGGTGGATGCATAGCATAAAGCCAGAGCGGAGAGATAATGGCCGGTGGTATGCCCTTTCAGTAAGCTTTCATCCGAGTCCCACCCGATCATGGCCGGTGCATTTAACGTATCCAAACTGGCGGCCTTCCTAAAATTGTATAGCATTTGATCATCATTGACTGTCAATAAAAATTGCAGTCTCCGATTCTGCGCGGATTTCAACAAAGAGGGGCCTTCCAGATGTACTTTTTGTGTCGAAATGTCATGCAGTTGAGGTGCTTTATTGCTCTTGTTTTCAACCTGGCTCTCAATGAAGATAACAGCCTCTACCTCATAAAGCGTATCCGTCAAATAGCCAGCAGCTTTTTGCTCCCCGACTTCCGAAAAACAACGATGTTCTCCCCCGTGCCATGTCACGGAATGGGCCAGGACATCTCCACTTACGGTTCGAATGGAGACCGCGGAAGGCAAGTAAAATTCCTTGTTCACTTCCTGCTTTATAACGATGGGAAAGACTTTTTCGACCTGGATTCTATTTTTCTCCTCCAAAATTTTAACTTCAAAAATCTTTTGAAGGCTCGACTCTCCATACTGAAAGGTAGCGGTAATCGGAACCACCCGATCCCCCTTCCCGTACTCGGGCTGGTGTACTTTCCCCGAACCGTCAATCCAACGATCATCTTTCGACACCCAAGTAATTTTAGAACCATTTTTGCCTTCAGTCGGCAAATGAATATCGAACTCAACCGTCTTCAAATTTCCCAGGTGCAAAACCTCAATATCCCCTTGAACGATTTCCAGATCACTCCGTTTATTTGACATCGGTTTTCCTCCTTGCCCACTTTTAAAATCGCTTTCACACCATTCATGTTACAAGAAAACATTTTTAAAGTAAGTAGTTTAAAAAAAGATTAGGTGGATTATATTTACTATATGGCAGATTCGATTGGAGGGTCTTATGATGTACTTCGTTAATAAAGAGTATTTGGAGCAGGCCACCTTCTTGTCCGCTGGCACTTTTATTACAGATCAGCCCTGGATCCACAAAGAAAGAATCATCGATAGTTATGAAATCATCAGTCCCGTGGATTCAACCCTGTACATCGAAAGCAATAACGTTCCCTATGCTATTGAATCGGGCGAGATTCTTGTTGTTCCTCCTCACACGCTTCACCGGGGACTTAAAGTTTACCAAGGCCGTATGAAATTTCACTGGCTTCATTTTTCGGCAAGCTGTTTAAAACTTAAAACAGAAGCGGAGGTCATCCAGGAGATTAGTGAAAACGATCTGGACCGGTTGATTATTTTGCCTGTTTATACCAACAAAGTAGACTCCAGGCGCTTCCATATCATGTTTAATCAATTGCTCGATTTATACGAGGAAAAGAAACATAAAAATTACTTAAACGCTTATTTATCCTGCCTCTTATACGAATTGACCTCGGAAATTATGAATTATCTGATACAAAAAAATTTTAACGGAAACCAGTTGCAACCGATTCAAGACTGGATCAGAATTCATGCCTTTGAGAATATCACACTCGAACACATTGCAAATCATTTTAAATATAACAAAAACTATTTATCCCGAATTTACAAGGAAAACACAGGAATCGGAATTTCGGAACAGATTATTAAATTCAGGCTAAAGCACGCTAAAGAGCTATTAACCGAGACAGACCTGAGCATTATCGAAATCGCTTCGGAAGTCGGGTACGATGATTCCAAATATTTCATGCGCCTGTTTAAAAAATATGAGACCGTCACCCCCACACAGTATCGAAAAACTTTTTATCGCAAGCACTTTAACAAAAAATGATTGATGACGTATACCATTACCGATGAACAGCAAGAACCCAAACCTGACGGTTCGAGTTCTTGCTGTTCATCTGCTTTTATTCAGCTTCCAGAATAAATAATCTGGACAAAAAATCTCCCTTTGGGACTTTGGATAGATAGTCTCCGGAAGTGCTGTCATTCAGCAAGATGCCGATTTCCATCAATTCGTCTCCATAGTAGTAACGCTCGTCGGCATGGGCAATACGATACTTTTTATCCGCATCTAGCCCGACTAGTTTCAACCGCTTATACCCTACATTGACTTCGGTAAGTGTACGATAATACCCCACAATGGCGCGATTTTTATTCTTCGCCAGTATCATCCAAGCGGTTGCATTTCCTTCAAATGGACTCACCAGTCGATAGAAGATCCCCTGATGTAATAGCTCCTGGTTCTCTTTCATAAAGTCGATCTGTTCCCTTATCGTTGCCTTTTCCGTATCGGATAGCAGGTTTAAATCCAGCTCATATCCGAAGGTCCCAAAATAAGCCACATCTCCTCGTGTGACAAGCGAAGTGCTGCGGTTGGTTTGATGGTTAGGGACCGCCGATACATGAGACCCCATACTGCTAATTGGATATACCATAGATGTGCCGTATTGGATTTTCAATCGCTCCATCGCATCCGTATCATCTGAGATCCAGCCTTGCGGACAGAAATACAGCATGCCTGGATCAAACCTGCCTCCTCCGCTGGCACAAGATTCAAATAGCACTTCCGGAAACTTACGGGTCAGTCGTTCGAATAGTTCATACAATCCTAAAATGTATTGATGATACACTTTTCCTTGAAAATCACTCTCTCTGCCTGCGGAGAACACTTCCGACATCGAGCGGTTCATATCCCATTTTACGTAGGAGATGTCCGACTCGGCCAGTATTTTACTCATAGCTTCATCCAAAAAATCAATGACTTCGGCCTTCGTCAAGTCCAATACGTATTGGTTGCGACCCGGGCTCATGGAGCGATAAGGAACAGACAATGTCCAATCGCTGTGGTTCCGATAAAGCTCACTTTCCTTGCTAATCATCTCCGGTTCAAACCAAAGTCCGAATTTCAGGCCCAAATCCGTTATTTTACGGGCAAGACCGGAAATCCCGTCAGGCAATTTATCCTTGTTGGGATACCAGTCCCCCAATGAGGTCGTATCCGTATTTCGCTCACCGAACCATCCATCATCCAGCACAAATAACTCAATTCCCAACTCGGCGGCCGACCGCGCAATCCCCAATATTTTCTCTTCATTAAACTTCATGTAAGTGGCTTCCCAGTTATTAATTAAAATAGGCCGCGTCCTGTCTCTCCAAGTCCCTCTCACTAATCGTGTTCGATAGAGCTCATGAAAGGCCTGGCTCATTTGATTCAACCCTTTATCCGCATACACCATCACGACTTCAGGAGTCTGGAAGCTTTCTCCCGGCAGCAAACTCCAACTGAATCCATGCGGGTGAATCCCCATCATCACACGCGTGACATCGTAAGTATCCACCTCTACTTGAGCCAAAAAGTTGCCGCTATAGATCAGGCTCAATCCGATCACTTCCCCGAAAAATTCCGTTGTCCCCTTCCTTTTCAATCCGATGAACGGATTATAATGATGACTGCTATGTCCGCGCAAACTATAAATACTCTGAATGCCCTGATGAAGCGCGTGTGTTTGAATATGCCGCTCTCTTCCCCAAGCTCCGGTTAGTTCGATCATTTCATAATCTTTGTCCGGAAGATCCAGATTCAAGCTCATCGCGGAATCAAGCCGAATTTTCTGCTCTCCTGAGTTGCTTAACTTTATGCTTCTGGTCAATACAGGCAAGTCGCTGTATAAGGTATACTGCAATTCCACTTGACAACCAAGCCAATGGTCAATTAGAAAAACACGAAGCGTTTGAGCTTCCCCGTCAGCCTCCACATAAGTTGCAGGTAATCCTTCAAGCAAAGGTTTGCCGGAGAGAATCTCATGATTCATGTATTCAAAACACGCCGTATGGCTGCCATCTTCCTGGAGAATATGCAATCCACAATGTCTCAGATCCCCTGAGCCGAATACGGAAAGCTCTTGTTTGACCTGTTCGAGGGAAAATTTTGCGTTCCCCTCGAACACACAGGGGGACATGTCGCGGAAGCCCAGTTCCAGAAGATGCGTAAAGTCCTCGCGGTCGTGGATTTTTTTTCCATAATACAATTGCCCCGGCTGATGATTGGGCATGATGCCAAAAATATAACTGATTTCATTATTAAATAGATGAAACTGCCTAGACTTTTCATGATAGACGATTGGCACGCCCATTCGCTCCCTTTCAAAAAAGTGCTGACAAATGGCTCTGTCAGCACTTTGTATTTTTATACCATGTCCTTTTCAATATTCTTCGAGAAACCAAAGATAAGTAAGGCCGTAACAAGCAAAAGTCCGGTCATAATAGGGAATAAATTCACTTGCTGATCCGCCGTCTGGTAAAAGCTGAATAAAATCAGGGCGATTCCGTTCCCTATCGTGCCGGCTTGCCCCCAGGCGGTCTGCATCTGGGTATCATAAGCCTCAGGTGATAATTTAGCGACCAAAGATGAACCGATCGGCCAGACTAAATTATCCGAGAAGGTTAGAAACAGGTAATAGAATACCATCCACAGCAAGCTGTACGGAGCCTGGTCCTTAAACAGAACAATCGGAATGGTTAATAAGCCGTAGCCCAGGGCTGAAAAGATGATACCCAAGCCGTATTTATATGTGGTACGAATATGCGTTGCGCGTGTCTTTGTCCAGAGCCATACAAAGACCGGCGCCAGTACCAAACCTAAGACGGTGTAGATGGTCCCTACCGATCCCGGAGCGACCTCAAATCCCAAAATCTTACGGTCAATTTTCTGGTCTATGAAAATAGCCACCGTCGAGGTCAACATAACTCCGCACAGCGCCATCACGATTTGCGCCGCGAACAATTTGAGGAAAGGCTTCATTCTTCTTCGATCTAGAGCTGTTAAATCTTTTTTACTCAGCAGATTGGTCAGGAAGACAATCGGAATAATAAAGGTCGCCGAAGTAATAATATTTAGTACTCCCTGGAAAGAAATTACTTCTGCCAGGACCAATGCTACAATGGTGCCGATTACAACAATCAGGACCAGCACAAACCGGACAAATATTTTACCGAACTTCCCTTCCTCAAGAGGCTTGATCGGCTTTTCACCCAGAGGTCCAAAAAACTTGTGTTGGGTGAAAAAGATAACGGCACCATAGAGAAAAGCGGCCACGGCGGCGATAAGAAAGCCGATATGGTAGTTTTTCATGCCAATTTGACCGACTAACACCGGAGCAACAAGTCCGGCTATATTGTTGGCAATGGTATGAATTGTAAAAGCGGCATCACGTCTTCCATTATCGGTTTTGCGATACAGTTGACCGGTCAGAGAAGCATTGCTTGCCCCCATAATTGGAAGCGACATCAAAAACAAAGCGATGAATGCAAAGATTCTTCCTTGGGTGAGGGAAAAGGCCGGAATGGCCAGGAGTCCGAAAGCCGTCCCTTTTATGATGTTCCCTATGATCAAGGCTTTACGCAGTCCCAATACCCGGTCCGCCAGCCAGCTTCCCAAAATAACGAAGATTGAATTACATGCACCCATTGCCGTCACCATAGATGCGGCCTGTCCTTGTGTAAATTCCAATCCCTTCGTAAAGGGAGAATAGAGGTAAAAAATTAAAATCGCGTACAGGGCTCCCCAAGCGAAGGAATTAAAAAAATTACCCGCCGCCAGAGCTCCCACACCCCTTGGATGCCCAAAAAATTTGCTGTCGTCAAGGACTTCCTCTAGCCTTGAATTGTTGGAACCTGGCCCATGCTGCAATTCATCGTTCATCGCATTTCCTTCTTTCGTCAGTATTTCTGTTACCGCTTTCTTTTTAAAATATAGCAGATAACCGTTTCCAAAACGGTAGCGGATAGTTGGGATAGGTGGACTTTTCTTACCTGGATTGCATTACGAAGGTCGTCTATATCGGCTGCCTGTGTTATGGGACGAAGCAAGCTTCGGCCGAAACTCCACAAAAAAAGCTCTCAAATCTCCATTTAGGAAATTCAAGAGCTTGTAAAATCGTAAGTATGATAACCTTTACACTGCGATGGCCTTCAGATGTGGTGAAACGATCAGCTCAGCCTCTGTTGCCATTTGAACATCTTCCACTGTCAAACCCGGAGCAATTTCCTTCAGCATCAGGCCTCTACCCGGAATAACATCGATGACAGCCTTTTCGGTTACGATGGTCTTTACAACATTTACAGCGGTCAGGGGGAGCTTGCATTGTGTCAGTATTTTGGGCGCCCCATTTTTGTTCACATGCTCCATGGCTACAATCACTCTCTTGGCTCCGACCACCAAATCCATGGCTCCTCCCATACCCGGCACCTTTTTCCCTGGGATCATCCAGCTTGCCAGATTGCCTTTCGCATCGACCTCCAGGGCGCCCAAAACGGTGATATCCACATGCCCTCCGCGGATGATGGAAAATGAAAGCGCACTGTCAAAAAAGCTTGCTCCTTCCACGGTTGTAACGTAGTTCCCGCCTGAATCGATACAATCGAGTCTTTCTTTTCCGGGAGCCGCTTTGGGACCAACGCCGACGATTCCGTTCTCTGCCTGCAGCATAATATTAACGTTATCGGGGATATAGTCCACCACCATTGTAGGCATTCCAACACCAAGGTTGACAACTTCGCCACTTTTGAATTCCTGGGCTATTCTTCTAGCAATTAATTCTCTATTATTCATTATATTCACCCACCTTTACAATCGCATCGACAAATATTCCGGGAACGTTAATATGATTGGGGTCAATTTCCCCCGACTTTACGTATTCGTCTGTCTGAGCAACTACATACTCTGCCGCTGTAGCCATAACCAAATTGAAGTTGCGTGAAGAACCGTTGATGACAAGATTCCCCGCTTCATCAGCTTTATGAGCTCTGATTAGCGCCACATCCGCTTTGAGCGGGAGTTCGAGCAAATATTCCCTTTCGTCAATTTCTATTTTCTTTTTTCCTTCCTCTACAATGGTGCCTACACCTACAGGTGTTAAAACACCGCCCAAACCGGCTCCTCCTGCGCGTATTTTTTCCGCGAGCGTGCCTTGCGGAAAGAGTTGGACCTCCGCTTCTTTCGTCATAAGGAGCCTTCCCGTTTCCGGATTGGAGCCGATATAGGATGCAAAAATCCGCTTTACTCTGCCGCTTTTTACAAGTTTATAGATCGATAATTCCGGTGTGCCTGTGTCATTGGATATAACCGTAAGATTGCTTGCGGAATTTGTGTCGACAAGCGCACGCACCAGGTCCTCCGGAAAGCCTCCTGCCAGAAAACCTCCGACCATTACCGTGTCTCCGTCTTTGACCTTCTTAACTGCTTCTTCAGCGGAGATTACTTTGTTATTCATGGTTCCTTCTCCTTATATATATATTTTTAGCAAAGCAAGCCTTATTGGAGATAATCGTAGAGGACTCTCCCATATGGAAGCGTTAAATCGGCAATAAAATGTTTTCCGCCAATATAAGATTTAACCGGCAAATCTGCCACAGGAGCGTTGACATGGGGGATCAGGCTTAATCTGGCAGGCCCTGACCAGGCTCCTTTTACAGTAATATTTTCGAGATTATACGCCACTAACTGAGCAATTTTGGGGCTACCATCAACATCAGGAATCAATTTTAAATTAACCTGCGTTTTTGCGATGGCTTTAGCCGTTTCCTGTTCATCAAGCATGTTATATTTGAAAGGCATCGTTCCCATGGCCACCAGGACGTTATTATAAAGCAGTGTACCCGTCAGTGTCTCCGTTTCCTCAACGCTCAGGCGGGGCTTCGCCCATTTTTTCGGAAATCCCCAAATTTCACGTCCCCCAAGAATAGCAGGCGCGTTATCCAAATACATTTGGGCCACAAAATTACAGGGTTCTCCATGAAAAGTACACGGAATGACAATACCGCTTTCCTCATAGCTTCCTAAACCGGATGAATCGGGCATCTTGATCCATTCATAGGAAACCGTATTGCTTCCATCCGGCTGAAGAGGTTCCGGGACCGCCTGTCTAATCGCAGCGGGATCGGATTCATAGGTAATGATAAAAAATTCCCGGTTGATGAAGCGGCATGGCGGGCGTCCATAACTGGCGCTGGCCGCAGGCATGGATTGGAGTGAAAGTACATCTTTTTGATTCATAACGATCTCCTTTCCTTTTGAGAGGTAGTCCAAAAAGTTAGCTTTTTATCACAAAGTGGATTCGTGTCGAACACTCACTTTAAATGAGTGCATTTTCAACCAGCATCGCTATTCCCATTCCCGTTCCGATGCATAACGAGGCGATGCCGTAACGTGAAGATCTTCGCGCCATTTCATGAACCAACGTAACCAAAATCCTAGCACCGCTTGCACCGACAGGATGCCCGATCGCGATCGCGCCGCCATTGACGTTCACCTTCTCCGGATTGACCCCAAGCTCTTTCATTACCGCTACTGCTTGTGCGGCGAACGCTTCATTAATTTCAAAAAGATCAATGTCATCGATGGACATTCCCTGTTGCTTAAGAAGGGTCGAAATAGCTTTCACCGGTCCCATTCCCATATATGCAGGGTCAACGCCAACAAGTGAATAACCCTTGATATATGCCAACGGCTTTAACGCATGTTCCTTGCATTTGTCTTCCGATACTACAAGCATAGCTGCCGCGCCATCATTGATTCCTGAAGCATTTCCGGCGGTAACCGTTCCGTTCTCCTTAAACGCAGTTTTTAAAGTAGCAAGTTTTTCTTTCGTTGTATTTCCTCTTATGTGTTCGTCCTCTGTGAAATAAATCGTTTCTTTTTTGGTTTTAATCATGACCGGAACAATCTGCTCATCAAAAACCTTCTTGTTTTTTGCTTCTGCAGCCTTGATCTGGCTTTCAAAGGCAAATTCATCTTGCTCAAGTCTTGAAATTCCATATTTTTCGGCAACATTTTCTGCGGTAATTCCCATATGGTAATTGTTGATCGGGCACGTTAGGCCGTCGGCCACCAGGGAGTCTACCAATTCACCGTTGCCAAGCTTGTAGCCGTTTCTTGCATTTCTTAGCAGATAAGGGGCGTTCGACATGCTCTCCATGCCTCCGGCCAATACGATGTTTCCTTGTTCCGCCAATATTGAATTGTAGGCTAAAGCGACGGCATGAAGTCCAGAACCGCAAACCGTGTTTATCGTTGTTTCGGGTACACCGATAGGGATACCGGCTTTTAGGGCCGCCTGTCTGGCAGGATTTTGTCCATTGCCCGCCTGAAGAACATTTCCCAAATAAATTTGATCAATCAAATCAGGCTCTAATTTACTTTGCTGAAGGCATGCTGTCATCACGGTTGCTCCCAGTTCAGGAGCGCTTAGGGGCGCAAGGGTTTTGTTAAAAGAGCCGACCGCTGTTCTTAACGGGCTTACTAAAGCTACTTTTTTCATAAAAACTCACATTCCTTTCGCTGTGTTCAAGACACTATACATCCATGACTGCACTTCAATTCGTAATTTCCACTCTTCACTTACGAAACGTAGCGATTGCAAAATACATTGGCATGCGAGCATATCATGGTGCCTAAGACGGTGAGTGTGACGATTCGATCGCCTTCTTTCTTTCATTGGAAATAAGAACCAGTTTCATCATAGTTCCAATACGAATTTTGCTCAATGTTCAAAAAAATACATATTTTTCTATAAGGATATGTATAAAGCTATATACTCCAACATAAACAGGCCATTCTAATGTTTTCTGTTTATTTCTTTATTTTTCTGAAAATCATGATCATAAATTGAATTTGCTGTTAAAAATGAAATTCCTAATCAACACGTGAAAAGACGAGGCCAATCGCCTGAGTTTGCCTTTAAATATTCATGATCTTCGTCATAATTGTGCCCGCTTGCTTCTTGTTAATGGTGTCACCCCAATTACGTAAAAAAGCTCCTGAATCTCCACAGAAGGAAATTCAAGAGCTCTTTCATTGCTATATCCTCACTTCTTCATACGCAAAGAGAATTAATTTGGCTGTTTGACCGTCGCCCCTTAACGTATTAGGATAGCTGTGGGTATATCGCAGCAACACCGCCGGCGAGATTGCTTTGAACAGTGCGGCTTACGTCGTCGGCGACAATTTCAAAGCTATCGCACTCTATACCATCAATAGCAATTTTTGCAATATCCGCGGGGTTGGATTTGGGAGCTTCAACACCTGCCGTCATGTCTGTATCCATAAATCCCACATGCAAGCTGGCAACTCTCACATTTTGAGGATACAGATTTAAGCGCAGTACGTTTGTCAGTCCCCACTCCGCTGCCTTTGCAGCCGTATACGCGCCTTCATTTCCCATACTAACCCAAGATAATACGGAAAGAATATTCAGAATTGAACCCCCGCCATTCTTTGCAATATTAGGTGCGAAAGCACGAACCATGGATAGTGTACCAAAGACGTGTGTATTAAACTCCAAATGTATTTTATCGAGATCTCCGTCAAGCAAAGAAGCGCCTGTAGACGTGCCTGCATTATTGATCAGAAGCGTAACATCCTTAGCTGCCACGGCAGCTGCAGCTACCTCTTGAGGGTTGGTAATATCAAGTTTTACAGGTATTACACCAGGAATGTCAACGGAATCCGGATTTCTTGCACCAGCATAAACCTTAGCCCCTCTGGATAGAAGTTCAAGCGCAAGATGGCGACCAAGACCTCGGTTCGCACCCGTGACAAAGGCTACTTGTTCAGAGATATTCATTTTTATGTGCTCCTTTTATTGTTTTTGGTTACAACAGATTATAAAAGAACGGTCATTCTAGTAAAGTTAAAAAAATAAATACTGGTATTGTATCTAATAGTTTCTATGCCATTTCATTTCCCCTCATCATCAATATAACATATCGAGAACGATTGGTAAAGAATTTTTTCTTGCATAATTCGTTATTAAAGCACCACTGATCTTCGCTATTCAGATCAGCGGCTTTAAGATACATATTTTTCCTTTTCAATCTAAAATGCTCAGTGCGGTATTAATAATACCCGATAGCTTCTCTTGATTAGTTGCTGTTTTGACCATCGTACGTAATCCTAACCAAACATTCATGAAGTAATGAGAAAGAGCTTCAGGGTCAAGACGAGCTTTGATTTCACCTGTTTGTTGACCAAAAAGGATAAGATTATATAACGACTTCTCCATTTTTGAATAGCTATCTTCAACAAAGGAGGAAACTTCTGGATCTAATACTCCCAGCTCCACACCCGAATTTACGATGAAACACCCTTGGGGTTCTCCTTCTTTCTCTAGCGAGTATTCAAAAAATTGTCGAATTAATTCCTTAACCGGTTCTTGCTTCTCAACCAATAATCTCATTTCGTTACTTTGAATAGCCTCGTATCGTTTGAGTGCATTCATAAATAAAGCATGCTTATCCCCAAAAGTATCATAGATGCTTCTTCTATGAATTCCCATAAAGTCAACCAATTCTTGCATCGAGGTTTTCTCGTACCCTTGCATCCAAAAGAGTTGTACCGCTTTATCTAATACTTCATTCACTTCAAATTCTTTATATCTTGCCATTATCATCACCTCATGCATTCATTATACATTTAAGTGAATTGAAAAACAGTTCAATTGCCAACTTTATGTTGTTGATTCTCCCGCTCGTATTATGTCACCCTTAAAAATTAATAATAACCTTCCCTTTTGGACGTCCATTTGCGACTAATTCTAGCGCTTCATTTACGTTGTTTATGGTAAATATTGTTGGATAAATTGGTGGAACAATGTTGTTTTTTTCAATGATTTTGGTAATTTCTTTTAGTTGTGCGCCGTCAGAACGAACGAAGATAAAGCGGTATTCCACGTCATGTTTCTTGGCTTTGTTGTCATACTTTGCGCCAACAACAGAAAATAGCTTTTGTTTCCACCATGGAAAATTATTGTCTTCTGCGAAACGTTTATTGGGTCCTGTACGGAGAGAGAGCAATCTTCCGCCCGGTTTAATGATTTTTAATTCATTGTTAAATTCTTCGGCTCCCAAGGTATCAATCACATAATCGACATTCGACAACAAGTCAACATAGTTTTCTTTTGTGTAATCCAAATATTGGTCTGCACCAATCTCCAAAGTGCGTTCGCGTGCTTGTGCGTTGCCACTAACAATGACATTTAGACCCATTGCCTTTGCGATTGGGACAGCCATTTGACCAAAGCTACCCGATCCACCTGGAATGAAAACAGATTTACCAGACCGTGCCTCAAGTTCTTCATGCAGACCTTGATACGCTGTGAGTCCAGTCAATGCTGCAGCAGCGGCTTCCACGTAGGATAAGTTTTTTGGCATAAGAGCAATAGCCGCAGCATCAATTGCTGCATATTCCGCAAAAGCACCAATTTTTTTCAGTGGGAGACGTGTATAGATATCGTCTCCTACGTGAAAATCTGTCACATTTTTTCCGACTTTTTCGATAACGCCTGCCAATTCATTACCAAGCGTTAATGGGAAATCATAATTTTGAATCAGTTTCACGCTACCTGTGATAACTAACATTTCGAGTGGATTGACCGCCGCGGCTTTAACCTTTACCAAAACTTCGTTGTCATTGATTTCTGGAATTGGAATATTATTAACTTCCGCATGGATCTTTTTTGAGTACTCGGTGATCTGAGCTGCTTTCATGAGTGTTTTCATTTTTATTCATCACCCTTTCTTTCTGCTCCAATTTCTTCGACAATAGCATTCACTACTTCAGTTAGAAAGCGAGTGCGATATTACAAGTCGATTACTCACGGATAAGTTTATGGCGTACAATTTTTAGTTGTACGCCATTTCTTAGCATTACTGCTGAGCTATACTTACCCCTTCTGAGATTCTAATTCTTTCATTGTAGGATAATCCGTATAGCCCTTGCTTCCGCCACCAAAGAATGTTGCAGGATCTGCTTCATTCAACGGCGCACCTTTTTGAAGTCGTTCCACTAAATCTGGATTAGCCAATGACCATACACCAACGGGTACCAGATCAGCAAGACCACTATCGATATCAACGCTAAGATCTTCCAGTGCCCGTCCAGCCCGATTTACTAACAATGGATTCGTCCATAGGGAACGAATGTCTTGAAGCAGTTCTTCGTTTCCGAGGTGCATAATATGAAGGTAAGCTAAATTCAATTTAGCTAATTCTTGCGTCAGGTAACGGTAAAGATCAGGACCTTGTTCACCATCTTGAATCCCACCAAGAGGTGTCCCTGGCGAAATACGGAAGCCTGTTCTCTCTGCTCCAATCTCGTCAATGATGGCTTTTGCTACTTCAATGGCGAAGCGAGCACGATTTTCTATAGAGCCACCATATTCATCCGTCCGCGTATTCGAACTTTCTCCGATAAATTGATTAATCAGATAACCATTTGCTCCATGAATTTCAACACCATCAGCTCCTGCTGCAATAGCTGCCGCCGCGGCTTTACGATAATCTGCAATGGTCATTTGAATATCTTCTTTACTCAACTCACGTGGTACGGGAATGTCCTGCATGCCTGTAGCCGTAAACATTTCTACTCCTGGTGCGATTGCAGAAGGTGCAACGGGCTGCCGATGATGGGGTGTATTGTCGGGGTGCGACATACGACCGGCATGCATTAATTGGATATAAATATATCCGCCTGCTTCATGCACTGCATCTGTAACCTTTTTCCACCCTTCAATATGCTTTTCCGTATAGATCCCTGGTGTCCATAAGTAACCTTGACCATCATCTGACGGTTGTACACCTTCAGTAATAATAAGTCCCATGGATGCGCGCTGGGCATAATAAAGGGAAGCCTGCTCTCCCGGTGTACCATCTTCTTGTGCTCGACTACGTGTCATTGGCGCCATCGCTAACCGATGAGGCAATTCCATTTTTCCAATTCTTGTTTTGCTCCATAATTTCCCCACTTTTATTCCTCCTACTCAAATCAGTTGCACAGATGTACAATTGGATTTAAAATTCTGAAATTATCGGATAGATTTGCCCTCTCAAATTGAAATCATAGTTCTGGTCTACAATTCCTACCACTTCGTTGCTATCATAAAGATCCACCATGAATCCCGCCATTTGCTTGGCAGTATGATACTTGGGCATGTTGGCTTTGTAATCATAATCTTCGACATCAATTGATTTTTTCACAAATTCAGTTTCCGTGATGGCTGGTGCTAAAATTTTCGCCTTTAACTTTGCACCTTTCAGTTCCAGTTCTTTGGCAAGCCCTTCAGTGAAGGCACTAACATAATATTTCGATGCAGAATAAGCAACACTGCCTACAGCGATAGCATATCCAAGTGCTGAAGATACGTTAATTAACTGAGTACCTTCTACATCAGCATAGTCTCTCACATATAGTGTAGAAAGAATGGTCAAGGATTCGATGTTAACACGCAGCATAGTCTCCACTTTTTCCAGCTTCTGATCAGCAACAAAGGAGCCTTCTCCAAGCCCTGCATTATTAATCCATGTCTCGATTTGATATTCCTTTAAATCGTTATACAGGGTATAGGCCTGATCAGTAACCGACAGGTCACTTGTAAGAATAACAACGTCTAAATCAGAATTTATTTCCTGAATTTTTGATTTAAGCTCTTCTAATTTATCCAATCTTCTAGCTACAATAATCAGGTTTTTGCCCCGAGCCGCAAACGCCAATGCTGTCTCATAACCTATTCCTGAACTTGCTCCTGTAATAACTGTATACTTCATACGATTCTCCCTTTTAAGAAATATTGTTTTGATAATTGAAGAATGATCATTCTATTTTAGTGATAAAAGAACGGTTAGATCTAACTTGGACTAAGCATATCATTTCTAGAACGATCAGTAAAGTATTTTTTATAAGAGGTAATAGTCTCTAACTTTTTATACTTATGCATTGCTTTGGATGTTATAGAAAATCAGGTCAGTGTCCCGTTCTGTTTTGTGTGGATCTAACCATACGAGTCACCAATTTGCGTGGCAGCAACCTCGGAATGAGCGACATTAATCGGTTTCGAGCCCCTGGTATGATGATTGTCTTGCCGCGTAAGAAGCCTCGATACCCTTCCTCAGCCACCTGACCCGCCTCCATGATAGCACCACTCTGGAACAGTTTCGAATCACCCATACCCGAACGATCAACGAAGCCGGTTGACGTAAGTCCCGGACATAGCGCCGTCACAGTCACACCCGTGCCGCTCAGCTCGTTTTCAAGAGCCTCGGTGAACGACAGCACATACGCCTTCGTCGCGTAGTAAATCGACATCATAGGTCCCGGAAAAAAAGCCACCAATGAAGCCACATTCATCACGCCCCCTTGACCCCGTTTGACCATATCTGGCAAGAACAGCTTCGTCATAATCGTCAGAGCCTTTATATTGACATCAATCATATTCGTCTCTTGCTCCAACTTCGTCTCCAAAAATGTCCCGTACAAACCGAAGCCGGCATTATTGACAAGATAGTCAACGACGATCCCCTTCTCCTTGAGCTCCGCGAAAATCTCCTCCGGTACGCCGTGTGACGCGACATCCTTGGCGATGACCGTCGCTTGGATGCCATGTTTTTTCCGATATTCCTTCGCAAGCTCCAAAAGCTTCCCCTCACTACGCGCCACCAGTACTAAATTAAATCCATCCTTGGCGAAACGATCCGCCAACTCTTTACCAATCCCGCCCGATACTCCCGTGATAAGTACAGTTTTTCTCATCTTACAAGCTCACCTCTTTTTTAGTGTAAACGTTAAACTGTTTTGCATCGTTTTCTAACTCGGATTGTTCATTTGAATGTTAGTTATCCGTACAAACCGAATTGTCAAGAAGCTAAAAAGACTAAACATATGGGAATGATTATTCTAGTAATGCCAAAAAAATAATAATCTAATTATTTTTCTAAAGTCCTCATTGATATGTTGGCTATACGGTGAAGTTTCTCTCTGGGAATCGAGGTTCTTGCCATACTCCTCAACCCAACCCCTACATTATGCAGATATTCCGCCAATTCCCCGGCGTCGTAATCAGAGGTGAATTCACCTTCCCGCTGCCCCCAAAGGATTATTTCCTTGAGCAGTTGCTCTGCTTTTGTGAACGCCTCAGTAGACTTGTCATTAACATCGGCATCGCGCGCAGCCAACTCCACCGCCGAATTTACCATTAAGCAGCCTGAAGGCGAGTCCTCTCCCCCACAGATCAGGATGCCAACAACAGATTGGAGTGCTTCCATAGCAGTTTTGGAGCGTTTAACTCCTCTTGAAAGAGAAGCACTGATTTTACTGTCATAACGATCCAGCGCCATCAGAAAAAGCGTATGTTTGTCTCCAAATGTGTCATATAAGCTTCTGCGATGGATTCCCATATGCTTAACCAGATCTGTCATGGAGGTCTTCTCGTAGCCCTGTTCCCAAAATAGCCGCATCGCCTTATCCAATACCTCGGTTTCATCAAACTCCTTATTTCTTGACATCTCAGTTCCCTCCTGTTAATAATTTAACATATTGAGAACGATCAGTAAAGAAAAAACATATTACATACGCTTTGTCATCCTCACCATTAGTACAGCATTAGATTTAAAGCTGTAGGAACGAAACGTTGAGGAGTTGGCATCGAATTGATGCCATAAGCTCAGTATTAGTTCTGATGCTGTACTAATATGCTCTCATTCCCATCAATTCATGCATTGAATCTTTTCCATAACCTTGGCCAAAACAGATGCATTGCTTTACCTCATTAACTCAATTGAATGATAAGCAGCTTGAAAGTAAAACATTAAAACATAAAATCAAGCATTTCCGCTTGATTTTATGTTTTTAGAGTTGCAATCTTAATATGTTTACTCTTTGATTCTTCGCTTGTCTGCTTCTAACCAATCAGGAGTCCATCCTTTTTCCATTGCATCCAGGGTCACACCTGGTGGAACAATCGTATCTATCGCATCAAGTACATCATTGCTTAATCGAATGTCACTACCTTTAAAGGTTTCCCGGAGCTGCTCGATCGTTCTAGCCCCAATAATAGCAGAAGTTATGGAAGGATGGGATTGTGTAAATGCCATGGCAAGATGCGGTAAAGTTAACCCCGCTTCATCTGCTAGTATTTGAAGCTTTGCTATGACTTCAAACTTGGTCCGGTTTTCTTCCCGATTAGGGTCAACAATTGATTTTAAGCTTCCCGCAAAGGTGGCTGCTCTTGAGTCGGAGGAGTACGATTCCCCAAATCGGTATTTACCAGTTAATAAACCACCTGAAAGTGGGCTCCAAACCAAAACGCCCATTCCGTATTTTGCTGTGGCAGCAAGCAAATCGAATTCAATACTTCGGTTTAAAATGGAATACGGGGATTGCTCAGAGACAAAACGTGCTACATTTTTGCGTTCGCTAGTCCATTGAGCTTCTGTTACTTGCCATGCTTGAAAGTTTGATGTGCCAATGTAGCGAATCTTCCCTTCTCTGACCAGATCCGTAAGCGCATCAAGAGTTTCTTCAATATCGGTATGAACATCCGGCAGATGTAGTTGATACAAATCGATATAATCGGTCTGAAGTCTTCGTAAACTATCCTCTACAGCTCGTTTAATCCAATATTTTGAGCTTCCAGATTGATTGGGTCCACTGCCCATGGGAAAACCACCTTTAGTGGCCAGAAGTATATCCTCCCTGCGTCCTTTTAGTAGTTCACCTAAAATTTCTTCTGCTTGACCACTTGAGTAGACATCCGCAGTATCGATCAGGTTGACTCCTGCAGCCAAAGCTTCATCCAGAATGGGTTCACACTCTTTCTTCGTGTTGTTTCCCCAAAAGCCAAATGTACCAGTACCTAATACAAAACTGCTTACTTTAAGACCTGTATTACCTAATACACGATATTCCATCTTCAATCATTCCTTTCTGTTCGTTAATATTGTTAGTTTCTTTTTATTCAAAATTTAGAACAATCATTCTAGTATATGGACGGAACTTTCTCTATCCTTTACATGCCCAAGAGTTTGCTCCACTGGAATCCCTGGGGCGTTAAGGTTCTAATAGAACAGATTCCTCTACCATAACCAATAGGAACAGGTTGTACCAGGCCTCCTCTACTTGATCTGGATCAAAGCCTGTACCTTTCTTAACTGTTCATCCTTTTTTGTGCTACTCACAACATTAAAGAATGATCATTCTAAAAAACGAGCAAGTAACTATTTCCTTAAGAGGTAGCAACTGCTATCTCAATAAATCCTTCACTTCTTGCCATTACATTCTCCTTTCTCGCGTCATCAGTATAACATATCGAGAACGTTCGGTAAAGAAATGATTTTTATAGTTCTTTGTTCATCGACAATGATCACAACTGACGCTTTCCTCTTTCCGATATCGCATTGATTCCCATACACTGCGCCACTACATTCTTTTCGGTGAAAATTCTCATAACTTATTCAGCTCACATACTAACAGCAAGGAGTTTAAACCATTACTACAAACACACATTCTTAGAGTACACTGCATCAACATAAATAGAGCCGAACCGGCCATCGATACCTTTACTGTGCCATTACTTATATAGCTTTTTGGTCATTCTTATACATATTATGACAAGCCCGACATTCATTTCGTGAAAAAAACGACACAAATAGAATTGCAACTTCCATTTTTTTATTTTTTAATAAATGTTTCCTTTTTTTGATTCTGCTCCCCATTTATATAACAGGGAGCAGTCAAGAACACATGTTGTAGATTTCTCCTCTCTGCCCAAGTCATGAGCAACAGCTTGAATCTGCAACCCACGTAAAAAAGGCCCGTAATTGCCTCAGCAATTACGAACCATGATTGTTAAATTGATGCGGTCGAGAGGACTCGAACCTCCACGGGGGGTTAGCCCACACGGACCTGAACCGTGCGCGTCTGCCAATTCCGCCACGACCGCATATATATTGTCGAATCTTCGAAAGATAACTTTCTTAGCGACAAGATAGATCATACCATGCTCACATCAAGATGTCAAACCTTTTATATTTTTTTATCCCCTTGATAAATAAGGAATAATGGATTAAAATAAGAACATAGGTTCTCAAGAAAGTATGTTCTATGTTCATTCAGCCAAATATGCATTATCACCATATTCCCTAAGGCGGTGAATGGTTATGATCTCTTCAGCTACTGCTCAGAATGAATTGTCTCTTGTGAAAAGTTATTTGCTTCTTACCTTTATTCAAAAAGTATTTGAGCGGGACAGTCTGATTCTTGAAGAGAGCGGTGTTCTGAAAACACCTGGTCTTTATGTCGAAATGATCAACGCAGGAGTAGATCGTACTGGAATCTTACTATCGGAAGTAAAACATGAATTCAATAAATGTCAGATTCGTGTTGTGGATATACAACAAAACCTCTCAGGCGTTTACGCCACCTATATAAGTAATGGAAATAAAAAGCAGTTCAGTATGGCTATGCCCGTATTCCGCAAAGAAATGTATGAGCGAATGCGCGCTTATCTGGGGCTCTCAACCTCTATGCCTCATACAGCTGCCCTTCCTTTACCTGAAAAACATCGCCCCATTCCAGATAGCCGCTCAGCTACCAAGCCTCTACGGTTCGCTGAACGGAATCTGGTTCCCCCTTCCTCGGCCTATAAGCGTAAATCGCTTCGCCCTGCTGCTTCTGCCACAAGCGGAAGTGCATAATCCCCGCACGGCTCGCAAGCAAAAGAAGCTTCCGCAAGCATCAACCGTGCTCGGAAGCTTCTATGCATAATTGTCAGCTATAAGTATCCATTTCTACCCGCTATGAGCGGGTGTATGATGAATTTCCATACATCATTCGCTTTATTGCAGCGCCTTCTGTACACGTGTAACCCCTTGGCTAAGTGCGTGTCCTCCGCCTACCGCTGCAGCTACAGCGATGGTTTCCATAATCTCCTGATCACTGGCTCCCTTGGATCGGGCCTCGTCCACATGATAAAAGGTACATACCTCATTGTTAGCAAATAAACCAATGCCGAGCGCAATCAGTTGCTTGGTTTTCTCATCTAGACTCCCGGCTTGAAAGCACTCTCCGGTGAAACGATGATAGGCATGAACTACCTCCGGCAGCTTATTTTCCAAATGGCTAATTTGATCCTTGTAGGCATGTACTTTTTCATTCATAACCGTCATTGACACAGCACGTCCTCTCATGTTGAGTTATTCTTCATTACTGTGTCCGGTTTGGAGTTTCTGTATGCCTGATGAGCCATCAAGTTATGATATTCAACCACATTTGAAGCACATGCTTCTAATTATCCAGTTCTACCGGATTGTGACGCGGCTCACTGAACGGCTGATATGTATAACTGCGATCCAGCTTGACCACACGTCGATTCTGGCGGCGAATAAGCACTTGCTCATCATCCCACGCCAGAACAATACCAATGACATCGTTGGACTCCAATCCATCCCGCACGACACGCACTTTCTCACCGGAAAGCCGATAGGCATCCAATTCTTCATCTAAAATCATCCTGTTCTCCCCCTTTACACACTTTTTGGCACAACGATCAGCACATATATAATTAAAAAGCTTAAAAAAGAGACCTAAACGAATCATCTAGGTCTCTTCTCTCTTACTACTTATATGGATTGCCAACAGAGCGACAAATTATCCCGACTGATTTACACTGTGATCATGTTCTTTTGTATCATTCTTCTCGTACCAGAAGTCCAGCACTTGTGCAGACAACACTCGCTGATCTACATACTCCACTTGATGGGCAGTAAATTCTTCTTTCCAAGAGAAGGACAATTCCTCGCATAGGTTAACCAACGTCAACAACTCTGACCAGGCCACATAGCGTTTATACCAAAAAAACTGAGGATGTTCAATCATATAGGGATACAAATCGTCGAATTCCGTATGCTTACAATCCAAGGCGCGTTCAAAATGTACTTTAGCCGCTGCCAGTTTTTCCAGAAAAAACTGTTCGGTCAATTGTTCTTTCCCCATGTTGCTGCCTCCTCTCCCAAAACCTTATCTATATTATAAGCGAAATTAAGGTTCATGCAAAGGATATTATTACAAATAAGGATCAGGAGCAGCCGAATTGTTACTATTCAGCAAACTCGATCTTACCGTCAGCCAGCGATGTGATTTTGACCAATGACTCTACACGAATGCCCTGTTCGCGAATTGTTCTCGCTCCAGCTTGGAAGCATTTCTCCACCGCGACACCGAATCCGACCAGTTCGGCTCCCGAACGCTGAATGATTTTAACCATGCCTCGCGCGGCATCGCCATTGGCGATAATATCATCAATGAACAACACACGATCCTGTTCGTGAATAAATTGACGGGATAGCATAATATCCGTGACAATCCCTTTCGTAAACGAAGGTACGCGTTCGCACAGCGCGTCCGGATCAGCCAATAAAGTCTTTTTTCGACGAGCAAATACCAACGGTACACCCAACTCCAGCGCTGTGGCAAAGCCGACGGCAATGCCTGAAGATTCCACGGTCACGACTCTGGTGATTTTTTCTTCCCGGAAACGGGCTGCGAACTCTCGTCCCATTTCCATCGTCAGTTCCGGGTCAACTTGGTGGTTAAGCAAACCATCCAGCTTCAACACCTGATCTGACGCAATCACACCCTCATTTAAAATTCGTTTCTTTAATACTTCCATTTCATGACCTCCCAAGGCATTCCTATGCGGTAAAAGTACCATACTTCACCTGCCGCTTTCAAGCCAAAGCCTGCTTTCCAGATGGTCATGTAACATTTTTTTTACGCTTGTTCCAGAACCATGCGGTGATTCCACCCAAAACGATCAAAAGAATGACGACCAAACCTACCCGATGCGTCACCTTCTCCATCAGCTTTGCCACCTGTTCCCAGTGCATGCCCACCGCATGTCCAATCCCCAGAAACGTACCGCACCACAGCAGCGCTCCTGCTGATGCATAACTGATATAGCGAAAAACGCTTAGACGGGTTGTACCTGCCAAATATGAGGACACATGTCTCAGGCCGGGGACAAAATAACCAAACAGAATCCCCCAGGTGCCGTAACGTCCGAACCAATTTTCGGAAGAAGCAATCCTGGAGGGGGTAAGCCTCACCCATTTACCGTATCGGTGCAACAGCGGCTTGCCCAGCAGACGACCCAGCGTGTAGCTGAGCATCATTCCCGTCATACTCCCGGAAAATGTAACTGCCAGCGCTGCGATAAAGTTGTAGTGTCCTTGAGACACGAGCCCGCCGAAGGCGATCATCAGCACTTCGTCAGGGATCGGCATACCAGCTACTCCAAGGGCAAGCAAGCCGAACATTGCCAAATATCCGTATTCTAGTATCCATGCAAGGATTTGACCCATAAATTACGCTCCCGTCAAGCTATTCATTGAATTCACTATAATTATTTCAGTATCATCCAGTCATGTCCCATTTCAGTTGAACATAGTTTGTATTATATGCTCACTGTAGCGTTATTCAAGCGTGCAAGGAGGGACTGGGGATGAAACGTAATATTCATGTTTTGCAGATTGCTTTTACATACATCGGTACAATCGTCGGTGCCGGATTTGCTACCGGACAAGAAATATTGCAATTTTTTACGCAGTATGGACGGTGGGCTACACTCACGATTATTCTGTCCACAATCATATTTGTATGGCTGGGTACGAAAATGATGCTAATCGCTCATGATATTTCAGCCAGGTCCTACGAGGATCTGAACAAGCACCTTTTTGGCGCCAAGGCCGGAAAATGGATCACCTGGTCCACGCTCACTGTGCTGGTCGGCGTGAACAGCGTCATGCTGGCAGGAGCCGGCTCCGTTTTTGTGGAGCATCTTCATCTGCACTACCAGACTGGACTGCTCATTACACTGATCGGAACTTACTTGCTGCTGAATAAAGGCATTAAAGCGATTCTGCATATGAACACCATTGTTGTCCCACTGATGATTACCATATCTCTTCTGCTCGTTCACAGCACACTGTCCATGCCAAATCCGCAGAGCTTTATTACGAATACGACAGATCACAGTACATTACGGACATGGATTTCTCCACTCCTGTACACGTCCTTCAATCTGACGATGGCACAGGCCGTGCTTGTCCCGCTTGGCAGCCAAACTTTCTCCCGCAGAACCATTCGTTGGGGCGGCATTTTGGGCGGAATTGGCGTCGGGTGCATGCTGATGGCTGCACATTTTGTCATGTCAGCGCATATGCCTGGCATTCAGCAATTTGAAATTCCGATGGGCAGCATTGCTTACCAGTTGGGCTCGATGGTCGAAATTATATACATTGTACTTATTTTTATGGAAATCTTCAGTACCTTTGTGGCCGACATCTATGGAATCAGTCTACAAATTCGTCAGCATATCCAAATTTCGCCCAAGCTTATCACATTATTCATTATGCTCACATGTTTTCTAATCAGTCAGTTCGGTTTTAGCTCACTGTTATCCGTCCTCTATCCTATTTTCGGAATGCTCAGTCTGATGTGGATTAGTAAATTAATTATGGCAGGACGCAGGAGACCCTTTCACTCCTCACGTCCCCACTCCAGCTTTCGGCATTCAGATTCCAAACCCGATAATACGCGCCATGGTTAACGTGGAAACTTCAAATACATTTTCTTCAGCTCATTAACCGCCTTACTCAAGGAATAACTTGATTTAGCCTTTTCGCAGGCAGATCTAGCCAGTTCGTAACGATAGGCAGGATCTGCAATAACCTTTTCCAATGCGTCTGCCAGTGCCTTCGGATTGTCGGGTGGCACGAGCAGACCATTTACCCCATCCTCAATTTGCTCCGGTATTCCCCCCACCTCTGTACCGACCAATGCCAGACAGCTCAACGCAGCTTCCGCAAATACGGAACCAAAGGCCTCTGCCCGCGAAGGCAGAACGAACACATCAAAAAAAGGCATAAATTCTTCCGGATGAAGAGTATATCCATAAAAAATCGTCTCATGGTAAATATCCAACTGACGTGCCATCTCTTCCAGCTCAGGGCGAATCGGACCGTCTCCGATAATATGAAGGACATAGCTCTGATTTCTTTTTTTCAATTCAGCACAGGCCTGGAGCAATATATCCAGTCCTTTGGCCGGAACGAGACGGCAGACTGTGATCAGCTGTGTCACTTCATTATCGTGTGGGATAGGCTTAAAGCGCTTCTCATCGTATCCATTCGGAATGACCACAATATCTTCCGGATTCTGTACATACGGCGCTAAATAATGCTTGAAAGAACGAGATACCGCAATCAGGCGGTCTGCCTTATACTCCATTTCTCGATAGAGCGATATCAGAAATTGATGTTCAGGCCCGTGTTCCTCTATTTTACCGTTTAGAATGAGCTCCTTCTCATAAGAAGAGTGGATCGTCTGCACAAGCGGGATGTCAGGAAAAACATTTTTCATGGCGATCCCGGCAATAGGATGATGAGCATGAATAAGATCATAGGGCTTCTGAATGCGAAGCCGGGTCCACCACAAATAGTCACGGTACGTCTGGATATATTTTTGTACAACTGGATACTGTCCATACTGCGTCCAGTCAAAGGTTTCAAAGTTTACTTCATCCCTACCCTTGTTACGAATCCGTTTAGGGATAGAAAATAGCTCCATCTCCCAACGGGGAGAAGCAAATCGCTCTTGCAAATATGGAATCATAGATGAAACGCCGCCCGGTTGCTCGGGTGGGAAAAAGAGAGCCTGTAGCAATTTCATGACGTGCTTCCCCTTTCAAGCCATTGTACTGACCGGAACACAGGTTGTATGTATAGGTTTCCGGATTTTCTGAAAGATGATATATTGAGAATAAATATTAAGTACAAAAGAAAATTATAACATTTTAATTGGGATCAATCCTGTCTATTGTATCGGAACGATATCGCCCGTTCAATAGATTTACTATCAAGACAGATGGAGTCGGTGACATTGACGTTGTTGTCCTTAATGGGAACATGGGGTTTCCCATCTTTAGCCGGGGCCGTAACTGCAGCCTGCGGTTTGTATATTATACTCATGATGGCGCTTATGTGCGTGATCATATATAGCAGACAACGAAAAAAAGCCTATATTCTTTTTTCCGTTGCCGCTATTTTTATTATGACATATGAAGCCATGAATCTCTATTCGGCGAGTGGAGGCAAGATGCTGCTGCACGGAATCGTGTGGAAAAATACGCTGGAGGCATTTGCCTTCATGCTCATCAATGCCGCCGTATTTCAACTCTATCGAAAGCTAAAACGTGCGGAAACATGGACTCTGCTGTTACTGGGCGCGTTATTGATATTGCCGGTTCTTGCCTGGACTTTCAGCCTGCTGCCCGCTTGGATCAGCGCAGCAAAGCTGGTGGATTTTACTCTGTTTTATCGAGTATTGGTGCTCATACTGAGTATGGTGTTCATCACCCCGAGAATCGGCCAGCCCAGAAAATTTACAGTCGGCTTGCTTCTGTATTTGCTCTGGCTTGGTTGTCTGTGGCTGGGAAGTGATATCCCTGTAGAGGAAGGCGCGGAAAATACAGTTCTGTGGATGTCATTTTTGCCGCTGCTGTATTACACCACGTTGTTTATCATTCTGTTTGAACGGATTGTGGAGCTGCTGCAAAGGATTTACCGTTCTTCCATCACAGATGGTCTGACGGGTCTGTACAACCGCAAATACTTTTCGGGACGACTGCGACGATACATGGAGCAGGGAATCCGCGTATCGGTCATTTTTTGCGATATCGACAATTTCAAAAAACTGAATGATACACAGGGGCACGCCCGCGCGGATGAAGTGCTGAAGCAGGTCGCGCAGATTATGGAGGATGAGCTGGATGAAATCGGACTGACCGGGCGTTATGGCGGCGAGGAACTGGTGGCGATGGTTGTGGATCGACGTGCCAAGGTCGAACAGGTCGCAGAACGCATTCGCAAGCGGGTCGCCGAGGAAAGCATCGTGACCATCAGTGTCGGCCATAGTACAGTCAAAAATGAAATGGACCCGGATGAACTGGTCAAGCAGGCGGATCAGGCGATGTACATATCCAAAACGACAGGTAAAAACAAGGTTACAGCTTATAAAGCAACAGAAGTGAAAAAAAGCCGAACAGCAAAGGCACAATAATTTGAGCCCTCATCCGTTATCTATATGATATAAAATGACGCACAGCGAACTCTAATATGAGCCTGTGCGTCATTTTATTGCATATCCTCATGAAGTCTCCGAGGTTGCAGATGCCAAATCCCGCCCAATCCATGCCAGCTCCTCGTGAGTCAGCTCACGATAGCTGCCCAGCGGCAGCTGTTCGTCCAGCGTTAACGGGCCCATGGCCGTTCTTTTAAGATAGGTCACCTTTTTACCAACCGCCTCGAACATACGCTTCACCTGATGAAATTTCCCTTCATGGATCACAAGCGAAATATAGGAAATGACTTCTTTATCCGCCTGCTGCAGATGTTCGTGCCGAAGAATGGTCAGCTGAGCGGGAAGGGTAACATAGCCGTCGTCCAGCTCCACTCCAGCAGCAAACTGATGAATATCCTCTTCCGTGACATGACCCGATACGGTAGCTTCATACGTTTTGGGGACATGACGTCGTGGAGACAATAGTTCATGCGCCAGCTTGCCGTCGTTGGTCAACAACAAGAGCCCTTCTGTATCTTTATCCAATCGCCCTACTGGAAAAGGCTCAAAATGTCGTTCCTCCGCACTCAGCAAATCCAGCACCGTCCGTTCCCGCGTATCCTCGGTTGCAGAAATTACACCAGGCGGCTTGTGCAACATAATATAAATATACTCCCGAAAAACAACACGTTCCCCATTCACTTCGATCTGATCGTTGTACGGATGAACCTGCAAGCCGCTATCCTTGATGGTTCGACCATTCACCGTAATGATCCCTTGCTTCACCTGTCTCTTGATATCACTGCGCGAACCATATCCCATATGGGTTAAAACTTTGTCCAAACGCTGCGTTTGTCTGCCCTTTTCACTCATACCGATGTCCACCTCCAGCCTGTTGGATATTCATTTTTGAGCATACCGTCCTGCCACTTTCCCCATCCGGCTGTATATCCATCAATACATATGAGAACGTAGCCTTTGGGCTGTGCGTCGTTCTTCAATGTGATTCGCTGAACCGGGATGGATAAGGTTTCACCCTTCAAATAACGGATCGCTTCAGCATCTGAACTGGAGAGGTTTATGCTTCTAACCGCCTCAGACGGACGCAAAGCTACCGCTAACGGGTGTGAAGGGACAAATCGACCATTCTTGTCCGTTCCTATAAACCAGCCTGGACGCACTACTTTAAGGCCGTTCAGACGATGTGAGGCCAGCGGCGACTGATAGATGCGATCTCCATAGACGACCGTGTAGCCTGTAAATGATATCTCAAGCTGCTCTTGTACAAACTGGCGATAGGACTCCATCACATCATGCGATGTGCGCGCAACCTTTACAGCCTCTTTGCCAGAACGGGACTTGCTACCCTCAAAGCCGCGTCCGGACGCTCCTTTACCTGGCTTCCCATCCATTCCTTTTTTATTTCGTTTAGCATCTCCACTGGCATACCTGCTCTGTCCGTTTCGAGCCAGCGATTCCTCGACAGACAAATGCTGTTCCCTACGTGGCCGTTCTGCATCCATGTTCAAAGCCTTTTCTGCCACAGCGGCACGACTACCCTGATGCTGCAATACAGCGATAAAATGCCCCTCGCCCTCTACAAGATGCGGCCAGAGGCGTGCCGTCCCACGCAGCTCAGGGTGGGCTGCCGCAACCGTTTCACTCACCCATTCCGGATGTCCTGGTGCAAAGCCTGCTCCTGAAGGAACAGGAATAACCTCAAAATCAGGGTGAGCCGCCAGAAACTCTGCGATCATCCCCTCATTTTCCTCCGGTGCAAAGGTACAGGTCGAATAAACAATCCTTCCCCCGTCGCTCAACATCGAAGCCGCTACGCGCAAAATGTCCCGTTGCATGACCACACATTTTTCCACAGAGTGCGTTTCCCATTGCTTCGCCATGTCCTCATCCTTGCGGAACATGCCTTCTCCCGAACAAGGCGCATCAATTAAAATCTTGTCAAAAAAATGAGGAAAGGCCTCGGCGATCCGGTCCGGGCTTTCATTCAATACCACGGCATTACGCACACCGTATAATTCCACATTTTTAGCCAACGCCTTGGTTCGTTCCGCGCTAATATCATTCGTTACCAATACACCGCTTCCTTGCAGCTTGGCGGCTATTTGAGTCGATTTCCCCCCCGGTGCAGCGCACAGGTCCAATACAGTCTCATCCACAGCTACATTTAGCAGTTCTACCGGAGACATTGCACTGGGTTCCTGCACATAATACAGCCCCGCATGGTAGTAAGGATGCAACCCGGGCTTCGTACCGTGCGGAATGTAAAAACCTGTACTACACCACGGTATCGGACGCAGCTCAAATGGCGAAATCGCCTTAAACGCCTCCACCGGAATTTTTAATGTATTGACTCGTATTCCCGCATGTGGCGTATGCTCATAAGCAGCCATAAAAGCTTCAAATTCGTCACCAAGCAGTTGCTCCATGCGCTTCACAAATGCTGTAGGAAGCTGTACACCCATAATCGTAATCATCCTGTCCTGTTAAAATAAAATTAATTGTACCATAATCGATCCGTTATGCCGCAATAATGCTGTGGTTTACAAACTTTCACTACACACTGTAATGTTGTATAATAATGAGATTCTTAGCTACATATTTTGAATTTTGATAGGAGAGATTATATTGAACGCCCAAAAATCCAACAAGAAGAAGCTTATACCTGTCATTGGCTTTTTTGTTGTGCTGGCCATTTTGATTGGAGTGCTGCTTGCTTTAAATTCAGGCACTAAAAACAATCTGTATGGCGTATCCACAGCTTCTTTAAAGCCAGCCACTCAAGAACTGCTGAATGATCCGAACTATCAGCAGATTATTAAGCCAGAAGATCTGAAAAGCAAAATTGATAATAAAGAAAGCTTTTTCGTATATCATTTTGCCTCCGACTGTGTTCATTGCCGCGCCACTACTCCCCAGCTAATGCCTTTGAGCAAGCAGGAGAATATCACAATGCATGAGTTTAACCTGCGCGAGTATGAGGACGGCTGGGACAAGTACAACATTCAATATACGCCTACGCTAGTCTATTACGAAAAAGGCGTGGAAAAGGATCGTATGGAAGGCGGCTTGAAGGAGGACCCTTCTGACAACGGCTTTACACTTGACGATTTCAAAGCCTTTTTTGAAAAATATAAAAAGAACGTGACCTCCTAGAGGACGTTCGCACATTCTGGAACGATAAAGCAGCCCGATCCCCTCAAAATGGATCGGGCTGCTTGCTTATTATGATGCGCTTCGAATTACGTCGCGTCCTTCGTTTCGGGCGAGGCTATGCAGGAGTCGTCAGCGCCCAGTCTGCGCCTGATTGAAGCTTCCAGCGCCTGCTGACGCTGCTTATGCTTTTCCCCACGCTGCGGGCTTCGCTGCTGCGGGATATTGGCGGGAATGAGCGGCGATGCATTCTCTACGGCCTGGCGTAACGCGGGCTCGACGATTTCAATCGTCAAATCCCGATAAACCGGTGGCCGATGTTGAAGATCTTCCTTGACAGCGGCAACAAATTCGGCTAGCTGACGGGCACAAACACGTGCTTCGTCCACCAGCTTCAACATATTAATGCCCAGCGCCTGCGGTGGAGCATGTTCCAGCCTGTGTACCGCACTGTCCAGCATCATATGCCCACCACGATAGTTCCCATTGCGAAAATGAAACAGCCCAACAGCTATTTGCAGTAAACCTTTATATACAGGGTCACGGTCCAGCTTAAGCCACAGCTCTTCCAGTACCTCATGACATTCAAAATAATCCCGATCCCGATTGAAGTATACCAAGTATGTCACGTACAACGGTTCATAGGAAAGGTTCACCATTCATTGTTCATCCCTGTCTTCTTCCTTGGTTGAAGATTCCAGCATCTGCTTGACTTCATCGTGAAGCTGCTTGATTCCTTCCATATCGTGTTGCTCCCACAGCTCATTAAACCTGCGCTGTGCCTCAATCGTTTCGCTAATCTTATGGTAAAAATACAAGCGATGCATACCTGTCAGCACTTTGGAAACGATATTTGCTTCATCCTCAAATTTTTTCTGTGCTTCCAATATTTCAAGGCGAATGGAAGACATCTCATTATCCAATACAAAGGCTGCTTCAGCGGCCTTTTTCAACCGTGCCCGCATTTCATCCGGCAAGCTTTCACGATACTTATAGCTGAGTGAGTGCTCGATGGTGGCCCAGAAATTCATAGCCAATGTACGGATCTGAATTTCCGCCAGCACAATTTTCAATCCCAGCGCCGTTTGCACCGGATATTCTACAATCATATGAAAGCTGCGGTAGCCGCTATCTTTATAGTTGGTGATATAGTCCTTTTCATATAGAACAGTCAAATCCTTGCGCCCTCGAATGTACTCGGCTACCCGCCGAATATCCTCAACGAATTGACACATAATACGGATGCCCGCAATATCCTCGATTCCCGTCTCCAGCTGATCAGGAGAAACCTGCAATCTTTTCGCTTTATCGAGGATGCTTGATATTTTTTTAACCCGTCCGGTTACGAATTCGATAGGAGCGTATTCCTCGCGCTTCTTCAGCTCCGCACGCATTGTTTTGAACTTGACCTTAAGCTCCTCCACCGCCTGATCGTATGGCAGCAAAAATGTTCCCCAGTCTCTTCCGTCCATCCCCGTACCTCCTGTCTCTTCCGATACCACATTTTTTATCTGTGATCTGCACCAACAGCCTCGGTTATGTGTCTAAAGCCGTCCTTTCGAAGCAGTTCACGCAGACCGGCGTGTAAAGCCCGGTTGACTTCCGGTCCCTCGTAGATCAATGCTGTATAAATTTCAATCAGGCTCGCGCCTGCTTTAATTTTGTCATAGGCATCACGGCTGGTGAAAATACCGCCCGATCCGATAATAGGCAGCTTCCCCTCCGTCTGGCGGTATACCCGCCCGATAACCTCTGTAGAACGGTCACGCAGCGGCTTGCCGCTCAGTCCTCCCGTTTCGCTCGCATTTCGGTGTGTCAGACCAGCCCTGGATATTGTTGTATTGGTCGCAATAATACCGTCCACTCCACTGGCAGCAATCGCATCCGTCATATATTCCAGTTCCTCATCCGATACGTCTGGCGCTATTTTAACCAGCACAGACTTGGCTTCGCCAGACTTGGCCGCCTGCACGCCCATCTCTGCCCGAACCGCTTCCAGCAATGATTTCAGTTCACTGCCATGCTGGAGCTTACGCAAATCCGGTGTATTCGGGGAGCTAATATTCACTACAAAGAAGTCCGCATATGGATATAGCGCGGATATACACTTTTCATAATCCTTATGTGCATCCTCATTGGGCGTGGTTTTGTTTTTGCCAATATTAACAGCGACCGGAACGGGCCGATGTTTGAGTGCAGCCAATCGTTCGGCCATACTCTCCGCTCCCAGATTGTTAAAGCCCATCCGATTGACCAATGCCTCATCGGGAGGCAACCGGAACAAACGGGGCCGATCATTTCCGGGCTGTCCGACAGGTGTCACCGTGCCTACTTCCATAAATCCAAACCCAATCGAGGAAAAGCCGGCAACCGCTTCCGCATTTTTATCCAATCCCGCAGCCAGTCCAATCGGGTTGGGAAAATGAAGGCCGAACAGATCAACGGCAAGGTCCTCCGTTTCCTTGACTCCGTACATGCCTCGCAGCGTTGCTGCTCCACCGGGAAGCGCCCCCGCGTACTTTAAGCCACCAATGACTACATGATGGGCCGTTTCCGGACTCATTTTGAAAAAAACAGGTTTTGCAATCCTTCGATACAACACGTTATCATCCACTCCGTTCTATGCCCTTGCACATTCCTAAAAAACATCTTTACAAAATAGTTTAGCTTTTTCCATACCAAAAAGAAAGTAATTTGCGAGGTACGGCAGCAGAACCATTCAGTTGTCATAGAGATGTCATTGAAAATGTATAATCAAACCATTTACAATGGACATAGTAAGACAGGGTTTTAGCCCGTCAGAAAAGAGGGATTGCTGATATGAAGACCAAGCGCAAGCCGCCCAGTCTGCAAAAGAAAAAGGACGAGGTGAACAAGAAGGCGATCGTATGGACCGCCGTCAGCTTTGTTCTCCTCATCGTTGTGATCGTCCTGGTCATTGTTTTAGCACAAGCGGGAACCCGTTAAACAACAAGTAGCTCTTGCATCGAAAAGGTTAATTTAACCAGTGATAGGTTTTGCGGGGATTCGTCTGATCGTGCTTCGACTCGCTCGTAAATCGGGAATCAGGCACAAGCACTTGATCAGGCAATCCCCCAGTACCAATGACTACCTCCGTACCTGAAGGCACAAGAGCAAACAATTCCTCCACATCCCTCTTGCCCATGCGGACACAGCCCAACGACTCATTTTTCCCGATGCTGTCTGGCTCGTTGGTGCCATGGATGGCATAATTCGTTGCAGACAGCTGCATTCCACGGCTACCGAACTCACCATTGGATTTACCGTTTGGATTCACTACTTTATCGGTAATTACAAATTTCCCTTCCGGCGTTTTTTCTCCACCCAATCCCACTGAATAATTCCGGATGAGCACATTGCCACTCAACAGTCCGAGCCTGTGCTTGGATTTGTCTACCACAATTCGCAGCGGCTGCCCCAGAAAAGGCCGTCCATGCAGCGACGATGCCAGTAAAGGACTGCTCTCAGCCGACGAGCCAGCCTGTTGATCTGATTCCTTCCCTGTCCGTTGTCCCGGTGAAGCAAGTAAATTACGCATAGGTACAAAAGCCTTCTTCATCTCCTCTGTCGTACCGTACATCATGTTATCAGGAAAATTTCGGGTCAGCTCATCAAGGCTCCGGGGAAGACGTTGATGCTGCGAACGAAAAGCACGCATGGAGCTATTCAGCACAGCCAGTTCCTCCTGGCCGGCAGCCCATTCCAGACCTGCTTTGCGAAGATTCTCCCTGTCCGACGGCTTGCAAGCACACGCAGCGGCGTCATAAGACTGAACAGCTAATCCACCATTACCTCTGTTTTGCACACTGAGTAATGGCTGCATTCCATCTCTCCAAAGTAACCATGAGCCGCTTTGCTCCATACCCAGCACGGTGGTTTTGGGGGGCAGGCGATCCGTCTTTGTCAGCATATCAGCAAGCGCCGTTTCAGCTCCGCTCCCTTTTCGACCTTGAGCCGTAAACACGCCACCAGCATTAGTCCCACCGATCTGAGCTGTCTCCTTTGGATCAACATCCGGTACTTCTGCAGCTTTCACGTTATCAACTGCTGTGCGCTCGGTTCCGGGTGGTACGGATGCGTTCTCATTTGAATGCTTCGGCGCATTGGCTGAGGGCACCCATATGAGCAAAAGTACCATGAGGGCAGTTAGCAGATGACGTGCACGGGCTGTTCGTCGCTCCTTCTCCTTGGACATCTGAACCAGTTTATCCTGATATTCCATCCATACGTCTGCCGGAATCTGTTTATGCTCGAAGGCTTCAAACACTTCCCCCGCGCGATTGAAGCAATAATTTGCTTTGCCCTCCTGACCGCTGCTCTCATACTCTTTACCGAGTAAATACCAGGCCATTTTATTATCAGGATGCTTTTTTACATACGATTTAAGATGAGGCGAATGGTCCATCGGATCCTCCTGATCGTGTAATCTTGCATACTTCCTATTATGTATATCGGTCGAAGCAGGCCAGATGGACAGCATAAAAAAAACGTCTATCGACGTACTTTCACGGAAGCCAGACCGCGCTTAGCGGAAGTTTTTCTTGCGATTATAGAATAGTTCAGCTCCGCTGAACCATTCTATAATCTTAAAAAAACAGCACCGTCAGCATACCTTCACCGTTATACGGCGAAGGAAGCTGTCGATGCTGTGTCCACCCAAGAAGCCTACACTTAACCTTCTTTGTTGAACGGCTCGTCCGCAACTTTGATAGAATCTGTAGGGCAACCATCACAAGCATCCTGCATATCATCATACAGGTCTTCTGAGATCGCCTTGATGCCTTGATTTGCATCTCCCTCAAAGATGACTTCAGCCAAACCTTCATCATCATAATCATAAATGTCTGGTGCTGTAGCGCCACAGGCTCCACAAGCAATGCATGTATCTTTTTCTACCCAAGTGTATTTAGCCATAACTGTTCTCTTCCTCCTATACAATCAAACAAACCAGCTTTTGCATTCTATTCACATATTAATACAAACGAAAAATTATTACAAATTATTTTCCTTTATCCTTGATGTAAAAAACACTTATAGTATAACCTTCTGCTGTTCTGCATAAATTCACCAAAAAATTCACTCAGGGGACGGAAGATTGTCTTTTTGCAGTGAAGTTCCACGCAGTTTGGAATTGCGAAGAAGCACTGAAGGATCATCTCCCAGCATCCCGGCAGTCAAAATTGCATTTTCACCAAATTTGTCGCGCAGCGCATCCATCGTCTTCAATAGACTTTCTTTCTTCGGCTGATCCTGGTATTCGAAAAGATCCAGCTGAACGGCCGCTTCCTCCTTCGGAATGAGCTGCTGCAGCGTAATTCCCAGCAAACGCACAGGCTTGTCCTCTTCCCAATGACGACGATACAGCGCACAAGCTTCCTTATATATGTCTTCAGCATTTTCCGTAGGAGTACTTCTAATCTGAGAACGCGTAAAAGTTTTCATATCTGGCGTCCGAATCGTCAGCTGAATACCTCCTGCCAGCATACCGTGTCGTCGAAGCCTCCGGGCTACCTGGTCGCTAATGTTAAGAAGTACCCGCTGAGCCTCTTCCAGCTTCACCACATCCATAGGCAAAGTAGTCGTATGACCGATGGACTTGTTAGGTTCTCGTTCCGTGCTGACTGGAGAATGATTAATCCCGTTAGCCGCCAATTTGAGCCACGATCCTGTCACGCCAAATGCGCCAATTAACATTTGTTCATCCGCCTTGGCCAGTTGCCCGATCGTGCGAATGTTCATTTGCAGGAGTTTGTCTGCCGTTTTGCGACCCACACCAAACAATTGACTGCAAGGAAGCTTCCACAAAATGCCGGGCACATCACGCAGACGCAAAACCGATATTCCACGCGGCTTTTTTAAATCAGAGGCCATTTTCGCTAACAGCTTGTTGGGCGCCACTCCGATTGAGCAGGGCAAGCCAAGCTCATCATTGACTCTGCGCTTGATTTCCTCTGCAATTTCCAGAGGTGTTCCAAACTGCCTGGAACCTGTAATGTCCAGATAACATTCATCAATCGAAGTGGCCTCCAGCATAGGCGTATACGAATAAGCAATGCTCATAAACGCTTTGGAATAACGACGGTACAAGTGAAAATCAGGCTGTATTACGATGAGCTGTGGACAAATCCGGCGCGCCTGCTGAACAACCATCCCTGTTGAAATACCCAAGCGTCGGGCTTCGTAGGAGCAGGTTACAATTACACCTCTGCGCAGCTCACTACTGCCAGCTACGGCGGTAGGCAACCCCTTATATTTCTCCGGTTCCTCCGCTGCATGAACGGAACAATAAAATGCATTCATATCCACATGCAAAATAACTCGCCCATCGACCGGATAATAAGCACTGACATCTTTCACGCTCAACCCTTCTTTTATCTGTAAATTCACCCGTTCTTACGGGAATATGTCTCTTGGTTTAAATTTAGATCCGGATTCTCCTTCTATTTTACATGAGATTTTACATGAGAATAAAGACTTTCCGGCCATAAAATGATAATTATATATTACATTTGAAGTCATTAGTTGATATAATCGAGTATCATACGAACAAGGCAGGCTGACGCTTTCCTGTTTTTAAGCGTTAAACAACTAAACAAATCAGCTTAAAAAGCAAAGTTTCATTAAAATCTGAGCATTCCGCAAAGGAGGAGTCCCTCATGTCCACCGCAATTTCTATCTTTGATACAACGCTGCGAGACGGTACTCAAGGAGAAGGAATTAGCTTGTCTGCTGACGACAAATTGAAAATCGCCAAAAAACTTGATGATCTCGGTGTTCATTATATTGAAGGCGGGATTCCCGGGAGCAACAGCAAGGATATCGAATTTTTCAAACGGGTACAAGAGCTAGGACTTCAGGCCAAAATTGTCGCCTTCGGCAGCACGCGCCGCAAGAATAGCATCGCAGCACAGGATGTCAATCTGCAGCGGATTCTGGAATCCGGCGCCCAGGCTGCTACGCTGGTAGGTAAATCATGGGACTTCCATGTAGACACCGCTTTGCAGACGACATTGGAGGAAAATTTGTCCATGATTTATGATTCCATTGCCTTTTTAAAGCAAGGAGGCATGGAGGTTATTTTTGATGCCGAGCATTTTTTTGACGGCTATAAAAACAACCCGGAATACGCACTCGCCGTTTTGAAAAAAGCAGAAGAAGCAGGCGCGGACTGGCTCGTGATGTGCGATACAAACGGTGGCACCATGCCGCATGAAGTACAGGAAATTGTCACTACGTTGCATAGTCAATTGACAAGATCGCAATTGGGTATTCATACACACAATGACTGTGAATTGGCAGTAGCCAACACGCTTAGCGCAGTTCAGGCAGGTGCAAGACAGGTTCAAGGCACCCTTAACGGATATGGCGAGAGATGCGGTAATGCCAACCTATGCTCCGTCATTCCAAATTTGCAACTCAAGCTCGGCTACGATTGTCTGGGTGATGACAAGCTGAAGCAACTCTATAATACAGCCCGCTTTGTTAGCGAGGTGGCCAACGTCAATATGTCTGTGAACCAGCCTTATGTCGGCAATGCAGCCTTTGCCCATAAGGGCGGCATCCATGTGTCAGCTATTTTGCGCGATTCGCGAACTTACGAGCACATCGTTCCTGAGCTGGTGGGCAACAAACAGCGGGTATTGGTCTCCGAATTGGCAGGACAAAGCAATGTTGTGTCCAAGGCGCAGGAGCTGGGCATCACCCTTGATCCGTCCAGTGATGAAGCGCGTGGCGTCATTAGCCGCATCAAGGAGCTGGAGCATCAGGGCTACCAGTTTGAAGGAGCCGATGCTTCGCTGGAATTGCTCATTCGGGAAGCAGGCGGTCAAGTGAAGGAAATGTTTTCGTTCGAGTCCTTCAAGGTGCTGGTAGAAAAAACAGCAGGCAGACCGGTCGTATCCGAGGCGTTCTTGAAGCTAAATGTCGCAGGGACGAGTGTTTATACCGCTGCTGAAGGAAATGGTCCTGTCAATGCACTCGATAATGCACTTCGCAAGGCCCTTTCCCAATATTTCCCTGCCTTGCGGGACATGCATCTGGCTGATTACAAGGTACGTGTGCTCGACGAAAAAGATGCCACCGCGGCCAAAGTACGAGTACTCATAGAATCCAAAAATTACGAAGACGTCTGGAGTAACGTAGGCGTATCCGAAAATGTAATTGAAGCCAGCTGGGAAGCTCTTCTGGACAGCTTCCGTTATGCGTTGCTGGAAGCACCGATTCCCAAAAACGAGCAGGCAGACCTTACTCACCAGGGATTAATTAACCACTAATCCTAATCAGACGAAGGAATGCTTCTAAAAGGTGTCTTTAGGACCTATCGGGACCTCAAAGACACCTTCTTTTTTTGAAGCATCTGTATTTTACGATCCAATTCCTGCTCACTCAGCATGCCGATGATAATTTCGTGCACCTGTCCATGATGATCAACCAATACATGAGTCGGAAAAGCTGCTCCCCCAAACCGTTCAAACAATGCCCCTTGCTCATCAAGCAAAATCGGAAATTGCAGGCCCAAAGCGCGGGAAAATTTCTGCACATCCTCCAGTCGATCATAGCGAGTTACATTGATTCCATATACATCTACATCTTGTTTGTACTTGCGATACAACTCATTCAGCATAGGCGCTTCCACACGGCACGGATCACACCATGAAGCCCAAAAGCTAATAACCAGCGGTTTGTTGCGTGTAGCCCCCACATCGTAGGAGTTACCGTTCAAACCCTTTAAAATCATAGATGGAAGCCGTTGACCGGGTTTTAGCTTTTTGATTTCCCCATCCTTATATCCCTCCTGGGAAAGTACATTTTTAATCGGCAGGCTTGTTGCATAAGCCATGTTTGCAATAACTCCCCATGCAGCCGCTCCCACAACCAGCATAGCTATCCCTAATCTCATACAATCAAGCCTTTTCACAATCCAATCACCTGACTTTCATTAAGCTTACCTTGAACTTCTCCATAGGATACCCAGTCTGCTCCCAACTCTAACCTTCCCCATCTGCATATGTGCACAAAAAAACAGCAAACCCACGAATAGTCGCGGACTTGCTGTTTTTGGTGCAACCTGAGCGCTAGCGATGTACACGAGATCAGGCATGACTTAAATGTGCATAAACATCTGCCAAATTAGTCACGTTACGCTCAAGCATTTCCTGTACATACGCCACCCACAGCTTAGCTGTCATTTTTGCATCCTCTAACGCATGATGCCGCCCCTCAATCGGAATGCTTTGATAGGTCAGCAATTCATCCAGGCTATACGTTTGGTGCTGTTGCGGCTCAAGCCACTTGGCAAGCATCATCGTATCGAGAACTCGGTGAGTCAGCTGGACTTTAGATGTTTTCCATAAAGCGGCATTCAAAAAAGCCTTGTCATGAGCACTGGCATGCGCTACAAGTACACGCCCACCTACAAAGGACATAAAATCATGCAGCCCATTCATAAGCGGTGGAGCCTCATCTGTCATTTCCCGGGTAATCCCGGTTAGCTCAGTAATATGCTCAGGAATCACTGTACGTGGATTGACAAGCGTATAAAACTGCTCTTTTTCCATAATTGTATCCCCGACAACCCGAATCGCTCCAAACGATAAAATCTCATCACCATGCTGCGCAGAAAATCCCGTCGTCTCCAGATCAAAAACAACCGTCTCCAAACGCTCCAGCGGGGTCCGCAAAACTTCAGAGCGCCGCTGCTCCCGGGTTAAGGAGCGAATAAACGCCATCTGCTGAGCCGTAGGAGCCCCCATTACTGAAGCGATGGCAGACGGTACTCCTCCTCTGCGGAGAGCGCTCCAAAAGCCGCCTCCCTGCGCTGGTTCCTTCATGGCCTTCTCCCTTCCATAAATCGCAACTGTCTTTGCAACGCACGATGGAGCCGTCGCACCGTCGAAAGAGCCTCGCGCAGCTCGTGCCAGCCCTTGCCTTGCTTCAGCGGCTTGACGGCCAGGTAGCCGTTGCTGATCAGCAATCCATCCTTTTCCTGCACCGGAGTTGCTGTTCGAAGCTGAAGTGCAATCCGAAAGGCCCGCTCACAAGCGTCCAGCAAAGGAAGCGGCGCGGCCTCCAATTGCGCCAGGCGTCTCAGTCTTTTCAGCGTAGAGGTTTCCTCTACTCCGTGCTGCAACGCCAGAAAGCGCACTGCATTTACCAGTGGAATATACAGCCCGTATTTCACATCAAAATCGCCCGCGTGCTCCCCAAAGCGTTCGGTGACGATCTGACCCAAAATATTAAGTGTCGCTTTATGCCTGACCGTGTTCCTGAGTACCGCTATAGGCAAATCGGGATGTTTTCGGAACAGCCCATAAAAGCTACGTTTCCATTCGCATGACAACTGTTCATCTCCAGCGATATGCCTCATATCAGACGAGATGATCAGATAACGGATCGGCTCCCAGGCAAAATCATCCGACCATTTCGTTAGCTGCTCCTGCCATTCAGACAATGTACGACGCCACAACGGCTCCGAACACATCACTTTCCCCTCACATTTGGGGTAGCCCAAATTCTCCAGAATCGCGGATACTCTGCGACCCAATTCGCTAAAATACAATTCTTTGTCCGCGGATACCATATCACTGATAATCATACCGTTATCCTGGTCACTCCATAGCGTCGATTCCGAGCGCCCCATGCTTCCGAAGGCTATAAATGCGTAAGGGACGGGAGGGGGGCCGAAGCCATCCTCAACCATCCCTTTTTCGCACACTTGTACAGCTCTGGCCGCGATACGGTCATGCATTTCATTCGCCGTTTGTAACCAGTCTGATAACGGAGCGGAGGCTTGGGAAGCCAGCAGCCATTTTTGAGAATCGACCCTGGCCTGCCTCAGCGATTCAGGCGTGTCTGCTTGGTCAATCGCTTCGGCGGAACTCACCCAAGGGGCCATATTTTGCAGTTCCATACTACCATCTCCTCCGCTCTCCATACTGGCTCTTTATATTCTACAACTTAGTTTACAATACCAGAACGCTTTTCAGCCTCTGCAACCAACTTCATTTGTTCTGGATAGCCGTACGTACCGTGTTCACTGATATCCAGCCCCATGGTTTCTTCCTCTTCTGTAACGCGAATGCCCATCATTGCTTTCATTGCACCCAGAATAATGAAGGAAATGACGAACACAAAGGTAAAGGTGCCAACCAGTCCAAGCAGTTGTACTCCTAATTGTGTAAATCCACCGCCATAGAACAGCCCCGCTTGACCTACACCTGTTACTTTTACAAGCTCAGGAGTAGCGAACAATCCTGTCGATACCGCACCCCACATCCCTGCAATACCATGCACAGAAAAAGCATACACCGGATCATCTACTCTTGCACGCTCAAACCATTGTGCTGTGAAGAAGGTGACAATCCCTGCTACAGCACCGATGACCAGAGCTGCCCAAGGAGCTACAAAAGCACAAGAACCAGTAATGGCAACCAACGCCGCCAGCACACCATTCAGCATCGAAGGAATATCTGCTTTTCCATATACCATCCAGGATACGAGCAAAGCGAAAACCCCGCCTGCCGCAGCTGCAATATTGGTAGTCAACGCCACATATCCGAAAAATCCGTCATTCATAGCCGATACTGCACTACCCGGGTTAAATCCAAACCAGCCAAACCAGAGAATAATAACGCCCAGAATCGAATACACCTGATTGTGGCCAGGAATAATGTTCGGCTTGCCATCCTTATTAAATTTGCCCAGACGCGGTTTGAGCAGCAGCGTAGCGACAAGTGCCGCCGTAGCGCCTGTCAGATGGACTACTGTCGAACCGGCATAATCCTGCATACCCAGTTTGCCAAGCCAGCCACCGCCCCATACCCAGTGAGCTACAACCGGATAAATCACGATGGAGAACAAAATACCGAAAATAATGTATACACTTAATTTTGCACGCTCTGCCATTCCTCCACATGCGATGGAAAGAGAAACCGCAGCAAAAGCGAAATGGAATAAAAACATAATGGTGATTGGAACATCCAGAGCGGAGAGAGAATCAAATGATGCTGCAGCATCAGTACCACTCATAAAGAAACCCGTCAATCCCATAAATCCGTTGCCGCCATCGTTGCCAAAGCCGAGTCCAAATCCAAGTGCCCAGAAGGACAAGGCCGCAACTCCCGTAGTAAGAATCGTTTTACCAGCGACATGCCCCGCATTCTTCATTCGTGTAGAACCAGCCTCCAGCAACGCAAATCCCGCTTGCATGAAGAACACGAGTATAAATGCCAAGAAGGTAAATGCCGTATTTAAGCCTGCTTGAAGCTGAACATTTGTCGGACCGTCAGCAGCGAATGCACCTACCGGAAAAGCCAGTACCGTCACCATGGCCAATAATGCAACTAACCACTTTTTTCTCATGAAGCCCACTCCCTTGAATGTTATGTTTCTTTACATTTCGTGAAATTCTTATTGTCATTATAAGCAGAACACATGAAAGTTGACAAGATTTTTTTTACCATGTTAAAAAAACAAGCAATAAAACTTCTCATGTCACATTTACTAACTATAAAAGTAGCTTGTTTCAGTCCTGAAAAAGTATAACGTTTGACTGTATGGTTGAGAATCATGTAAAATATTCTTATTAAGCACTTGATTTGCAGATCGAAATTTTGAAGGTTGAATGAAGAGCGTGAGGTGAGGATAGATGGGGATATGAAGCTGTATCGAATTGGTGAACTAGCCAAGGCGGCTGGTGTCAGCGAACGAACCATTGATTATTACACAAAGCTCGGTTTGATCACACCTGAAGAACGATCATTGAAAAATTATCGGCTTTATAATGATGAAACCTTAAAAAGGCTTGAACGTATTAACCAAATGAAACAAGAGAAGTATAGCCTCGAGGAAATCAAACAGACGCTTATTAAATGGAGCTCGGTTGCAGGGGAAGATCACGTCACAGACAAGCTGACGAGTCTGGAGATGCACATGCAGCGTCTGGAGCGTGAAGTCAATGAGCTACAGCCTCTTCTGGGGCAGCTCAAGCCCGTTCAAGCTCGCAAGTTACTTACGGGTCTACTCCCGCAAAGCGCTGCTTGTATCGAAGCTCTGAAGTATTTGCTGGAGCATAGCTCTTTGATGTAGGTTCCCGGGCTGTATGATGAAACAATAATGGAGGGATTGCTTTATGATGGGTATGTATATATTGATTCTTCTTGCGTTCGGATTATCCTTATGGGCGCAATTTCGTGTGAAAGGTACTTTTAACAAGTGGTCTGACGTCCCCAACGAAAATGGGCTGACAGGTTATGATGCCGCCCGGCACATGCTAGATCGTAATGGTTTGCATGATGTTCCGATTGAACCGGTGCCGGGTGCGTTATCTGACCACTATGACCCGATACATCGAGTGGTACGCCTGTCCGAGCCAGTATATTATGAAAAATCCATTTCCGCGGTTGCTGTGGCTTGTCACGAGGTCGGTCATGCGATTCAGCATAAAGAGCATTATCCGATGCTGACACTGCGTCACCGTATCTTTCCGATCGTCAACTTTGCATCCGGTATTGCACCGTTTCTGCTGATTGCCGGTTTCTTGTTCAGCTTTACGAACCTGATCGGTCTGGGTATTATCTTTTTCTCGGCTACGGTTGCTTTTCAATTAATTACATTGCCGGTCGAATTTAACGCTTCCAACCGCGCACGTGAAATTATGGTTTCTGAAGGCTTTATCCGTAGTGATGAAGAACGAGGTATCGCCAAAGTATTGAATGCAGCTGCATTAACCTATGTGGCCGCCGCTCTCGTTTCCTTGCTGGAACTGATCCGCTTGATTGGTATTTTTAACAGTCGCGACTAATCGCTTGTATTGCAAAAAAGGTTGTTCCTCCGCCATGTGATGGTAGAGGAACAACCTTTTTTCTATCTATGCTAATACTCTGCACTCACTTGCGTTCAATCTGCTTTAGCACTCCCATTCGGAGCAACTGCACTGCCTTGAAGACCAAAATAGTCCAACAAAAAAGTGCGAAACGATTTGGCAACGAGCGGAAGCTTGTCATCCCTGCGGTGAATCAAGCCAATCGTTCGCGTCACCTCCGGATCAACAATCGACACTCTTGCCGGCTGAAGTGGATTGGTCTGAAATAATGCCATTTCAGGCAAAAGACTGACCCCCATACCGGCTGCAACTAATCCGCGAATTGTATCCGTCTCCTCGCCTTCAAAAGCGATATCCGGCGTAAATCCAGCCTCCAGACAAGCCTGCCATACAATCGGACGCAGCGAATATCCGTCCCTGAACAGGATAAACTTCTCACCTTTAAGCTGACTTAGCGTGATGTGCTTGGCTGTAGCCAAAGGATGATTAGGCGGCAGGACTGCAAACAACTCCTCAGTCAGTACCACGTCCCCCTCAACATGATCATGCCGATCCGGAAATGGAGATACAAAAGCCAAATCCACCTCACCTGCGGACACATCACGGATTAAGCTCGGATACATCCCCTGTTTAAATCTGAATTTAACATTGGGATACCGCTTACGGAACTCAGCCACCACCGTAGGAATAAGATGAATCCCCAAACTGTGTGGAAAACCGATGCGGATTTCGCCCCTTTCAGGGTCCAAAAACTCATGCACCTCCAAAACAGCCCGTTCCAAGTCCTTTATAATCGTTTCAACCCGTTTGCAAAATAGCTGTCCCACCGGCGTAAGTTGCAAGTTGCGGCCTTTTTGCATAAAAAGGTTAACCCCCAGTTCCTCTTCAAGCTGATGAATTTGCCGACTAACCGCAGATTGCGCCACATGTAGCTCCTCGGCTGCCTGAGTGACATGTTCTTTTTGCGCTACTTTCATGAAGTATTGCAACTGTCGTAATTCCACTCCGATATTCGCTCCAATCTGTTTTTCAACATCCGAAGGAAGATGTTATCGAACATCATCCTCATTATTCCCCTGCCTACTTACGATAAAGCTGTCTTTAGTGACGTTTACGTTGACCAGTTAATCTAACCATCAATCCATATAGGAAAAACCCACTGAGCAAGCCGCCAAAGTGAGCGGTCCAGTTAATGTTCGCCACAGCGAAAGAAAACAGGATACCAAATCCGAGCAGCGTGTACAGTGTTTTGCGTGAAGCATCATCCATAAATGAGCGTTGAAACAGGGCAACGTACAGAAATGCACCATAGATGCCATATATCGCTCCTGAGGCTCCTACAGAGATAGTCGTTTCCGCTACCATGTTATAATGCGCGATGGACATCACATTCCCTACAATACCTGTGACCAGATATAGCAAAACATAGCGCAAGGAGCCCAGCAAGCGCTCCAGCGGTGGAGCAAAAACAAGGATCGCGAAGGAATTAAACAAAAGATGATCGAACCCTGCATGTAAAAATATAGCTGACACATAGCGCCATAGCTGATCAGTGAAAGGTGCCTCATTAATCAGGGCGCCATACCGAATCAGTGTTAAACTATTCTGCGATCCCCCCTGTACGGTAAGCACAATAAACATCACAATATTGATGAGCAAAATCAGACAGGTCACCGGGTAAAAACGCAAATAACTTTTCCAGTTCTCATAACGTAAAAAAATCAAGGCAATCCTTCCTTCACGGGGTGTCTCCACCTTATTCAAATTGGACAATGTCTTTTATAAAAGATTATAATAGATTTCGGCAACGATAACCAATCTAAAAACCAAGGAGGCTATTACATATGGCACAAGAACGTACAGGAGCTGCTACTTTTAAAGGCAATCCATTGACTCTCTTAGGTCCTGAATTGAAAATTGGAGATCAGGCACCTGATTTCAAATTGCAGAAAAACCTGTTGGAAGCAGCTACGCTTCAAGACTTTGCAGGCAAAGTCAAACTGATCAGTGTAGTTCCTTCTTTGGATACAGGCGTGTGTGACGCACAGACTCGACGTTTTAACCAAGAAGCAGATTCCCTTGGAGATCAAGTCGTAGTATTGACTGTCAGCGTGGACCTTCCGTTTGCACAAGCTCGTTGGTGCGGAGCTGCGGGCATTGACCGCGTTTTGACATTGTCCGACTACAAGGATCATTCCTTCGGTGAAGCTTATGGCGTGTTCATCAAGGAATTCCATTTGGATCATCGGGCTATTTTTGTTATTGACCAAAATGACAAAATCGCTTATGTGGAATACTTGAGCGAAATGTCCGAGCACCCTGACTATGATCAAGCGATTGCAGCGGTGAAAAAACTCGTCTAAATCACGAACGAATATTAAAAAAGCGAGTGAAGGGTTGCCTTCCTCGCTTTTTTTGACATGGGTCTGTCTCACCACTGCTCACACGTACAATTACTGCACGACCTTATAAGCGGACAGCTTCTTGTCAATCATCGTGAACAGCTGCAAAATGATACGATAATTCGCACCTAAGTCCCCCAGCGATCCGCGTGACGCGGAATAAATATCCACCGCACTCCGAACTGGCGAAACAGATAATATAGAAACAGTAATATCGACAGTTCTGCCGAACGCCGTTCGCTTCTCCAACGTAATCTCACCTACGGATGCTACCTCATGGAGTACCTTATAGCCAGGAATCTTTTTTAAGATCGATGTCACTTCTTCCCAAGCCTTGTCTCTCGATAAGTTATAATAGCGTGTCTTCATTTGGGGGTCCTTGACCCGGTCGCTTGTACTTTCTTGGCTGCGCACAATCCCTACCAGAGTCCTCTTCAACGACAAGACATTTCCTCCTTCACGATAATCGTTGCCATCATGCGGCACACCGAACCTCTTTTGCTGCAAGCGCTTTATAAAATACGATAAACAACCAAAAGTAAGCCCGATCATACCTGTGGCATGCGACCTTAGTGCCTCATGTCTTAGTTTAACATTGTTGCATACAAAAAACACCCTGTTTCTGCATAAAGCAGTACCAGAGTGTGTTCATTACGTTGCGGAATACCCGCTGATGCCGTTCGACCATAGCGTCTTCTGAACCTGCTTTAGCAGGTGGGTGATCGCAGAACAAACTTTTGAAGTCCCCTTGTCAGGAATTGACAGGGCTTTTCAGCTATTCATCCGTATTGATCTCCCTAGACATTGTCATTGGTTCAAAACAACAAATGACCGTAACGCGCATCGCAGGATGTGACCTTATTATAGCGCTTCTAACTCAGAAAGTAAATGCTAGGAGAAATCTGTTTTATTTTTGGAGGTTATCACTTTTCTTGTCCTCAACGCTTTCTTGCTCCTCATCCTTCTGCTTCATCTTTTCCATCTGATCCTGCATTTTGAGAAATGTTCCGTAAAAATTAAAGAAAGCAAACCAGGCAACAACACTGCCGATAAAGAATAAGAAGAGCACAGGATATTTGACCCCGATAAATATAACAACAGCGCTGCCGAGCATAGTGGAAAATACACGAAATGGTCGAATCAGCGTCAGTAAAACCGCATTTTTCATAATTTGTCCGATAGACATATGGTAATGAGCTACCATCGAAAAGAAGTTAAACATAGACACGAGTAAAATAATGATAAGAATAAGCATGATAACGCCCACGATTTGCAGGTTGCTGAGTTGTGTCATATAAACGGTATAATCCACATACATGATAACAAACAGCAACGTGTAAAAGATGCCCCCGATCAGGCTCTGCTTATAGTTTTCCTTGTAGCCTTTAAAGAAAGTACGAAACACACCGGTATCTGTGTCACCCATCACCCATTTGCGAACAACGGTAAACATAGCCGATGTGGCCGGGAATAAGGTAAGCGGTGCCAAAATAGCCATTGCCCAGTTCATTTGTAAAGATTCATTAGCCAAATTCTGATTCATGACAAGTAGTTTGAGTATGAGGCAGAACATAAAAGGCGACGAACATAACACCCATAATAAATTGGTAGCTGCCAGTCGGGTAATCCATTCCGTCAAGCGGTAAATACCACCCATAGCTCCTTTAAACTCCAATGCTAGTCTCTCCCTCCGTGAGCCTTGACAGTCCAAGACTCATGTTGCTATGCCTGTAAATTCCGGCTGTTGACTATATCATAACGTATTTCATCCCTAATGCGCCAGTGAATTCAACAGGTAGTTCGTCACAGCAGGTCCCTTTGCCAAGCAGGGGGTTATCGGGCCTCATCTGCCACTAAAACAAAAAAAAGCCGAAGCTGGTATTCACTTCGGCTTTTCAATATATTAATGCTTATTCGGAAGAGGAATCTTCACGTCTTGCAGGACGACGAGTTTCTCCATTGCTGCTCGTGCGTGGTTTGCGATCTCCACTGTAGCGGCTTCCGGAATCACGGTTGTAGCCACCGCCTTCTTTGCCACGGTTGTAACCGCCATATCCGCCTTTACCGCCACTGCCGCCAGAACGGTTGGAATTATAGCCTCCATTGCTGCGACCGCTATAGTTGGATGGCTTGCGACCGCCAGAACGAATGTCCGGTTTACGACGTTTTGCACGGATTGGATCTTCAGGAGTCAGCTCAATTGATGCTTCTCTCTTCTCACCAGTCATCAGCTTCAGAGCTGCGGAAAGAAGTTGTACAGAATCATATTGCTCCAGCATTTGAATCGCCAAACCTTTGTACTCGTTCAACTCACCTTTTTCTACAGCTTCCAAAAGGCGTTCTGCGATGATGCGTTGTTTGCCTTCCAGAGCCTCGGCCAGTGTTGGAAGCGGCTTGCGAGGAATACGGTGACGAGTTACACGTTCGATGAAATGTAAATGATCAATTTCACGAGGCGTTACGAAAGACCATGCTTCCCCTTCTTTACCTGCACGTCCAGTACGGCCAATACGGTGAACATAGCTTTCCGGATCTTGTGGAAGGTCAAAGTTCACAACGTGAGTTACGCCGGAAACGTCCAAACCACGAGCAGCCACGTCAGTCGCTACGAGTACGTCAATGCTTCCATCGCGGAATTTGCGCATAACAGCATCGCGCTGGTTTTGAGATAAGTCACCATGCAAGCCATCTGCAGAATATCCACGTTTTTGCAGAGCTTCAGCCAGCTCGTCTACCCGACGCTTGGTACGACCGAATACGATGGCGAGTTCTGGGGATTCCATATCGATCAGACGGCTCAATGCTTCGAATTTTTGCCGCTCAGGAACTTCAATATAGGCCTGTTCAATCAGTGGAGCGCTAACTTGTTTAGGAATAACTGAAACATGCTCAGGGTCTTTGAGGAATTGCTCAGCCAGTCTTTTAATATTAGGAGGCATTGTAGCCGAGAAGAGCATCGTTTGGCGCTCGTCCGGAACTTGCTTCAAAATGGATTGGATATCTTCCATGAAGCCCATATCCAACATTTCATCCGCTTCATCCAAAACAACCGTGTTTACGTCTTCCAGCTTGATAGTTTTGCGGTTAATATGATCGAGCAGGCGTCCTGGTGTACCAATAATAATTTGAGGTTTCTTTTTCAAAGCGCGAATCTGGCGCACGATATCTTGACCGCCATAGATTGGCAACGTGCGGAGACCTTTAAAGCGGGACAGTTTTTCAATTTCTTCAGCCACCTGAATTGCAAGCTCGCGTGTTGGAGCCATAATCAGGGCTCTGATTTTTTCGTCGTTTCTGGCAATTTTGCTGATCAATGGAATACCAAAGGCTGCGGTTTTACCAGTACCTGTTTGGGCTTGGCCAATCATGTCTTTGCCTTGCAGTGCAATCGGAATGGATTTGGCCTGAATTGGTGTAGCTTCTTCAAAACCCAGCTCCGTAATCGCCTGAATTACTTTAGGTTCAAGATCAAATTCTGCAAATGTCGTCAAATTTATTCATACTCCTTCATAATGGTGGATGTGGTGGACAATCCACAATGTTGTCTGTATTCTTAAGTAGCGATATTATTGTATAAGTTTTCCCCAATACAGTAACAGTTTATTTTGGCTTAAAACTGCAACTTTCTGTAATGACTCAGGGAACCCTATCCGATACATCTTAAACGAATTTACCCTTTTTAAAACAGTTTAAATTTTAAGTGTTTCTCTGGACATAGGTCCCTACTCAAGAATATCCACATCGCATTATAGCACAGAACAATTCATGAATACCAGCAAGTTGCTTCCCGCATAATTTAAATGAGGTGAAAAAAAGTTGTTAAAAATAGTGTTAAACTGCTTCACAGTCATTCTTGGAGCCGCTGCCATAGCATGCGGTTTTAATCTGTTTCTCGTGCCCCATCACCTGCTGAGCGGGGGAGTAGCCGGGCTTTCCATGTTAATCGGCTATTTCACAAAATTCAATATCAGCACCATGTATTTTGTCATCAATATCCCGATGCTTATTGCAGGCTGGTTTATTTTGGGCAAGCGATTTATTAGCCTGAGCATCTTATCCGTTGTTGTTACAACATGGATCTTAGCCTGGGTTCCGGTGCAATCTGTCGTATCGGATACACTGCTGGCCTCCGTCTTTGGCGGGGTACTGATCGGCGTTGGAGCAGGGGTTTCCTTCCGGGTGGGAGGGTCTACTGGCGGTTTTGACATTATCGGCTCCATTGTTACCCGTTATCGTGACTTCCCCGTAGGAACTGTACTTGTCGGTTTGAATGGGCTGATCATTCTCGCGGCAGGATTTTTGAACGGAGATTGGAATATTGCGCTGGCGTCAATGCTGTCCATTTTCGTGACAGGGAAAGTCCTGGATCAAATTTATGTAAGCCATACGAAAATCACCGTCTACATCATTACAGGACACACCGAAAAACTGTTGAGCCGGATGTTGACCACGCCACGCGGTGTCAGCAAAATCAAAATTGAAGGTGCATTTTCACATACGGAAAAGGATATGCTAATGACTGTTACAACACGTTATGAGTTGGTCGAATTAAAGCGTATCATTAAGGAAGTGGACCCGTCTGCTTTCGTTAATATTGTGGAAACCGTTGGAGTCATGGGATCCTTCCGCCGAAGATAAGCATGTACCTGAGTGTCAAAATTCAGTTCTTGTGGTACACTATACGTGCGCTGTTCCCATCATATTTAAAAGACCGCTTTACCTGCTATTTCACAGGCACTTTGCTTTTCCGATTCGTAATGAATGATTCTTTTGGAATGATTCCGAACAGGAAAGGGTGATTATTGTGGAAATGGAAACGGTAAAACTGTCCGACATCGTCTTAAGATGGTATCCTGAAATGCTCCCTTCTCTCAAAAAGAATGAGCTGAACTCGATGATTGTCCTTCGGGACGGGATGTCCATTCTCAAGCCAACGGATGCGCTAGAAATTATTCAGTACAGTATTTGTGAGCACCAGAACGATAATTATCTTCAATAAATCGCTTCACTCAGTGCCGCTTCTTCCGGTTGTGCCTACAGCCGCGAAGAAGCGGCATTATTTATGCAATGATATGGATTCATCGATCGATCGTTGGGTTAATCATGCAAGACTGTGCCTGATGGCCTTCACCAGTTTTGGTTACAAAGATGTTGTTTTTTGGATACCTGAATTTACGTATAATCAGGTAAGCAACAGACATAAGGGAGAGAACTGGGGAATGAATATGATTTGGGCAATGATGTTAATCGCCTTGGGGATGAGTGGAAATGGAGAACAGACAGCCAATATACCAAGTTTAAAAGATGCGGTAGCAACAACGCTCGGCAGCGCCATGATTCAGGCCCAGCACAGTAGCATGAAGGTAGATGCATCCAATCCTCCGGTTAAATTAGACCCGCAGCCGACCACGCCAGCTATCAAAGGCATTTATGTAACGGCTTATAGCGCAGGCGGGTCGCGCATGAATCAACTGCTGGATTTGATCGATAAAACAGAGCTCAATGCTATGGTCATTGACATTAAAGATGATGCAGGTTACATAACTTATCCAACGACCAGCCCCGAACTGCTGAAATTGGGCAAGCCCCAAAAATTTATTCGCGATATTTCCGGTTTGATGGATCGTTTGAAAAAGCATAAAGTTTATCCAATCGCCCGGATCGTCGTATTTAAAGATACCGTGCTGGCTAACAAAAATCCCGAAATATCGTTCCGCAATCCTGATGGGTCGGTCTGGAAAAACGGCAAGGGAGACGGGTTCGTCAATCCTTATAACAAAGAGGTATGGGATTATAATATCGCCATTGCCAAGGAAGCAGCCCAGTTCGGTTTTAAGGAGATTCAGTTTGACTATGTACGTTTTCCCGAAGGCTTTGAGAAAAGATCAGATAAGCTAAAATACACCAAGTCGGAGCAATCACGCTCGAATGCTGTAGCCGAGTTCGTACAATATGCTCGCAAACAGCTTGCTCCCATGGGGGTGCGGGTGTCTGTAGATATTTTCGGATATGCCGCTTCTGTTCCTGCTGCCGAGGGAATCGGACAGGATTTTACTAAAATCTCTGAGAACGTGGACGTCATTTCGCCGATGGTCTATCCAAGCCATTACACAACAGGTTGGTTTGGTGTACAAGACCCTGATAAAAATCCTTATCAGACGATAAAAGGCTCCATGGTCGATACACATAAAAAGCTGGATCCAACAGGCAAGCTGAAGCCGATTATTCGTCCGTGGATTCAGGATTTTACCGCCAGCTGGTTGGGCAGTGGCCATTATGCCAAGTATGGGAAAATCCAGGTCGAGGATCAAATTCGAGCGCTTAAGGATATGAAGGTGGATGAATATTTGCTCTGGAATGCAACAAACCGCTATACGAGCGGAGTAACGTACAAGTAACGTCATAGTAACGATTATTTAGTAAATGAGGAAATAAAATGCAATCAACAATTACAATGAGTCAGAAATGGAAACAGCTACTTTACATTTTGCTACCCATCCTGATTACCCAACTCGCATTATCCGCGATGACTTTTTTCGATACCAATATGTCCGGGCACTTTTCTCCTGCCGACCTGGCTGGTGTAGCTATCGGAGTAAGTCTGTGGATTCCCGTACAAACAGGCCTCAATGGCATACTGATGGCGATCACGCCGATTGTGTCCCAACTGGTCGGGGCACAGCGCAAAGATAAAGTTTCCTACTATGTCATTCAAGCGCTTTGGCTCTCTCTTGCCTTGTCCATGATCGTTCTGATTGCAGGCATTTTTCTCGTCAATCCTATTTTGAACGGCATGAAATTGGAACCAAGGGTTCATAACGTTGCACTTTACTATCTTTGTGCGATGGCATTTGGGGTTATTCCATTATTCGCCTACACTGTGCTCCGAAGCTTTATGGATGCCTTGGGACAAACACGATTTACAATGGCAATCACGCTGATGTCACTCCCCATCAATATTCTGTTAAACTATTTGCTTATTTACGGAAACTGGGGTTTTCCACGTCTGGGTGGTGTGGGATCTGGGGTTGCAACCGCCGCCACCTATTGGATCATTATGCTGGTCGCTGGCATTACTGCGCATCGAGGTAAGAATTTTGCCGAATACCGAATTTTCCGCAAAATATACGGAATTGCTGCCAGCGCCTGGAAAGAGCTTATTCATATTGGAGTACCGATTGGATTTGCGATATTTTTTGAAACTGCCATTTTCTCTGCCGTTACTCTCTTGATGAGCAATTATAATACATCCACCATCGCGGCTCATCAGGCCGCCATGAACTTTGCAAGCACGCTGTATATGCTTCCACTTAGCATTTGTATGGCACTTACGATTCTGGTTGGTTATGAAACAGGGGCTAATCGTCCGCGGGATGCTAGAACCTATAGTATACTGGGCATCAGCACCGCAGTGGTTCTGTCACTGATTACAGCTATTGTGCTGCTCATATGGGGTGAACAGGTGGCCAGGCTGTATTCCACCGATCCGCAAGTTATTCAGTTGACTCAGCATTTTCTAATCTATGCGATTTTCTTTCAAATCTCAGATGCGATCGCTACACCTACTCAAGGAGCACTACGCGGGTATAAAGATGTCAATCCGGCCTTTCTGCTCACATTCCTGTCCTATTGGGTCATTGGGCTTCCCGTGGGGTATATGCTCGCACGTTGGACATCCTGGGGTCCCTATGGCTACTGGATCGGTTTGATTACAGGTTTGGCAGTAGGCGCTGTATTGCTGCTCTGGCGTCTGATGCTGGTACAACGTCGTTTTACCGCAAAAAAACAACACGCAGAGGCTGTCTAGCCTTTGCGTGTCTCGATAACATATGCTGTGCCTGGAGTTATTCTTTTCTTCTCCACAATAGCCACCTCATTCAGCTTGGGGGGATACAGAAAGTGTCTCTCCACATGCTGATCAATCTCCTTAAATGCCTGTTCTTCATTTTCAGCCGCGAGAATGACTGTCAAAGCACCTTCTGAGCTATCCACTTCGATTTTGAACAAATACATGCGTTACAGCCTCCTCACAGGTTTTAAAGTTCAGGATTTTGCAAAATCCTCAGTTAAAAAAATAGCGGATGACTCACTCGGGTCATCCGCATGATTTTACGTTTCTTCAGAGATTAGTGCCGATCTGCTATAAGTAAAAGCTCCATTATTGGGACAAACGCAATGCCAGCTCGTAGAGTTCCATATTGAATTCTTTTTTCGTGCTTACTACCTTGCCAATATCTGTAGCTACCAGTTTACCATCAATCATTCCGCAAGCCTTGTCAGATACGCCTTCGATCAATTGGCGAACAGCAAAGTCACCCAAACGGCTGGCCAGATTACGGTCAAACGCAGTTGGCGTGCCCCCACGCTGGATATGCCCAAGCACCGTAACACGCGGCTCATACGCCGGACAGTTTTCCTGAATTACTTTTGCTACATCTTCGCCTTTGCCTACACCCTCAGCAACGATAACGATACTGTGGCGTTTGCCATGCTTGAAGTTTTGTGTCATCCGATCAGCTACTTCTTGCAGGTTAAACTCTACCTCAGGCACCAAAATAGTTTCCGCGCCGGAAGCCAGCCCTGCATGCAAAGCAATATCTCCGCAATGACGTCCCATAACTTCCACAATGGAAGAACGTTCGTGGGATGACATCGTATCACGCAGCTTATTGATCGCGTCCACTACGATACTAACCGCCGTATCAAAACCAATCGTGTAGTCCGTGAAGGAAATGTCATTGTCAATCGTACCCGGAAGACACATGGTTTTAATTCCTTGCTTGGTCAGTTTGTTTGCACCTTGGTAGGAACCGTCGCCACCGATCACGACTACGCCATCAATTCCACGGTCACGCAAAATTTGCGCGCCTTTCTTTTGTCCTTCCTCAGTCGTAAACTCAAGGCAGCGTGCAGATTGGAGTACCGTACCCCCACGTTGGATAATATCTCCGACGCTTCTCAGATCCATCGGGAAAATATCATCGTTCAAAAGGCCTTGGTAGCCGCGTTGAATCCCGAACACTTCCAGTCCAAAATACAAACCGCTGCGCACAACGGCGCGAACTGCTGCGTTCATCCCTTGTGAATCTCCACCACTTGTTAATACTGCAATTTTCTTAACTGCTGTCATGAATGATGACCTCCTCAAAATAATCATATAAGCCTTCTTATCCATCGACTGTTCAATAAGAAAAACAAACGCATAAGCGGACTGTTTTTCATCAAACGTCTCGAAACAGCGCGCACATCCTGCTGCTCGCTAACTTTGGGGTCGGATAAATATAAAGCCAGCAATCCCTCGATAATCATCCGGTGAAAGGAGCTGGCAGGGACATCTGCAATATCAGCCCGCGCCCGATTCACAACGTAGGCGATCCGGTCCAGCATCATGTCGGTATCTTTATAATAGTTGCAAAAGTTCAGATCTCCGCCCTTCCGGTCTTCGTCTTGATCGATTAGATAATCCAGCAAAATATGAAGACTGCACACATGTGGAAAATACGATGCATGTATTGAGGCAGCCCCCGCATCTGTGAGATGCCGGTCGCTGGCAGCAAGAAACAGCATAAAGACCCCCAGGGTTGAGCCCGTAGCCGCAGCAAACTCGTTCCAGCGCAACTCCGGTGTACGATCCTTATGTAACGACCACCAGTCCAAAAGCGCTTGTTCCCGCAGCTCGGGTTTAATATGCTTGTATACTTGCAAATCCGTGTATAATCCCGCTAAATCCTGAACGTAAGGCATTGCCGCCTCATAGCCCGGAAGCCTGCTTACACAAGACTGACAGGTTGTCACCAGCCCGGTCAAATAACCGTCATCCTCCTGCTCCCGACGCAATTCATAATAGTTCACTGGCTTAGCCGCCGGATTAACCGCATCCAGCATAGACTGATGCAGCAGCCTGAAATCATCCGGGTCCATAGACGTACTGCGATCACACAAGTTGTCCAGGTAATCGCTAATGGTCTGGTACGCCACAATCAGCGGAATTAGCGTCTGCCGCGCAGACATATTGGCTGCGGCATAAACCGCGCCACCTATGCAGTGAAACGTCTTTTCCGCTATACTCGCAAGTGCCTGACCTCTCAGCTCGGGATCCGGGATCTGCTCCGCCTTGCTCTTCCAGCTGCTCAATTCTTGTTTTGTTTCAGGGAGAATATGCTTGTACATTCGGCTCATTAGACCTATGGGGCCTCTCGGTACTTGATAACGTCCTTGCTCAACATAACTCAAATGACGGTGCCTCCACATTGTTGTCTACGTAATTATACCTATCCAAACCATATTCATTATAATATGATCGTCCTTTTAGCACAAATGAACAACCTCACTTTTTTCTTTATTATCCGAGGATTTTGCAAAATCATGATCCAAGAAAAATGGGCTATTTTTACAAAAAGAGGCACACCTGTAATATTTAATAGTCATGAATAGCACAAACGTCCTACTTATCCCTCATCCTTTGCTGGCTTCATACCTTGTGAGACCTCTACCATGCTCGCTTGCTTCCACTTCCCGGAAGCATAATAGAACACGACGGCCACCGCAGAGATAACAAAACCAACAGGAAAGCTCCACCATACAGCATCTAGACCATACTCATCGACAAACGCATAGGCCAAAGGTATACGGATGCCCCATAATGAAATAATGGTAATTAAAAGCGGTATCATTACGGAGCCCGTAGATCGAACAACGCCTGTAATGACATTGGTGATGCCAAATATAACAAAGGACCACAAGGTAATCAGATTAATCCGCATCCCCAATTCCAATGCACCACCTGTAGAAGGAAGGAACATTAGCAGGGCCTGACGGTTAAACACGTAAATGAGTACCACAGCTCCGCCAGTCAACACAAAATTGTACACAATCCCAATCCAGGTTGTCCTGCGCACTCGATCCCAACGTCCGGCTCCGATATTTTGGGCAGCAAAGGAAGACACTGCTGCACCTAGCGCCATTGCGGGCATCTGCACATAGCTGGACAAATTATTCGCTGCCGTATATGCCGCAGCTGCCACAGTCCCGTAGCCGTTAATCAAATTCATTAATGCAATTGCGCTGGTGGAGACAGCAATCATTTGCAGACCCATCGGCACTCCCTTACGGATCAGGGTCCAAATAATCTTCCAGTCGAATCTCAGCAAGTGAAGCTCTGAAGAGGTAATACGCAAAAAATATTTTACACGATAAAGATAAATGAGAATCAGCACAAAACTGATCCCTTGAGCGATCAGGGTAGCCACTGCGGAACCTCCTATGCCCATTGCGGGTATCGGCCCCCATCCGAATATGAACAGCGGGTTAAGCAGTACATCCAGCACGACGGAGATGAGCAGAAAATAAAACGGTGTTTTGGAATCCCCTGCCCCTCTCATGACGGTCATAATGTAGTTATAGCCGTACAAAAAGGGCATGCCCGCGAAAATAATACGCGTATACGTGATCGCCATGTCCACCGATTCGGCAGGTGTATTAAGCACATGGAGAATCCACGGAACACCCAAAAAACCGATAATGCCTATAGCCAAAGCAAGCACTAGAAAAAAAACGGCGCTTGTGCCTACGACACGCTTGGTTTCAGCAATGTCTCCTGCTCCGATATGTTGTCCGATCAATATGGTGGCGGCCATCGTGACGCCAAAGATCGAACTGATCAGAAAAAACATAATAATATTTCCGTTGGAAGCGGCAGTCAATGCGGCCTCGCCGAGAAACTTCCCTACCCAGATCGAATTGATGGTTCCATTCAAGGATTGCAGAATGTTTCCGAACAGCATCGGCAAAGAGAACATAAACAGCGTTTTGGCAATGGGACCTTCAATTAAGGAAGGCTGGGGACTAGCCTCTGCTGTGCTCATTTTATCAACTCCTTTAATTAAAATGATTTCCAACTCAGCCTCTTCATATCATAAACGTTTTTACGCAAAAAAGCGCAGTTCCTTAAATTTAAGGAACTGCGCTTTCAATTCATTGTTTAACCGTAATATATAAGACATCCGTAGAACGGAACAATTCTTACAATTCAGTTACACTTACAGTTTGATAACGTTAGCTGCTTGTGGTCCACGGTTACCTTCAGTAATTTCGAATTCAACCGCTTGACCTTCTTCCAAAGTTTTGAAGCCGTCGCCTTGGATTGCGGAGAAGTGTACGAATACGTCCTCGCCACCATCCACTTGGATGAAGCCATAACCTTTTTCTGCGTTAAACCATTTAACTGTACCTTTCAAGTGAACAACCTCCTAAAAATACCGCCATCTATGGCGAATATCCATATTATACTTCATGCTTTTTCACAATGCAATTGATGTTTTTGATGAATTTTCAAGCTGGAATGATTTGCTTTTGCGGCGGAAACTGCGGTATCATGAACCAAAACATCTATTAACGGAGACATGCATATGATGAAAAAACACGAAATATACAAAAAAGACAAGTGGAACATGATGACAGTCGAAGTGCAGGGCCGTTACATCGTTCTAAGGGAAATATCCGATGATTGGGGCGAGGAAGCCCACACTTTTTTGAGCCGTCCGGCGCTGATGCAGTGGGCTCAAAATCGGTTTCCCAAGCAGTCCTTTCAAGATAACGAGGAAGAGTGGCAGCGGATCATGGACGCTTTCAAACAGGTATAGCTGACTCATGGTGTCCAACAGCTATCTCATCTTCATTATTTTGGCCTTCACGCTGGGCGGAGTGCTGATTATGAAACGTGATACGATACCGGCTCCTCTCAAAAAGTGGATGGCCCTCACTGCCGTGATCATGGTTTGCCTTGCCTTTTATCTTATTGTATACAGCTTATTAAATATAGGTTCCAACCCACAGTAAGGAAAATTATACTTTCGGAGGCAAGAGGTCATACTATGGCTACAAGCCATGGTATAAGGAGGATATGCCGTTATATGCATCCTGTAAAACCTCTTGCCCTGCTGCTTGCGGTAAGCGTGGCGGTTTCTTCGTTTTGGCATCCGTCCCTTGCCGCCGCAGCCCTACCCCACATTATGTTCGATCAGAGGAGGCTCCCCATGAGTAAAATTGTAAAACGCGCCGATGCGCCGGTGGAAAATACATGGAAACTGGAAGACCTGTTTCCTGACCGCAAAGCATGGGACCAAGAATACGAAGAAGTCAAACAATTAGCCAAAAAGGCTGCACAATTCCAAGGCAAGCTGAATTCAGCCGAAGCGATTGGCAACTGCTTTAAACTGGAAGATGAACTGTCGCTCAAAACCGAGCGGGTCTATGTGTACGCCCATCTGCATCATGATGAGGATACGGCTGAACCTACATATCAAGGGCTTTCTCAAAAAGCCAAAAAATTAGGCGTTGAGGTTAGTGAGTCGCTTTCTTTCGTGACACCGGAAATTTTGGCCCTGCCGGATCAACAGCTTGATGCCTTCATTGAAGATCCGAAGCTGGCGGATTACAAATTTACCCTTCAAGAAATGAAGCGGGAAAAGGCGCATGTTTTGGGCAAAGCAGAAGAAGCGCTGCTTGCTCAGGTTGGCAATCTGGCTCAGGCTCCGCAAACGATTTTCGGTATGCTGAACAACGCCGATTTAAAATTCCCTAAAATTAAGGATGAAAACGGCAAAGAGGTTGAGCTGACCCATGGCAGCTATATTCAATTTCTCGAAAGTCCGCATCGTGAAGTACGTGAGCGTGCTTTTAAAGCAGTCTATGACACGTATGCCAAAAATAAAAATACGATTGCTTCCACACTGAATGCCAATGTGAATAAAAATATTTTTTATTCTCGTGTTCGCAAATATCCTTCCGTATTGGAAATGTCACTATACGGTGACAATATTCCGAAGGAAGTGTATACGAATCTCATTGATACCATTCATGAAAGTCTGCCTCTGCTCCATCGTTATATCAAGCTGCGTAAAAAGCTGTTAGGTGTGGATGAGCTTCATATGTATGATTTGTTCGCTCCGCTTGTGGACGAATACAAAATGGACATTACGTATGAAGACGCCAAAAAGCAAACGTTGGAGGGCCTTAAGCCACTCGGTAAGGATTATCTGGCCTCATTGCAAAAAGGCTATGATGAGCGCTGGATTGACGTATACGAAAATGAAAATAAACGTACAGGCGCTTACAGCTGGGGAGCTTATGGCACCCATCCTTATGTACTCCTGAACCATAAGGATAACCTGAACAGCATGTTCACACTTGCTCATGAAATGGGGCACGCGTTGCATTCCTATTATTCAGACAACGCATTGAAGTACAGGGATGCACAGTACACCATTTTCCTGGCTGAAGTAGCTTCCACGACCAATGAAGCATTGCTGATGGACTACCTGCTGAACAAATCTACCGATCCAAAAGAGAAAATGTATCTTCTCACCTACTATGCGGACCAATTCCGTACAACGGTATTCCGTCAAACGATGTTTGCGGAATTCGAGAAGATTGTACATGAACGCGCAGAACAGGGAGAATCCCTTACGCCGCAGCTTTTGTCGGAAATTTACTATGATCTGAATGTGAAATATCACGGTCCAGGCATGAAGGTAGACAAGGACATTGAAATGGAATGGGCGCGTATCCCCCATTTTTATAACAGTTTTTATGTCTACAAATATGCTACCGGCTTCTCGGCAGCAACCAGCTTCTCGAAACAGATTCTCGAAGAAGGCCAGCCGGCCGTTGACCGTTACTTAGGCTTCTTGAAGAGCGGCGGCAGCGATTATTCTATCAATATTTTGAAGAATGCTGGCGTCGATATGTCCTCACCGCAGCCAATTCGCGAGGCGATGAGCGTATTCGAGGAAGTCATTACGGAAATGGAAAAGCTGACGGAAGGCAAATAGAACTGTGCACGCATACAATCCAGCATTGAAGCGATGCACGGATAAATCCCTTGTCCATGGCGGGCAAGGGATTTTATAATGTACCGTAAGAATGGACGGGAGGAGGTGGCAATTTGAAAACACAATGGTCTTTAATCGCTGCTCTTGTTATCGCCTTGTTAACGGCTGTATTTGCTGTCATTAATGTGAACTCGGTTCAAGTGAATCTGCTGTTTAGTGTAGTGAATATCCCCTTGATTCTACTTATTCTTGGCTGCACTCTTTTAGGTGGACTTATCGTCGGTTCATTCGGTATCTTCCGCCAATACAAGCTTCAGAGAGAACTTAAACGTCTGACTGCCCAGCTTCATACACTGCAAGAAGAGCATAACTCCGCGATGGAAGCATATGCGCATACGACCTATGACACACCTGATTCATCCAGCACATTGTCTATATCCGACAGAGTTACAGAGCAACCGTCCTCTAACCCTGATCGGTTGTCCAAATGAGGAGGAGCACCAAATGACGATTCAATTGAATGAAGATTACATGATGAGCTTTCTACAACAGCTGCTGAACACGCCCAGCCCAAGCGGGTATACTCATCATGTAATGGAACTGATCCGCAAGGAAGCCGAAAGCCTCGGGGTTCCGATCGAATCGAACGCCAAAGGAGGCGCCATCTTGACCTTGGAAGGTCAGGAAACAGGCCATACGCTGGCGCTGAGCGCCCATGTGGATACATTGGGCGCGATGGTGCGCTCGATTACCAATCAAGGCACCTTGCGTCTGACATCCGTCGGCGGCTTTATGATGAATAGCATTGAGAACGAATACTGTCTTATTCATACCAGAAGCGGACAAACGTATACAGGTACCATTCTGTCCACTCATCCATCCGTGCATGTCTATGATGATGCACGAAGTTTTGAGCGCAAAGAAAGTCATATGGAGATACGGATTGACGAACTGGTCGAATCAAAGGAAGACGTGATACAGTTAGGCATTGCGGTGGGTGATTTTATTTCGTTTGATGCCCTTCCGGTCGTAACACCGAGCGGCTTCATCAAATCACGGCATCTGGATGATAAAGCCAGTGTGGCTGCGCTATTTGGTTTACTGCAATCCGCCGTACACGAGGGCTGGAAGCCTCGGCATACTATTAAATTGCTCATTTCCAACTATGAGGAAGTAGGGCATGGAGCGGCATACATACCCGAAGGAATCACTGAGATGATAGCTGTCGATATGGGCTGTATAGGTGAAGATCTGAGCTGCAAGGAAACGGATGTTTCGATCTGTGCCAAGGATTCCTCCGGGCCCTATGATTATCATATGACAACTCGTCTGATTGAGCTGGCCAAAGAGCTTCGTATTCCGTATGCGGTTGATATTTATCCGCACTACGGCTCGGACGCCTCGGCTGCACTGAAAGCAGGCAACAATATCCGGGCCGCACTGATCGGCCCCGGTGTACACGCCTCCCACGCGATGGAGCGTACGCATAAGCAGGCTGTGTTGAACACTGCCCGTCTGCTTGCGGCTTATGTAACGGTTTAATCTGGATGATGACAACCGCCCTGTTACATCGGCAATAGACCAGTAATTAAAAAAAGCAAGTCTTCCGGTTTTACGGAGACTTGCTTTTTTAGTCTGAGCAACGAGAAAAAAATCGCTCCTGCAGCATGTTGGTTATGTGCTATATGAATGCTTATGACTTGCTTTGTTCAATTTGCTCGGCAAGCTCGTTCAGGTAGGTCCACCGCTCCATTTGATACTCCAGATGCTCTTCAGCCTTTGCTTGCTCAGCCATAAGCTCCTGTAGCCGGGCCGAATCACTGAAAGCCTCCTCCATTTGTCGCTGGATGTCGGCTAACTTCTCTTCGGCTTGTTCAATCAGGTCGTCAATTTGCTCATATTCCCGCTGTTCATTAAAGGTGAATTTAAGCTTGGTTTTGCTTGTCTCCTTGACCGAATTCGAAGCACCTGCTGACTTTGGCGCAGAAGACCGGGCCGAAGAAGATGTACCCGGCGAGACAGGCGTAGCCGCAGATGATTGAGCATTTTTGCTCATCCATTCTGCATACTCGCTGTAATCGCCCACATGCACTCGTACCTGTCCTTCGCCTTCAAATGCCAGTATTTTATCCACCGTCCGATCCAGGAAGTAGCGATCATGAGAAACGATGAAAACCACGCCCGGGAATTCATCCAGATAGTCTTCCAGTACAGAAAGGGTCTGAATATCCAGATCATTTGTAGGCTCATCCAGTAGCAGCACATTGGGGGCGGACATCAGGACACGCAGCAGGTACAAGCGCCGTTTCTCTCCCCCGGACAATCGCGAAATTACCGTCCATTGCGCGTTAGGAGCAAACAGGAAACGCTCCAGCATTTGCGCAGCTGTAATCGTTGATCCGTCTGCTGTACGAATCACTTCAGCCTCTTCCTTGATGTACTCAATGACCCGCAGTGATTCGTTCATTTCCTGATGTTCCTGAGTAAAATAGCCAAGTTTCACGGTCGGTCCCAGCACAACACTGCCGGAATCCGGTTCCACACGCTGGGCAATCATTTGCAGCAGGGTAGATTTCCCACTGCCATTGGGACCCAGGATACCGACACGATCCCCTGGAACCGCGATATAGCTCAAATCGTGTATCAGCTTGCGGGAATCTACCGACTTGGACAGATGCTCCAACTCCAATATCTTTTTACCGAGACGCGTAGAGGCTACGGACATTTCTACAGACCCTGAACGAGCTTCCGGCTGCTGATCCCTGAGCTGCTCATAGCGCTCAATACGAGCTTTCTGCTTGGTCGAACGAGCCTTTGCTCCCCGCCGAATCCAGGCCAGCTCATTACGCAGCAGGTTTTTCCTTTTCTGTTCCGAAGACGCTTCCCGCTCTTCGCGTTCTGCTTTCAGCTCCAGAAAACGGGTGTAATTGGCCTCATAGCGGAAAAGCCGTCCATGATCCAGTTCCAGCATGACATTCGCAACTCGATCCAGAAAATAACGATCATGCGTGATCATTAACAGTGCACCGCGTCTTTTTTGTAAATATTGCTCCAGCCACTCCACAGACTCATTATCAATATGGTTGGTAGGCTCGTCCAGAATGAGCAGCTCGCAGGGTTGGATCAAAGCCGCCGCTAAAGCTACCCGCTTGCGCTGACCGCCGGAAAGAACGCCCATACGCGCCTCAAACTGGGTAATTCCCAGCCGGGTAAGTATATTTTTGGCCTCGCTCTCCAACTGCCATGCCTGAAACGTATCCATTTGCTGGCTTGCCCGCAACAGACGGCTTTGAAGCTCCTCGCTGCCCGGATTCAGTTCCAGCAGCTCCATGGTTTCCGTGTATTCACGCACGGCTTTCATTTCTGGCTGGTTGCCGTGAAAAATATGCTGGAGTACCTTCATCTCAGGATCAAACTCTGGGTTTTGCGCCAAATACTGAATACGTACATCATTGTTCACTGCAATATTGCCATCATCTGGCGGCTCCAGCCCGGAAATTACTCGTAAAAACGTCGATTTACCGGTACCGTTCACACCGACAACTCCTATTTTGTCACGTTCATCCATACCAAAGGAAGCATCCTGAAACAACACTTTTTCACCATAGCTTTTCGTTATATGTTCAACGGTCATAATATTCATACGGATTCCCTACTCTTCCCCAGTTTTGTACTGCATCCTGTTTATTTTAACACAGACACAGCTAATGATTAAAAAAAACCGTTACCTGAACAATGTCAGTACGGTTTTTAGCAACTAGATGTCAGGATTATTCAGATTAAAAGAAAATACCTACAAGAGCAACCAGTCCTCCGAAAATAGAACTAATGCTATTCACCCGATCATTACTCATCCAATGCCAGCCACGCACATAAACCGTTGCTTGTCCACAATGCGAGTCTACTTCTACCTCCCGTCCACAAACCGTGCAGGAACGCATCCTCTGCACCGTAGCACCAAGATAGGAATCAGCAAAGGCCCCCGCACTGCCGGATATGCCTCCAATCAATGCCCAGAGCCATATCGGCAAGATCGGCGTTCCTATGGCATATTCAAAGGCCCATGCACCTATTCCGATCAGTACGCCCCCAGCCAGGGCCGCAGTCGTTCCCATTGCAGATACGCCTCCCGAGGTTCCGGGTGCCAGCACCTTTCCGTTAAGCACCGAACGTGGCGGCTTACGGCTCAGACTGCCGAATTCCGTTGCCCATGTATCGGATGTGACTGTAGCCATGACACCAACAAATGCCAGCTGCCAGGCCATGTGAGGCCATATGGCATACCCCAGACATAGCAGCATACCTAATCCCCCGTTGGCCCATACCTGGCCTGCATCCCGATTGCCGGTTTTGGCATACGATTTTTCAAGCTCTGCCTTGCGCTCCTTTTTGTACCTTGACAGGAGAGTTGATGTTATGAAAAACAGGAGCAAAGTACCGAACCAGAACAGATTGCCTGCCCCATAATACACGGTTCCCATCAATACAGCTGCGACAAAGCCGGATAGCGTTAAGGATTTTTTATAAAAAGCAGCCCCCGCCACCACAGCAGCGCAAAGCAAGCCGATGATCCAGTCCATGAAATCCCTCCGCTTGTGAATGGAATCTTTCTATGATATTGTTTCACAGACTGTTTAGGCGATGGTGCAGCTTCCCTGACGATCACTTCCCCAGAAAAGCTCGAAGCGATCCCCGCTTGTGGTAGGACCAACACCGTCCGGAGTGCCTGTAAAAATGATATCACCCTCACCCAGCCCATAATGAGTCGCTATGTATTCAACGATGTTTTCGATGGAAAAAATCATATCCTTGATATGACCGCGTTGTACTTCCTGTCCGTTTTTGAGCAAGCTAAAATCCTGCTGCCCCAGTATGTCCAGGTTCTCCAAGGGCAGGAAAGGCGTCACAGGAGCAGCCGACTTAAAGCCCTTGGCAGCCGTCCATGGATGACCTTTTTTCTTAAGAGCACTTTGTACATCACGCAGCGTAAAATCAATGCCGAATGCAAAAGCGCTCAGACACGTATCTGCGGACATTCCCGACTCGTAATTACGCCCGACAGCCACAACCAGCTCAGCCTCAAAATGAATATCACCTTTCCCCTGAGGAAGCTCCAGCGTGGCACCATCCAGCGGCACAACCGCATGGGAAGGCTTTAAAAAAATCATCGGTTCTGTAGGAACATCATTCCCCAATTCCTCTGCATGCAGCTTATAATTGCGTCCGACACAGTAAACATTACGAATTTCCGTGTTCATTACAACCGCCATCCTTCCCACATATGTAGTACATTGATTTAACGAATAAGATTACGTATATAATGCCACAAGCGGTGCTTGGAATGCAAAAAAACCTGCTCCCAGCGGTCCGGCCAGTTGGTACAAATCATCAATTCAGGATGCAGTGCGGATAATCTCCGCATGATACGGCGATCATCCACCGTCCACGCCATAACCGTAATACCACGTCCTATCAGGTTCTTCAATAAACTACGATCCAGACGCGGATAGCCCATGGATAAAAAAGAGCATTGCAGCTTCTCCAGTTGCTTCGCCAAATCGTCCGGACGCGCGTCAATAATGAGCCCGGTACGGATCGCAGGTGCCAGCTCTTTGGTGTGGCGTAAAGCAGCACGCTCAAAGGAGGTCAATACCACCTCACCCTCCATGTCTCTCATTATAATTTCACGGAGTACGGCTTTCTCCAGACCTGGATACATATCGCCCGCTGTTTTAAGCTCAATATTGAGTGATACCCGGCCGCGGCACAGATCCAACACCTGTGCGAGAGAAGGGATTTTTTCTCCATAATATTTCGCATTTTTCCAGCTACCTGCATCTAGTTGTTGCAGCTCTTTCCAATCTGAATCCTTTACCCGTCCCGTCCCATTCGTCGTTCGCTCCAGCGTAAAATCATGGATGACCACCGGAACACCGTCCTTCGACAGTTGTACATCCAGCTCAATCCAGTGTACAAACGGCTGCTCCAGCGCAAGTCTAAAGGCCGCCATCGTGTTCTCGGGAGCAATGCCTGAAAAACCACGGTGAGCCACGCACAAATGCTTCATCCCAATCATGACCTCCATCCACAAAGGAGTTCTTCATCTTACTGTACCATCCGCACCTATCGTGACATTTCCCGGCGACAGTGCTGCTACTCTCTGCAAAATTTTGTTGGCCTCCGCATCCTGCAGCGGAATCGGTTGACCGAGCTCGGCCCGGTAAGGAGTCAGCTTCATGTCGCAAGCCCCGCTACGGGTACAGGTTGCCTGAAATATCGCTGTGTCCCAAGTGGCTGGCACCGTTGATTTGGAAAAAATAAAATTGCCTGTGCTGTATGCGATCCATTTGCCTTTATATTGCTCGAGCCCTTGAAGCACATGCGGGTGACCGCCGATGACAATATCGGCCCCTGCATCAATAAAGGCGTGCGACAACTCGATTTGATGTGGCTCCAGAGTAGCGGCGCGCTCCTTCCCCCAATGGGCAATGACAATCACCAGATCTGCCTGCCTTCGTGCCTCGCGGATGGACTTCACGATGGCGGTCGAATCATATGCTCCGGCAACACCAGGCTGTTTGACACCTGCATTCCAATTGGCATCAGGCATGACACGTGTAGCTCCTAACAACGCAATTTTAATGCCTTTGCGGTCAAAATAGTGCGGCGCGTACGCTTCTTTGGCATTACGTCCGGCTCCAACATGTGCTATACCCTTTTCATCCAAATATTTTAGTGTGTCCAGTAACCCGCCTGTACCCTGATCCAAAATATGATTATTGGCCAAATTTACAGCATCTATCCCCGCCGCTGCTAATGCAGTTAACGCCTTGGGAGAAGATTTGTACACATACGTTTTATTTAACGCACCAACACCGCCAGTTGTCACTGGCGTTTCCAGATTGGCAATCGTCAAATCGTCTTTACGAAACAGGTTCCCGAGATATTGATATGGAAAATCAAATCCGTTTTTCTCCAACCTCTGCTCAACCTTACCGGAAAACTGCACATCCCCTACAAAGTGAAGCGTGACTGTGGATGAAGCCTTCCCGTCATTCTCCTGAAGTGAACCCGAGTCTGAAGTGTTGCCTACGGGGACTTGCGTATCAGATGGTGTTACGGAACGATTGCCCGTATCTACAGCAGCATCAGCAGCTTGCTTCGTTCCATCGTCAGCAGCTTGCTCATCTACATTGGACCCATCGTTCAGTTGTTTACTGGACAAGGCTGTAACATTTTTACTCACCGAGGCAGAGGGCCGCTCTTCCCCGGAAGATTCCGGTTGAACGTTTTGCTGTGATTGCGAAGGCTCTCCGTTGTCCGCAAGTGTGCTGCTGCCGCGTTCAAATATGTAATAATAACCGAAAAGACCTATGATCATAAGCAGCAGGACAAGATTCGTCATAATCCAAGCCTTGCCTATTTTGATTTTTCTCGCTTTCTTCCTACCTTCATTTCGCTTTGATCTGGGAGGGTGCATTCTTCACTCCTTCTATGCCATAGCATATACATGAATTCCTTTTATTCGGTGAATTTTTCACCTTCTCCATTATATATCAAATTTCAATATAAATAGAACCCCTCGCCTGGAACACGAAGGGCTCATCAACGAACATTTACACCTGTACCTTAACCGCTTCCTGCTGTGCTGCTTGGACGGCATTAGCGGCCCACTCCTTGGCCTGACGGATGCAATCCGGCAAGCCAATCGCATCATAGCCAGCGCCCAAAACATACACTCCCGGCATGGCAGTTCGCAGTTCTTCCCGCAGATCGGCTATAGCTTGCGGATGCCCAACTGGATATTGCGGCATGGAATTGCGAAGACGCGTGATTTCCGTAAACAACGGATTCGCCGTAACTCCCATCATTTCTTTTAAATCCTGCCGTACCAGCGCAATCAAATCATCATCCGGCAGGTCTACGGTTTCTTCCGCTCCTGCTCGCCCAACATAGCAGCGCAGCAGCACCTTATCATCCGGGCTAGTATGCAGCCACTTCGCAGACGTCCACGTACAAGCCGTCACACTGCGTCCCTCTTTGCGTGGAACGAGAAAACCGGAACCGTCAAAGACGTTCTCAATATCTTTTTTATCGAAGGCCATGACCACGTTTGCCACGGATACGTAATTTACGGCCTCCAGTGCAGCCACATTCACATGCTCTCGCAAGAGTGGTGCAGCGGCAAAGTTTGGAGTCGTTACAAAAATATCGTCCGCCTCCAGCGTCTCTTCATTATCCAGTAAAACGCGATAGGCGCTATCTTCACTTTCTGTTGTCTTTGTGAATTCGGTAACAGCAATTCCCGTGCGCAAATCACAGTCATGCAAATCATTCAGCAACGCATGCACCAAACTTTGCAAGCCCTGACGAAAGGTCAAAAAGACGCTTTTTTTCGTGCCTGTATGCGTCTCGGCTGGTTTTCTCCCAGTCATCATCCCGTGAATGAGGCTTCCGTATTGCTGTTCAACCTCAGCAAATTGCGGGAAGGTCGCCTGCAAACTTAGCGTCTTCATGTTGGCGGCGTAGATACCGGCCAGCAGCGGCTCGGTCACATTCTCCAGCACTTCCTTGCCCAGTCGACGTTCAATAAAATCACCTAACGACTCGTCACCTTGTTCGCGACGGGGAGGAATCACAAAATCCATCATAGCCCGTAATTTCCCACCCAAAGAGATCAATCCGCTGCGCAGAAATGGTTCCAGCTCTGTTGGAATGCCCAATACCAGACCGGGAGGCATCGGATGAAGCTTTCCTTCATGCAAAATGTATGTCTTTTTGGCGTCGGGGTTCGTGCTTACCAGTTCATGATCCAGCTCCAGCTCTTTCGCCAGGTCTACCATGGCCGTTTTACGGGCCAGAAAGGAATCCGGTCCCTTTTCAATTACAAACCCGTCTTTATGCAGTGTTTCAATTTTGCCGCCAAGCACAGGAGCTTTCTCCACCAGTGTAATTCGTGGTGTATAGCCAGCTTCCTTGTACATTTTCCGTGTGTAAAAAGCTGCGCTAAGTCCGGTCAAGCCGCCGCCTACAATCACAATCTTGCGTAATTTTTGCTCCATTATGTCCTCATCCCTTTTTCCATTGGTCTATGATGACATCACTAAGCGTCTCCATATACAGCGGATCACTGTTGAGTGAATCTATGCGCTGAAAACGCATATCCAGCTCCTTCGCCAAAGCCTGCGCTTCAATATCCAGATCGTATAGCACTTCCAAGTGATCGGATACGAAGCCAACTGGCGCAGCGAGTACATACTCTACTTGCTCTTCCTTGAGACTGTGCATGGTATCCAAAATGTCCGGCCCCAGCCAAGGCTCTGCTGTACGACCAGCGCTTTGCCACGTAAACTGCCAATTGGTAATTCCCGCCTTGTCTGCAACAGCCTGCGATGTAGCCATTAATTGCTCTACATAGGGATCACCCATAGCCAGAATCCGCTCAGGCAAGCTGTGTGCGCTGAACAGAACACGAACCTCGTCCCGATTGGCCCCAGCTTCTTCAAAAAGCGTCAGCTTGGCATTCACACGCTCGGTGAGCGTCTTAATCAGCTTTGGATGAAGATGATAGCTCTCCACAAAAGAGATGGCCAGATCAAGCTCCTGTGCCTTGGCCTGCGCACGCTTAATGTAAGTACCAACACTCATAACAGAATAATGGGGAGCCAACACAGCACCCACCGCTTTACGGATGCCATCCTGCACCATCGCTTCCACACCATCCTCAATAAACGGCTTGGCATGTTTGAGTCCCTGGTAACAGATAAATTCAATGTCCGGGTTGCGATTCTCCCGATTTAAGGTTTCCTGCAGGCTTTGAACCTGACGATCCGTATTCTGACGCAGCGGAAAAACACCACCCACAATAGCTTCATAGCGGTCTTTCAATTCTTTTAATTGCTCCGGCGAGGGGGCATTGCCGCGACGAATATGTGTATAATAGGCTTCCACCTGATCCAGACTCTCCGGCGTCCCGTAGGACATAACCAGTACACCCACTTTGGTTTTCATTAGCAGTCACCTCTTGAATAGTTCTAATGTCAATTCTTTGGCAAAACGGTGCGGGAATACTCGTGTACATATTCGGTGAGCTCTCTTAATTTATCTAGCGAGGCTTCAGGAAATAATCCGTGTCCCAGATTAAAAATATATCCTGGCTCCAGTATTCCTTCATCTACGATTTTTTTTGCATACTGCTTGATAACATCCATTGGGGCAGTGAGCACATAAGGGTCCAGGTTTCCCTGCACACCAAAAGTGTTCCCCAGACGGCGACGTCCTTCAGGTATACTTACCCGCCAGTCCAGTCCAATCACATCGGCTTTTACCCCATTTAAATGGGGGAGCAACTCACCGGAGCTTACACCTGGAAAATAAATTTTAGGTACATTCAGATCGGACAATTCATGAAAAATACGTGTAATGGTCGGCAGCACAAAAGTCTGGAAATCATAAGGCGTAAGCGCGCCTACCCAGCTATCAAACAATTGAAATGCCTTACCGCCGTTAGCAATATGGGCACGCACGTATGTAATAACCATATCCCCCAGCTTATCCATCAGACGATACCACAGCTCAGGCTCCCCATACATCATCGCTTTGGTGCGAATATATCCTTTGGATGGTCTTCCTTCTATTAAATAGCTTGCAATTGTAAAAGGTGCTCCAGCGAACGTAATTAATGGCACTTTCAGTTCACGGTCCAAAATACGAATCGTTTCCAAAATATGACCCAGATCGCGTTCCACATCAATCGGGCGCAGATTGTCTACATCCGCAGCTGACCGGATCGGATTATCGATAACCGGACCAATATTTTTGACAATATCAAAATCAACCCCAAGCGAGGCCACCGGATTCATAATATCAGAATATAAAATAGCAGCGTCTACCCCAAGCTTGCGCACGGGCATTAAAGTCACTTCTGCGGCCAGCTCGGGCTGACGGCAAATTTCTAGCAACGTGTATTTTTCTTTAATTTTGCGATACTCAGGGTCATACCTTCCGGCCTGCCGCATGTACCATACGGGAATATGATCCACAGCCTGCTTGCGGCAAGCGCGAATAAAGGTATCGTTGTAGGTCATGACTTCAGCCTCCAGTTCGAATCATAAATACTATATTTTAATTATGCCCTTTTTCAAGAGTCGTAACAACTGCCGCTCTCGAACAAACCATGACAAACCCATGACATTTGGATAAAGTTTCAATGAAGTGTGTTATACTAGAGGAATGGCTTTTTTAAAGCTCCGGGGAAATTATATATAGATAAGCATTTATTACAACAGGATAAGAATGGCAGAAAGGAAGTGAGCGCACATTGAAATCGTGGGAGACATGGAAAATCAACCTTATAGTGCTTTGGTTCGGTCAATTTCTGGTCAACGCGGGTATTACAATGGTAACTCCGTTCCTCGCCCTGTATCTGGCTCATGATCTCCATGTAAAGGGAGAGCACGATATCGGTCTATGGGCCGGAGTTATTTTTGCCGCAAACTTTATGACCTCATTTATATTCCAGCCTTTATGGGGCAAGCTGGCTGATCGATATGGGCGCAAAGTCATGCTGCTTCGCTCAGGCTTCGGTATGGCTCTCGTGATCGGATGCATGGGCTTGGTCACCCATCCTTGGCAGCTGTTGGCACTTCGTCTGCTGAACGGTACGATTTCGGGCTTCAACCCGGCCTCCATTTCCCTGGTTTCGGGTACCACGCCTAAAGAGCGAACCGGATTCGCTATGGGCATTATGCAATCTGGCCAGATGGCCGGCACGATTCTTGGCCCTCTGCTAGGTGGCTTTCTGGCTGACTTGGTCGGGTTCAGACCGATCTTTTACATTACTGGAGCTCTTGTTTTCCTCGCCTCTTTAATTGCAATGTTCCTGGTTAAAGAAAACTTCAGCAAAGCGGAAGCCGCACGCACTCCGCAAATTTCGGTGCTTGCCGGACTAAAGGAGCTAAGCCATACGCCTCAGCTCCCAGCTTTGTTCACCGTAACATTCCTGCTCCAGTTTGCCATGATCAGCACAGTGTCACTGCTGCCATTGTATGTGCAGAAGTTATATGGCTCCGCAGAAGGAATCGCACTGATTGCCGGCTTTGTAACGGCCATTACCGGCGTATCCAATATGGTAGCTGCACCGCTGCTTGGAAGATTGAGTGATCAAGTAGGAGCCCACAAAATTTTGACCATCTCACTACTCGGAACGGCAGTCATGCTCATTCCGCAGGCTTTTGTCAATGAAGTTTGGCAACTTGTCATTATCCGCTTTTTTATGGGTGTGTTTATGGGAGGCTTGCTGCCAAGTGTAAATGCACTGATTCGGCTGTATACGCCAGAAGGTATGGAAAGCCGCTCTTTCGGCTTCAATACCAGCTCGCTGGCGCTAGGGAATATGCTGGGTGCTGCTATTGGTGGGGTACTGTCCGGGTTTATCGGCATCGAAGGACTGTTCATCATGTCAGGTGTTCTGCTGATCCTCAACATATTCTGGGTACGTATGAAGCTTTTTAGTCATAAGACCACGCATGATTTCAGGTAAGACAACCCTCTGATAAAATATAGCCCTCCAGAACGGATAAGAACCTCCACTCCACATTACTGTGGACAAGGAGGTTCTTTTTGGTGCAGCTATAGAAGCTGGGAGGCTACGAGCTATTTTACTCTTGCTAGTGCTAAACCATCATAGGCCGGCAAAAGCGTACTGACCAGACGCGGGTCTGTAGCGATCATTTCATTAAAGCGTCTCACGGCCTGTACGGCAGGCCCATTTTTATCTGTATTCAGCGTACGTCCACGAAGGAAGCAGTTATCCCCGGCAATAATGGCACCCGGCTTCGCCAGAGCAATCGCATATTCCAAATATACCGGGTAATTTTCCTTATCCGCATCAATGAAAAAAAAGTCGAAGGTTCGTCCTTCTTCCTGAAGCGTCTTCAAACTGTCCACTGCTGGCCCAATACGATATTCGACACGGTCACCGTAACCGTTGTCCTCCATATGCTTATGCGCAAGCAGCGCATAAGCTTTTTTCAGCTCCAATGATACAATTCGTCCCTTTTCCCCCAGCCCACGGGCCAGACATAATCCGCTGTATCCGCCCAGTGCGCCAATTTCCAGCACCTCCCCGGCACCGGACACCTCAATTAAAAAAGTCAGCAGCTTGCCATAGGGATGAGCAACTGATACCTCAGGCATCCCCTCTCCAATGATCGCCTCCCTGATGCTGCGCAGCGCTTCATCCTCCTGTACCAGTTGGTCTACATATTGTTCAGGCGTCATATTTGGTGTAATTTCCATGTATCATCTCTCCTTCTTGTTTTTATCATAACGCAGGTTGATCACGGTGTCCTTCGCAAATGATTTATCTGAATGATTTGCCTGATTGATTTGTCTCTTTGTGTACAATGACCTATACTATAGGGATTGAACCAAGCTTACATGATTATGGGGACGGAGTGAATACGTTTAATGACTCAACTGCAACTAATTGCAACTGCGCCGATGGGACTTGAAGCCGTCGTGGCCCGGGAGCTCAGAGAACTCGGGTATGAGAATCTGAGCGTCGAGAATGGCCGCGTCGTGTTTTCCGGGGATTACATAGATATATGCCGATGTAATCTGTGGCTTCGCACATCAGACCGCGTTCTTATTAAAATGGGTGAATTCGCTGCAACTACCTTCGACGAGCTGTTCGAGGGCACCAAAGCATTGCCATGGCAGGATTGGATTCCTGTGGATGGTGAGTTTCCCGTAGAGGGACGTTCGCACAAATCACAGCTTAGTAGCGTACCAGCCTGTCAGGGAATCGTCAAGAAGGCCATTGTAGAAAAGCTCAAGGAAACCTACCACACAGATTGGTTTGCCGAGGACGGCCCTCGTTACGTCATTGAGGTCATTCTATTGAATGACCGGGCATTGCTGACGCTTGATACGACCGGGCCAGGGCTGCACAAACGCGGCTACCGCAAGCTTGTTACCGAGGCCCCTCTCAAAGAGACGATGGCTTCTGCTCTTATTCAGCTTAGCCGCTGGAGCCCGGATCGCCCCTTCTACGATCCGTGCTGCGGTTCCGGTACTTTATTGGTCGAAGCCGCCATGCAAGCCTGGAATATTGCGCCAGGCCTGAGACGCACCTTTAATTCTGAAAACTGGCCTGTCCTCGGGAAAGAGTTATGGAATCAAGCTCGCGACGAGGCGATGGATTTGACCCGAGATGATATTCCTTTTGAGATTGCAGGCAGCGATATTGACCCAAGTGCCATCGAAGTAGCGGAGGCGGCTGTGAAGGCGGCAGGCTTCGCTAAAGACATCTCACTGAAGGTGATGCCTGCAAGCAAGGTTAGACTCGAGGGCCAATATGGTGTAATGATTACAAATCCACCTTATGGCGAAAGACTGAGCGAGCAAGCCGAGGTGGAAAAGCTGATCCGTACACTCGCACGCACGGCAGCCGAAATGAAGACCTGGTCCTTCTTTGCGATCAGTTCCACTAAGCAATTTGAGCATTATTGGGGCCGCAAGGCAGACAAGCGCCGCAAGCTGTTTAACGGCCGCATTGAATGTCAATACTATCAGTATCTAGGTCCTCTACCTCCGCGTCGCAAAGATATTTCGCCGTCGTAGTCCTAAATAGATGTAGCTCAGGCCAGGAAACGAACCCTCGTTCGACTCCTGGCCTGGTTTGTGCTGCACAGCCTGATAAACGGTATCGCTGCATCTATTACTGAAAGGAAAATGCTGTATTTTTATTACTTAATCATTGAAATGCGCCAGATGAGCGCTATAATGATTAAAGGCATTTCGGTTTTAACATGATGTTAATCTATAGTTTATACTAGCCGAACATTTCTGCCGAAGGGGGTAAAGTGTTGGTTATTCGCACGGCCAGTGCAAGTCGCACTGGAAACATGTTCAGCAGATTACTGCTGTCCCGATATTTCGGGTTGGGTCTGTTTCTTGTATTTATGATTGGCAAGCTCGTACTGATTCATTATAGCCTGCATGCCCAAAATATTGACATGACTACACTGGATTATGTCATCGCGCTTGGTTCACTCTTGCTTGTGAGCTTCTGGACCTTGTGGCTGCCACGTCGCGGACGTCTGGTTGCGCTGGTGGTGCTCGATATTCTGCTCACCGCGCTCATTTATTCCGATATGGTCTATTATCGGTATTTTCAGGATTTCATTACGATTCCTGTCCTGCTTCAAGCCGGACAAGTTGATTCGCTGGGGGGAAGCATCCTATCCCTTATGTACTGGTGGGATATTCTCTTTTTTGCAGACTGGATTCTGTTCATTCCCTATGTGATATTCGTCGCTTCCTTAAGGCGCCGGTACACCACAAATGATACTTATGTGGAAACATCCCGAAGCTCGCTGACCAAAAGATTTCTGCTTGGCTTCTCCAAAGGCGCTCTGGCCTTCCTGATTGGCTATATTTTCACCTTTGGACCGATCAAATATTATACCTCCACGTGGGCAACCGGCATATTTGTTGGTAATTGGTGGTCGATGGCCTTATACAACGTAACCGGATTGATCGGATTCCACGGATATGATATCTACCGCTATGGTCAGGATCATTTTGGATCTCAGCCTACATTGGCCCAAGCAGAATCCAACAAGGACAAGGAATGGTTTAATCAGCATCAGAAGCTGCTTCAAGTGAAAAATGACCTGTCCGGCAAATATAAAGGCAAAAATGTGATGGTCATTCAAGCTGAAGCGTTCATGAACTTTTTTATCGGCAAACAGATCAACGGTCAAGCGATTACGCCTAACTTTGACAAGCTGATGCAGGAAAGTATGTATTTCAACAATTATTTTCACCAAACTGCACAGGGTCGCACTTCGGACGCGGACTTTTCTACACATGCTTCATTGCATCCGCTACCTACGGGTTCGGTATTTATCCGTTATGCAGACCATAAGTTCGATACATTGCCTTCTATTTTAAAAGATACTGGCTATAGTCCAAATGCGTTTCACGTATACGACAGCAGCTTCTGGAACCGCTACACAATGTACAAAGCGATGAATTATGACAAGTTTTACAGTAAAAAAGATTTTGAAATAGATGAGCCACTGGGCTGGTCATTGGGAGACAAATCCTTCTTCCGTCAAACGCTCAATGATCTCACTACCGAAGTCAAACAACCGTTCTATGCCTATATGGTCGGCATTTCCAGCCATCATCCGTACAACCTGTCCCCTGACGCAGTAGATCTGGACGTCGGCGAGTTTGAAGGCACAATGTTCGGAGACTATCTGAAATCCGTCCATTATGTGGATGAAGCCTTGGGCGAACTGGTAGAGCAGATGAAGAAAGACGGTTTGTGGGACAATACGATCCTGATGTTCTACGGGGATCATGACAACTCTATTAAAGATAAAGCACTATATGAAAAGTTTCTGGGTAAGCCACTCACAGACTTGGACATGCAGAAGATCATGAACCAGGTGCCGCTGCTTGTGCATCTTCCTGACGGAAGTCATGCTGGGACCTATACGGAACCGGCTGGACAGCTGGATTTGACGCCTTCCGTCATGCATCTGCTCGGGATCTCTACTAAACCTTATCATTTTATGGGGAATGATCTGTTTAGCGGGAAACCACGTATGGTCGTGCTGCGCAGCGGTGCTTTCACGGATGGTCAAGTGTACTACATTCCATCTGAGGATGGTACATTCTCCAAAGGGACCTGTTACAACCTGTCTACAGGCCAGCCTACGGATGTGAATGCCTGCGGGCCGGGGTATACCGAGGCTCTCAATCGGTTGAACATTTCCGATCAGGTCATCACGTACGACCTCATTCGCCAGTGGGAATCACAGACGAATAAGTGACGAGGGAAACAAAAAATCCCGATCAATCAGCCTATACGTGCTGTTGATCGGGATTTTTGTATTCACAGTCGCTAGACTGCGCTCATGTGCAATGACGAATGTCTAGGGACGCAACATTTTTTTTGCCTGCTCAAGCCGTCCTGCCTCTTCATCCAGCATTTCCTCGGCAACTTCTACTGCATCGTCACCAAGACTATCCTTCGCCTGCTGTATGGCATGCTCTGCATGAGTGCGAGACTGCTCCGCCTGCTCAATCAATTGCTCAGCCGGATGTGACAACGCCTGAGACACGGCATTGTGGAGCTTGTCCACCGAGTTTTGCGTCTGGGCCTCGACACTGTGATCGTCGAGATTGGAATCATACTGAGCCATGAGTCACTCCTCCTTCTGGGCAGTGGTCTACACCCATTAGCATGGATCAGAAGAAGGGGAACTATGCAGAAAGTTGTGAATCCTGTGCAACGGGAGCTATTTTATAAAACGCGCAGCCTTTTCCAAGACCTCATCCTCTGTGGCCGCACTCACATAACGTCCGTTCACATACACAAACGCCCGTTTTCCACAAGGACCGCAATACGATTTGCAGCCGATTTTGATCTCGGCATCCGGTGCCATCTTTTGCAATTTGGGCAAGATCGTTTTCAAGCGAATATGATTACATTCATCACATACGCGAATATCATTGGCCATCTTTCATCCCTCCGTGCTCCGGCTTAGTGGTCGCCGTGATTGCCTTGGGAAGGGTTAGTAATGACAAATCCTTCTTGAGGGAAGTACAAGTAATCAATTTTCACACCATCCAGCAGTGGCTGACCTGTTTCCAAAATAACATCAATACCTTTATCTGTAGATACTACAGTATCTGTTTCTTTAGGCGTGTCCAAATCAAGCCCGTAATGAGCATGATCTCCGTGAGCATGAGTAATGACAACGCGCAAGCTCTTTCCTTGGTTTTCTGCCTTATCCAGTTCAAGCTTCAATACTTTAGCTGCGTTACGAGTAATTTTGCAGTTCATGTAACTCCATCTCCTTCATATTCTTTAAATGAAATGTGGTCTTTGGGATACCTATCACACCACATAATTTTTCTCAGTATAACAAAAGGCAATATTCCTATTGTAAAGAAAATCGCAAAAAATCGCAATCGCAAAATTCATAAGTTTACGTCTACCGAACACGTATATGCTGCTTTTCAAGCACATCGGGATACTTGCGTTCGGCGCGGGTTACAAACCAATTCATGAGCAGCAGCGTCACCCCAATGTCATCAATGGGCATAAAGGGCATAACATCAGGCAGTACCCAGTAAAGCAACACAGGAACAGCAAAAAGTAATTTTTCACTCCAGGGAATCCTCGAAGAGGTAATCAATCGGGGCATACGCCGAAATACATGTGACCATTGACGGAGAGACAGTAATCTTTTCCACTTCATAGGTTGTTCACTCCATTTCCATGCTCCTAAGTGTATATACCCGTTAATGGGATACATAAAGAGGAACACTTGAAAAAAACGTGTTCCTCTACATACGTACGAATGAATCATTGCGTTTCAGACGGCTTTGTCTTTCACCATGATAGCACCGCTGCCATTAACATACCCACTTCTGCTGCAATGTCGTCGTAATCACGCATGGGCAGCGGGTTTACGCCCAGACCAACCTCAACCGTAAACCCCGGTTTACCAAACCGCTGTATAAACCAATCCTTGTAGCCTGCATCGCTCCCCCTGAGCTTTACCGCCCGATATCCTGTCGCGGCAGCTAGCCGCAAGGCCAAATCTCTGCTCTCCTTGGGCTCCAGATCCCGATAATTCCAATAGATTTCCTGCCCCTGGCTGTGGATGGATAACACCACATCAAACTGTTCGCGCTCCGTCAGATCGACAAGCGCCCTGGATTCCGGCTCAGACAAAGGGGCAGGCCCTGCATAGTCTCTTCGAGACGGCCCTGCTTTACCGCGTCTGCGCACCTCCTCTTCCCAATACGCCGGAAATTGATCGTTGAGGTCGACACCACGAATATTCGCCTTCCACCCCCGATAATCAGTACGGCCTTCATTCCATTTTCTGAGGTTTTGATACATCGGATGAGTCGGAAGCACACCCTGCTGCACCAGTTCTACTCCGTCCGGGTTGACCATCGGTACCACCCATAACGAAGCGTGTTCCAGCCAATCCTGCGGAGAACCACCATACACCCATGGTGAAGTCCCCGCTTGCTTCGCTCGCTCACCCTGGAACTCTCTTTCTTCCTGTTCCCCAGCAGCACTAATTCCTTGCGCGTATTGCTCTATAAAACGCAGCAAACAAGGCGTCGTCAGCCATTCATTCGCATGTACAGAGGCGTTGGCGTGAATTTTTCGCGGTCCCCTCCCGATGCGTACATAGGGGATATCCTTCCCCATGACACTAGTGCCGATGCTGCCAACTTCAATAAACGGATACCTGCGGGCCAAGGCCGCAAGGTCTTCCATCAAATCCTCATACCCATACTCTCCACGCAAACGTACAATCTGATCCTGATGACCATCAGGAATAACAATTGTTTGCCCTTCCACAAACTCATGCTTCGCAAGTTCGGGATTCGCCAGCAGCAGTTCATCAAGTTCCACACCAAACTGTTTGGCAATTTGCCCTGCGTACTCACCGGGCTGAATGACGTATTGACGATCCGCTGACGGACGAATATATAGCACTTGACCACAAATCAGATAGGGTTGAGTGGTGGCCCACGGATTATCTGCGATCAAAGTGTCCGCCGTTAATTTAAAAGCCGAGGCGACCCGGTGTAATGTATCTCCTTTTTGAACGATGTATTCCCTCATCTTCTACGCCCCTTCCATCTGCCTTAATGCATGTTATGCACATGCTGCGTGTCTTGATGTAGCGAAAAGCAAAACAACCGTCTTCTTTTGTCCAATGACAAAAAAGACGGTTGTCTCGTCAATCCAGATTGGTCACTTGCCAGACGACAGGGGTTTGCCGAATTTGCTCCCCGAGCCACTTGGCGGCAATGCGCTGAAACAGCTCCGGATCGCCGGAGCAAAAAAGCTGATGCACCGGCGTTTCATCCCCAGCCTCCAGCCTGCCCTTGTTATACAAAATGGTACTTGTCTCACGAGCCGTTTCGTCCGCCGAGCTAATCAGTTTCACCGCAGGTCCCATCACTTCCTGAATCGTTTCCTTTAAAAAAGGATAATGTGTACAACCCAGAATCAGGCAATCAATCGGATACGCTTGAATGGGCTTCAGCGATGCCTCCACAACCTGCGATGTCGTCTTTGAACGGAACTGTCCTTGTTCCACCAAAGGAACAAGCGCAGGACAAGCGTGGCTCACCACGTCTACATAGGGAGACAACTGCTTAAGCGCAGCTGTGTATGCACCGCTTCGGATGGTGCCGACAGTCCCAATCACCCCGACATGTCCGGTGGCAGTTGCGCTCATCGCAGCACGAGCCCCGGGATGGATGACTCCGATCACCGGAATGGACACCTTTTGGCTTATATAGTCCAATGCCGCGGCTGTTGCCGTGTTGCAAGCAATAATAATGACTTTCGGATCAAACTGAATCAGAAAATCAACCATCTGCTCCGTAAATTTCTTAACCTCTTCCGATGGTCGGGGGCCATACGGGGTGCGCGCAGTGTCTCCAAAATAAATGATTTTTTCCCGCGGAAGCTGACGCATGACTTCTTTGACAACCGTCAAACCTCCTACACCGGAATCCAATATTGCAATCGCTTGCTGCACGTACACACCGCTTCCTTTTTTGTTCAAATATAAGTTGTTCCCTCTCGGGAAGCTATCCGTTGCTACATACCTTATGTCGCAATCATATAAAAGGTACCCCAAAAGATTACCCTAAAACAATGAAGTGAGCAACAAAAAGGCTTCACCCGGATGGGAGAAGCCACGAATCCAAACGATACTCAGTTATCTCACCTATCGCTTACAGACCATTACAGAGCATCTTCTTCTGTATCCTCTTGAACAGGAGTAGACGAAACGCTCGCCTCATGAATAATTCCGCCATCTTTTTTACGCCATTGCCCAATTTCATGAATGACGGCTGAGGCCGCTTCCTTAATCTTGTCCGTATACTCGATTGAGGTATCTGAAATTTTCCCCGCAAGTTCTTGTCCCTTGTTGCTTACGTGACGCGCCTGATCTGTAATATCCTGACGCAACTCGCGACCTGATTTGGGGGCAAATAACAACGCAGCCAGTGAACCGGCAAGACTACCTGCCAACGCGCCACGGATAAAGCTTTTGTAGTTCTCCTTCATCATCATCTCTCCCTTGTGCCCGGGCGAATGCCCATCTGTTAGTGCATTATAAGCACGGAAAGCTTGTCATGATACAGGGAACAAGCCGGAAAAGCTTTTACTTTTTTCGGGAGCGGATACGGTACAGGCAGCAACGGCCTCCATCTGCCAGACAATCCTCACGAACCACCTCGGCATCAAGCAACTCCTCGAACATTTGCTGCTCACATTCACAAGCCTTACGGTAGCGGCCTGCAATTTGAGAGATAGGGCAATTGTACTCCACAAGAGAGTAACTGCCATCCTCTTCTTCGCGCCACTCTGCCATATAACCAGAAGCGTTCTGAATACTTGAAAGCTTTTCCACACGTGAAGCCAGTGTAGTCTCACTTACCATGTGTGGGGCATACCGCTTCATCATTTTTCGTTTTCTACCATCAAACAGAGAGTGAACGGCTTCCATTCCCTGCTCTTCATCCAGCTCCTCTAACAGTTCCAGCAGCAGATGATCATAATTACGGGGAAACTGCTCACTACCCTGCTCGCTCAAACTGTACAAAAACGTCGGACGTCCCATCGCCTGCCTCACAATCGTAGCTACGATCAGCCCATCCTGCTCCATCAATTTGAGATGCCTGCGCACCCCCATTTCGGTAATGCCCAATTGAGCTGCCAAGCTTCCGACGCCCACAGGTCCCTGGGTTTTCAATAGTGTCATAATCATGCGCCTGGTGGGCATTTCGGGTACGATATACTTATCCGTCACTTTTGCCTTTACACTCCCTCGGGCTGCGGACCCAATTCCTTATTTAAATAATCATGCACGCTGAAAACAAAATGCTCCAGCAACTCAGGCAGCTTAGGTGTGAGCGGGTGAAGGCTTGTCCGGTCCCAATGAAAATACTCCTGTACTAGAGGTTTACGCAAAGATACCAACTCTAACAGCGAACGAAATACGGTATCATCCAATACGCCTTCCTCATGAATGATACCGATAATATCTTCATAGCTACTGGCGTCGCGCATAATAAATCCGTCAATGATATAGCTTCCTACGTCCGTTACCGTCTCAATCGCCAGATGAAGGCAGCGCTCCTGCACCAGCCCCTGCAACAAATCCCCGTTCCAGGTGCCAGCTATATGGCGGAGCCCTGCGGCAATGTCGGGAACGGCTTCTAGGCGAAGCTCAATTTGTTCCCGGTTGACATAATACAAGTTACTGCACCTCCAGTCATCGCTTTAGATTTCATAGTCAACTGCGATAGATACATCCTTCGCTTCATTCATGTGTACAATGATTTCCTGATGCACAGGGTGTACCTGATACGTTTGCAGGTCCTCCAGTGTTTCGACAACAGCTGTAAGGGAAATATCGTAAGATCGTTCTGAACGAATTACATCCGTACCTACTTCGAGCGACAGCAATTCCTTGATCTTGCCATTCATACTGCGCAAAATGGATGCCGTATGCTCAATGCTTTCAGGGGAGCGGTCTTTCAACTTGAACAAAACAATATGTTTAATCATGCGTATAGGCTCCTTATCTAAAAAATGTTCTCTTGAAAATTTTATCATAACGCCCCACATACGGAAAGCAGCATTGTAATTCTAGCGATCTTTTCCTCCATCTTTCCCGTCAGACTCCTTGTCCTTCAGCAGAGCAAAAAAATTCTTGAGCTTCGGTGGGAGCGGCAGACCCATTCGTGAACAGTTTTCCGTAATAGAGATCAGTTCGTTGGATAAATAAAAATACGTCGCTGCTCCTTTCATAATTTCCGTCCCCATCAGGAGATCCACGTGATGTGCCAAAGAAATCACCATTAGCATAAAAGCCTTTCTCATCAAACCCCAAAAACCGGCCTTGCTGCTCAGACCTTGTCCAGTCTTAATCGCTGCGGCAACTCCTGTCACATAATCAACAGCCATAGCAACTGTGAATAGCACCATCAGCTGATTCCAGCCGCCAAAAGCAAACGTAATAATGGCTCCTGTGGTAGCGCAAAACACACTAAACATGCTTGGATTAATATTCATACCTGCTCCTCCTCTCGGGGCGGTTACTGTAATATATGCAGCGACGCAGCAACCCGTAAAGCCGTATGACCTGATATGAATGCCAATTCATAGATTCATATAAACAAGCGCCAAGCGGTCTGTAGGCTCAACAAAAAACCGTGGAATTTATCCACGGTTCTCCCCATTCATTCTATTCAATTAACGATGATCATTCCAAAAATTAAGCGGAGTCAGGTTGTTGTTCAATGGCTCGAACGAATATCCTTCTTTTTGCAAAGCAGCCATGATTTGTGGAAGTACCTTGATCGTAGATGGCTTATCATGCATCAGGACGACAGGTGTTCTGCCCTGCTTTTTCAATCTTCGAATGTCACTTAGAACAGTCTTTACAAAATGCTCGGGATTTTTGGTATAACGCCAATCATTAGAATCTATATTCCAATCCCAAATATGATAGCCTGCACCCGTCAGTTGGTCGCGGTAAGCTTTCTTCAAATACGGTTTGCTGCCATAAGGCGTACGAATTAAAGAAGTGCGTTTCCCGGTTGCCTGGAATAAAATCTCATTATCCTGATTCATTTCTGCAAGTGCTGCTGCAGGAGATGCATAGATTTTCTTCACCTGATGGCTCATTCCATGTAAGCCCAGACCATGCCCCTCTTCTACCATTCTCTTCATCACTGCACTATGTTGGCGAATTTCCGGTCCCAGCATAAAGAAAGTAGCCTTGGCATTATATTTGTCCAGAATATCCAGCAGCTGCGAAGTGTGCGCTGTAGGACCATCATCGAAGCTTAAATAAATCGTGCGGCTGGAAGGCTTGGAATTTCCCGTATTGCCTGGTTTGACAGTTGCGTGCTGCTTAATTTCCGCTGCAAATGTATTCACAAATTGTGCATCAGACAAGCTTGCATTTGCGTTCTGAATTCGATACAGATTACTTGATGGAAGCGTAATGGTGAATCCGAACGCATCTGCCAAAGTGCGAATTGGCACCATCGTGCGTCCTCCACGTTCGAAAACATCGCCTTTGGTCAAGCTCAGCGTAAAGCTGCGGTTATGTCCAGTCAGTATCAGTGTGTTTCCGCTAGCCGAAGCAGAAATACCCATCTTTTGCCCTAATATAACGATAGGTACATATAACTTGTCATTTTTCATCACTGGCTGAACCGTATTCGAATCTAGTAATACATCATTGACCCCCAGCAAAGGAGCCTTTGCTTGCGCACTCGCCGTATTCGTATGTATGCCCAGCAGACCCAAACAACAGATTGCCATCAAGCACACTGCCATCCATTTTACTTTTAAAAGCTTCATCCATTACACCATCCTGTGCTGTATTTTATTATCTGCGGGAGCTATCTCTAGCTTGTCTATGAAGTTATACAGACATGACGATATAGACATGGCAATATAGACATTCACTCAACATTTAGAACATAAACGCATCTCAACTGATTGAATCCAAACGTCTTTTCGTCCCCCATATATATTAATAGATTACCAGACTGTAGTAAGTAAACATAGGAAAACAATTTGACAACAATCTCGCAACCCCCATAACCGAGAGGTTACAAAGTTGTGAATAAATCATCATAAGCCTTAATCAATGTAACAAAAAAACAGGTCAATCATGGTGGCATCTGACCATAATCGACCTGTTTGTTATAAATAGTGGTGTATATTGACTGTCCTTCCGCTTAGGCAACCTGCATCAGCATACGGATGATATTTTACACCCTTATCATATAACATTGTTCATCCACTTGATTTTCCATTCTTGTCATATATAATACGTTAACAATATTAATACAATTATAATAGACGGGATTCAAATACAACCAATGTGGGTTAAGTTCTTTTCTACATATCCGCCCAGTTCATTCGGCACTGGGTGGGGATAAGAGAAAGACTTTGAGGATTGCCGCCCCAAGGTCTTACAGCTTACATTCTTTCTATAGTAACTCCTAATTCTTGAAATTTCTCGATAACAACCTTTTCTTCGTCACCATTTGTACAATACACTATTACATTGAAAGGTGTTGGAGAAGTAGAGATCGCACCATATTTTCTGCCTTCTTATTCCTTGGCTGTACTAGCCAAGATATTTACGAATATCTCAATATCAGTTTCGGGTAGGGTTAACAATTTCCCTGCGTTACTTATACATACAAGATATGCATCAGACTGTATCCACTCTAAGTCGTTGATGCACTCATTGAAAAAATCCCAATTTTCACCAAAATAATACTTGAATTAGGAAGCTACTGAAAACTAATTGAATAATTTGTCAGTAATTACACATTTTTGACCTCGAATCATTTTGGTAGTTATCTTCTTAGAGGTCACTTCATTAAACTTCCATTGAAAATTCGTAAAATCGGAAACGAGCCTACGAGTTGTACAACAAGATGCAACGCAAGAAAAGCTAGGCAAGAGAGGGGGGCCGTGGGGGCGGTCCCCTTTTCTTATGCTCGGCGCTTCTTCTGCTTATGGATAATTTCCATTCGGCCTGGTGCGGACTCTCCGACTAACTTGATATAATCGTCGGAATCCATAAACAGAAATGGTGCAATCAAGTTGTCGAATTTTACATAATCGAGATAGCGGATTTTCTTCATATTTACCATCTTTTCAATGGTCCTTTACACCATTATTTCAATGCTCCATTGCTTTGGTCAAGATCAAGTGGTTATAAGGATAAATACGCCTATTCGGTGGTTGTTTCCTGCGATGGTTCGGGACGCGGTACTTCTTCAAACGTACCATCTGCAAGGCGACGTTTACCAAAAAGAGACGTATCAAATGAGTCAACTTCAAAAATATTTTGGCTGTCAGGTATTGTTTTACTGTCGCTGATTGCGAAAACGATACTATTGCTGTCAACTTGGATATAAGGCATTTGTTTCACCCTCTCATCAGTTGTGTTCAATCACTTCGAAATAGACATAAATATCAAGTCCACTCTTGAACTTGTACGTAGTTCGCACACGGACCGTTGTTGCGTTGTAAAGATAGACTGCTGGAGTTTTGGCGTCAAACCATATTTTATCATTTGGTCCATATGGTCCAAATCCGTCTAAATAATATCCAGTTAGGTTGATTGATGTTTTATTTGGGTCTACGGCCGGGATCGTTACTGAGACAATACCGTCATCGTCTTGTGTACCATTGTACATATCTACCGAATACCTCGTTACTTTTTTCACGCCACCACCCCCAAATATTTGCCAAGCCGTCCATACCGCGTTTCGCATCTGCCTCCAGTACGTAACGCCATCATAAAAATTCGTTGCTCGTTGAAGCCGCCAAGCGCCGGGATTTTGTGAATGTGATATATGCTCAACATAATACCACTCAGTACTTGGAGCGTTAGCCATGCTAGACCCATCGTAAAATCCGTTTTCTATAACGCTGTTCAGGTCGCCAATAACTCGCGTGGCCCTCGGCATGCTTGCATTTTTAGCGTTGTTTTCTGCCGCTGCAGCCGCCAAATTTGCCGCATTTGCTGCCTCATACGCCGCCTTGACAGCGCTCGGTGTAGCAGCCTGGTCAGTGGCCGTGCTGCTTGTCGATGTGTTCAGTTGCACGATACCGCGAGCTTGCGTGCTAGCACTTGGCAGGTCAGATGCGAGATGAGTGTGCGATTTGGGAGCTGCATAGTCCCTTGTATAATCCTTTGCCGTTTGCAAAGCCGTGTTAATCTGCGTCTGTGTCTCTTGCTTGTACTGATCGAAAGCCTCTTTCGGAACTACTCCGTTGCCTGCCGGGTCTGAACGGATGCTTTCCACCTGCGCGGCCAGCTCCCGGTCATTCTCGTATAACGTCGTTATCGGGATGTTCAGCACATCAGCGTGCCCCTGATCCGTGGGAACAAACTTACGTGGCTCTTTGATAGACATTCTCGGGTTCCTCCTTGTCAATAAATATCGTCAATCTCAAAAATGAACTCCATATCCGCATCCTTTTCCTTGTTGGTCATCGTGCGAACTGCGGTAAATTTGCCGGCAGTATCGACAAGCGCAAGCTCATTGTTTTTTGCCCCGGCCAGCTCATTCTCGGCTAAAGAACAGCTGTACCGAATTGTTGCAGGAGCAATGAATTCATAGCTGGAGATGTCCTTCACAAGTAGTTCGTGCTTCAGCGTTTGTTCCGTCCCACCCACTGGCAGGGGATTACCAGCCTGGTCTACTCCGCCGCTCCCAAAAGCCACTTTAACCACCTTCGTCAGTGCCGTCCCTTCCGCCCTTGCACGGGCCATTTGTTCCCGTGCATATGCCGTAGTAAGGGTCAATACTTGATCTGCCATAAGTACCTCCTAGACCTCGATAATTTTTTCTTGAGAACTCAACAAGCAGCTACCATCCAGCGGAACGCTACCGTCCAGCAGCCAGTAATTTTACCGGACCTTCACTATTCCAGCCTGTCTGTTCTCGACGTGGCCGGAAATTTTTTAACGAATTTCCGTCTATAATTAGAGAGCAAGGTGGCTAGCCAACACGTTGCCTTACCTGTATATGTCAACTGGCACGTTACCAGAGTGTTCTTTCGTTATAATCATCGTTTCAAATGTCCAGTTAGTTGCGGAGCAAAATTATCATTATGCACCCTCACTATTTGTAGTCGGTGCATCTGTCTATTTAGGTGCGGTAACTGACCTGTTTACCCTATCGATCGAGGCTTGCCTATAAACTGTTGTAATAATTGCATTAATGATAAATTCAGAAAATCCGAGAGAAAACAAAGATAAGTTATTTGTAGTAAAACATAGTAGTATCTGATGATTTTAGGACTTTTGCAAGGTTAGAGGATTGTGATAAAGGGGTTCATGTGCGTACAGGCATATTTGCATAATATCATACGGGTGCAGTGAGGTTAAATTCGATTGGACTTAGCTACCCAATTCATTCAGCACTGGGTAGGTGAAAAGACCAAGCAAGAATTATCTTGACTTGGTCTTCCAATTGAATCTTATAGTAACTAAGCAATAGAATGATAAGTGCCTTCCGTTATAAATATTCCAGTGATTCGTTCGTTAATAAATCTCGTTACGTCAAGTGCATCATAGTTTTGTCTATTTCATCTTCCTTATAGACTAACTTGATATTTGCTAGCCCCTGTTCTACTAATTGCTTACCTAATTTAGTTTTTCCTTGTTGTAAATAGTGTTGCCCCAAATCAACAAAGTTTTTTACATGATGATTGCATATAGAACATATTACCTCAATTTCCAAAAATAATGTCACAATTTGATATATTGACACCTTAAACTTCCAATTTTATAGGCCTAATGGACCTTATTTTCCATAAACCGGTTAAGCCCATGGGATTAAAAGAAAATCGGGAGAAGAGTCACTTGCAAAGCCCCCTTCGGATATAGTAGTATGTGGTTAAAAAAATCGGAGGGTATATGCCTAAACAACAAGACAAACATTCCATTCAGGCGTGGTCTCTGATCAATCGCAAATATTTGGGAAAAGGTGTGCGTATCAAACGTTTTCGCAAGCCAACACGCTGTCAAGTACGCAATCGCGTTCTGCTTGCCGTTCTGATGGCAAATGACATTAAACTGTCCCAACTTGCCGAGGAGCTTTCCATCTCCTCACGCAGCGTTAGCGCGTGGGTATATGAGGGCCGTATTCCTGGCAACACCAATCTGGAAAAGACGTGTAATACACTTGGTTATCCGCACCATATTCTGTTTAATGAAGAAGTTGTTCGGCGTTCACCGCTCATCTGTCAACCTGCGCCGTCTCGTTTTATGAAACGGACTGTAACTCGTTCTCCGGTCAAAAATCGGATCTTGGCGGGTCTATGCATGGTTCATGATATTTCGGTGACCGATGTCAGTCATTGGATTGGCGTTCATCCCGGCACATTCCGAAAATGGTTGCACCAGGGTACCGTTCCTTCGCAAACCTTCCAGGATCAGGCGGAACAGTTTTTCCGTATTCCAAAATCCATTTTGTTTGCTGATGCCATGCTGAAAAAGTAAAAATGTCCCTTGAAACGAAACGGATGTACTTTTCATGAAAGTCTTCGAAAGGAACGCATTACCATCTTTCATTTGATAAGACTTTCACATCATGTAATTCACACAATATAACAAGCAAAAAAAAGCACAGTTTGCCGATTTCTCGGTGTACTGTGCTTTTTTAGATACCATAGAGCCTCACGAGGCTTCTGGTTAATTTGTTCTTTAGCTTCTTAAGATTTAGTGCTTGTCACTTCTGATGAACGTCCGGCTTCTTCCTTGATGACCTTCAGCTTTTTCATGACCGGGTTGCCTCCACGTCCAAAGTAGTCGTGAAGACGGCTGTATTCCTCGTACAGCTTATCGTATACGGCAGCGTTCTCAGGGATCGGCTTGAAGCTCTCGTCCCGTACACGCGCCATATGGCGTGCTGCTTCGACGATATCGTCGTATCCCCCGGCTTCAGCTCCCGCAGCCACGGCCGCGAACATAGCCGCGCCCAGCGCAGGAGTTTGGGTAGAAGCAGCCACCTTAATCTCACGTCCGGTTACATCGGCATAAATTTGCATCAGCAGACGGTTTTTCTGCGGCAATCCACCGCACGCATACAATACATCTACCGGTACGCCGTTATGATGGAACGCATCGACAATTTTACGTGTGCCGAATGCTGTTGCTTCCAGCAATGTACGATACACTTCCTCTGGTTTCGTCAGCAGCGTATACCCGACAATCAGACCTGTCAGGTTGGTATCAACCAGGACAGAACGATTACCGTTCCACCAGTCCAGTGCGAGCAATCCGGTTTCACCCGGTTTATATTCAGCCGCTTTACGCTCCAGCCATACATGGACGTTTACGCCTTCCGCAGCTGCCTGCTCCTTCACCTCAGCCGGAACAGCATGCTCTACGAACCAGGCGAAAATATCTCCTACTGCCGATTGTCCAGCCTCATATCCGTAATATCCCGGGATAATTCCGTTCTCTACAACACCGCACATACCTTCTACTTCTTTTTCTTCCTCGCCGAGCAGCATATGGCAAATAGAAGTTCCCATCGCCATGACCAGCTTGCCTGGTGTAACGACGCCTACTGCCGGAACAGCCGCATGTGCATCCACATTGCCTACCGCTACCGCTGTTCCCGGATTCAGCCCGAGTTTTGCAGCCATTTCTTCTGTCAATCCACCTGCACGGCTACCCAAATCATAAATCTCACCGCGCAGCTTCGTATCCGTCAGATTTTCCAGACGCGGATCAAGCGCCTTAAAAAATTCGCGGTCCGGATAACCATCGCGATGATGGTAAATGGACTTATAGCCAGCTGTACACTGATTACGCTTCAGCTCCCCGCTGAGCTGAGAAATAACCCAGTCTGTCGCTTCTACAAAACGGTCTGTCTGATCATAAATGTCCGGTGCCTCATTCAGAATTTGCCAGATTTTTGCGATCATCCATTCGGACGAAATTTTGCCTCCATAGCGGGGTTGAAACGCCTCTCCGCGCTGAGAAGCAATTTCATTCAAACGATCTGCTTCATCCTGTGCTGCATGGTGCTTCCACAGCTTTACCCAGCTGTGCGGGTTATCCTTCAGCTTCTCGTCAAAGCACAGCGGTTGTCCTTGTGCGTCGATCGGGAGCATCGTACATGCCGTGAAATCAATCCCGATCCCGATGATGTCATCTGGGGAAATCCCCGTTTCCTTCATAACAGCAGGTACAGAAGTGGTCAGCACTTCAATATAATCAGCCGGATGCTCCAGCGCCCAGTCCATTTCCAGCTTGCGTCCGCTACCTGGCAGCACTTCATCAATAACCCCATGGCGATATGGTGTTACATGCGTAGCAATTTCGGCTCCATTTGACAGGTCAACAATGACCGCACGGCCGGACTCCGTTCCATAATCGACACCAATGGTATACTTGCTCATTTGTGTGCCTCCTCCTTTTTCGTTTGCCCATAATAGGCATTGGCCCCATGCTTGCGCAGAAAATGCTTATCCAGCAACGCCTGATCCATCGAGGTTAATTCCGGATTCAGAATGAGGGAACGGTATGCCATTTTGGCAACTTCCTCCAGCACAACCGCATTATGAACTGCATCATGAGCATTTTTACCCCAAGTGAACGGCGCGTGCTGATTCACGAGTACACCCGGAATGTCTGTTGGACTAATATCCTTAAAGGTCTCAATGATCACATTCCCTGTCTCCAGCTCATATTCCCCGGCAATCTCCTCCGAAGTCATCGCACGAGTACATGGAACGGTTCCATAAAAATAGTCGCCTTGCGTTGTACCTAACGCCGGAATCGCACGTCCTGCTTGCGCCCAGCTTGTAGCCCAGGAGGAGTGAGTGTGCACAATGCCTCCAATTTGCGGGAAAGCACGGTACAGCGCCAAATGTGTAGGCGTATCGGATGAAGGACGAAGATCACCCTCAACAATATCACCTTGAAGATTAAGTACAACCAATTGCTCAGCCTTCAGATCTTCATAGGCCACACCGCTTGGCTTGATAACAACCAATCCCTGCTCACGGTCGATACCGCTTACATTTCCCCAAGTAAAAGTAACCAGACCATGCTTTGGAAGCGCCAGATTGGCCTCCCATACTTCCTTTTTCAATTGTTCCAACATGTATAAGACACTCCTTTTACTATCATTTCTGAAATCTGCAATGGAAGTGACTGAACCCAACTTCTGATGAAAATGACAGGAAGGTCGTTACGACCCTTTATCCTTGGTTCCGCTTTCATTATACACTTGTACGTACAACTTAGCCAGTCTTTTTTTATCTCTTTTTTCGATCAATTTCCACACCCGTTTTCAGAAAAAACATAGTAAAAACAGCCTATTTTCTGCAATTGAGAAAACAGGCTGCTATAGTGTGACGAGAAGTGTGGTGAGAAGTATGCCGAGAAAATATACCGCTTGGAAGCCGTATACACACCAACTTGTCCTTACATGTTCATAAATAAAAGCAACTGAAATTCTACCCTACGTTTCCCGGGGCTGGCCCTGTGGATTCGCGAACAATAAGCTCAGGCGGTATAATCCACTGACGATCCTCTTCACGATAGCCCTTCTCTTCAATCATCGACAGCATGGTATCGGCAGCACGCAGCCCCAATTCTTCCTTGGGATGCCGAATGGTCGTTAGCTTGATTTCCGTTGCTGTCGCCAAAAATGAATCATCAAACCCAACCAGCGATAAATCATTGGGAATGCTCAGGCCCGCCGAACGTACAATATCCAGCAGTCGAACAGCCAGCTCATCATTATAGGTCACCCATCCGGTCGGGCGCTCCCCCGCCTCCATCGCCAACAGCTCCGATGCACGTTGTAATGGAAGCTCATTTTTTTCTTCTGTCCGGTAAGTCGTTACTGCATTCGGGTGTAATGTCACCCCATATTTGCGGTGAGCAGCCACAAACCCCTTCATCCGCAAAATTCCCTGCATATCATCGGTTTTGAAAAATCCGGCCAACCGTCGATGACCCAGCTTGATCAAATGCTCAGCCGCCAAAAAACCACCCTTTTCATCATCCACACGCAAACAAGGCGCATCCATTTCCTCATAACGCGCATTGATCATCAAATAAGGGATTTGGCGATTTTCCACGGTCAAATAATAATTCAAATTGGGATTGCGCTCCCCGCTTTTGGTCGGTTCAATAATAATTCCGCTCAGCGGCTGGCTCAGCAGCATTTCCAGACACTGGCGTTCCTGCTCAGGGTCATTTCCTGTGCTGGACAGCAGCAGCTTGTAGCCCTGACGGCTTAATTTGGATTCAATCCCCTGTACAATAGAGGGAAAAATATAATCCGATATATAGGTCGTGACCACCCCAATCGTCCGTGGATCTTCAGGTTGCTTCCTATCCCGTGTCGCGACAAAGGTCCCCTTGCCCTGCATGCGAAACAGCCAGCCTTCCTGTACCAGCTCGCCCAGCGCCTGACGCACCGTTTGCCGACTAACCGCAAATTGCTCAGACATTTCATGTTCAGATGGAAGCTGGCTTTGAGGCTGCAGTTTGGATGAATGAATCCATGATAAAATTTCCTGTTTAACCTGTATATATTTGGGTGCCATAATTTCCTCCGTACTTGCAATATCGTGTACCCGTTCATATTCCACGATTATAGCATATCGTTCATTTGTACATACAAATGTTATAGGAGCAGGATATCGTTGTATAGCTGCCGGAGGCGTAAACCCAATCGCTAATCCTTCCTTGCTACACATGCTTGGCTAAATATCTAAAGGGCATCCACAGAGATTGCACATTACGAACGAAGCAGTTGATGCTCATTCATGTACTTGAGCCCTGTGTAGCGGTCACGCAAAGTATGGGCCGTGCGCAAAGCACGAGCAAGCTGCTCCTCCGTAACTCCAAGCTCGGCAATAGTGGACGGGCCACCGACATGAGCGAGCCATGCGCGCATCTGTTCCGATGCAGGCAAAGCCTGATATACTTTAAAAGCCTCCACATCCTGGCTGGCAGCCAATTCCCTGTACATGTCAGACAGCAAGGCGGAAGCTACGCCCACTTTGGCCCCATGCAAAACCTGCTTGCGTCCCTCTGCAATAAAATCCATTTCAATTCGGTGGGAAATATGGTGTTCTCCCCCTGACGCTGGACGCGAATGATCGATCATCAGCATCGAAATACCGGATGCAATCAGTGCATTCATCAACACCTCGACGCCTGCCTTGCTGCCTGCCGCAATCTCATCAACATGCTCTACACAGGCACGTAAAGCCTCCTCCGTAATGCGGTTAGCTACGGGTGAATACGGCTCATTTCCCAAATCTCTGGATATATGCCAATCTGCTAATGAGGTGAATTTACCGAGCATATCGCCAAAGCCTGCGGCAGTCATCGTCTGTGGTGCACTCGCCAGCACGGACAGATCCGCAAAGATCGCTTCCGGTGGAACCGCCTGAAACGTTTGCTTGCTGCCGTCTACGATTAGCGGTGCTCCTGCGGAGGTAAAACCATCCACGGAAGCAGCCGTCGGTATGGACAAGAACGGGCGATTCATTTTATAGCATACGAAGCGAACCAGATCGTGAATCGTACCGGAGCCTACAGCCAGTACAGCCTGACTCTGATCTTTCACGCCCAGCAGCACCTTCATAATATAGGTTTCATCAGCGATGACATCTCCCACAGCATTCGGAGGCAGTCGGACCACATCAACCGTCAATCCTGCCTCACGTATCAGCTTAGCCACCTTTTGGCCTGCCGCTGCCGAAGTATGCTCATCCTCTACCAAGGTTACATGACGATACCCCTGTTGATTTAAATAAGGGACGATGGCTTCAAGCGCTCCATCACGCACCTCGATGAACAACTCTACCTTGCGGTGAGGGTGATCAGCGTTGCTTGCCTGCGCCTCTTCGTTCCACTCCTTGATCTGCTCATTCATATTCATTTCATCAGCCTCCTGAAAAGGAATAATTTGCATAAGAATGACCCATAATGATAAAAAATTCAGTTTGAAAACGATTACTACTCAATTGTACGCACAAGTTCATGTCCAAGTCCAGAGAAAAGTACAAGTTACTGTTTCATTCATACATTAGAAAGGAATATGATTATGAAATATAGAACGGACATTGCCTGCGCGCTTGGATTACTGGCAGGTACGACTTTTGGCAGCGGTATTGCTTTTTTGTTCGGCTGGCAAGCCTATCGAGCTCTGACTTCTGTCAGCGTCTTTGGCATTGCTGGAATTATCATCACCATTGCTGTTTTTCGCTTGCTTCACCGCAAATCGCTTTCTTCATCCAATTCCCGATAAATTCAATTCGGTGGAATAAACAAAATGTACACATGCCCGCATACATAAAAAACGGGCCACACAAGCCATTTGCATCGCTTGAGTGTACCCGTTTTTATTTGACTCATATTTGATTCTTAATGGGTGTGAACCTCTGGATCAACATCCAATTCATAATCAATTTCATCAAACCCGAATCCAAATAATTGAAGGAAGTCCAGACGGTACTGTTCGAGATCGCCCCGTTCAGACACGTTTTCTGTAGTGATCTCGGACCAGGCTGCTTTGACAGCCTCCTGTACATCCTCTCTCATTTCCCAGTTATCCAGACGAATGCGCCCTTCCTCATCCGTTTCTACAGTTGACCCGCTATACAGTTTCTCGAACAGACGCTGCGCCTGCTCAATGCATCCTTCATGCAATCCCTTTTCTTTCATGACCTTAAACAGTAAGGAAATATACAGAGGCACAACAGGAATAGCCGAACTCGATTGTGTAACCAGAGCTTTATTTACAGAAACGTAGGCTTTACCATGATAACGCTCCAGTTGCTTCGTTAACGTATGCGCTGTGGCCTCCAAATCGTTTTTGGCTTGACCAATCGTTCCTTTGCGATAAATGGCCTCCGTGATTTCCGGACCAATATACGAGTAGGCCAGTGTGGTTACCCCATCAGCCAGCAGATCGGCTTCTTCCAGCGCCTTGAGCCATAGGGACCAATCTTCGCCTCCCATGACCGTGATGGTGTTCTCAATTTCCTCCTGTGTAGCCGGTTCCAGCGTAATTTCTGATACGACACCTGTATTCGTATTCACCGTTTTATTCGTAAACGGCTGCCCAATGGGCTTAAGGACGGAATTGAAGGTTTCACCAGTGTCTGGATGTGTCCGCCGCGGTGAGGCGACACTATACACAATCAGATCTACCTTGCCCAGCTTTTCCTTTACCAGCTTCAACGTCTCCTGCTTCATTTCATGAGAAAAAGCATCTCCATTAATGCTTTCCGCTATGTAGCCAGCCGCTCTGGCCGCTCTTTCAAAGGCCACCGTGTTGTACCAGCCTGCCGAAGCCGTGCGTCCCTCTGAAGCGGGACGTTCGAAGGATACTCCTATGGTATCAGCTCCCATACCAAAGCTCGCAGCAATGCGGGAAGCCAGCCCATAGCCTGTGGATGCGCCGATCACGAGTACCTTTTTAGCTCCTTGTATAGCCGTGCTGTCTTTGATGTAGTCGATTTGACGATTGACATGAGCCGCACATCCTGCAGGATGCGCAGTCGTACATATGAAACCACGAATTTTCGGTTTAATAATCATTGCAAGGGTCCCCCTATTTAGGCATTCATTTAATATCGATGGAATGGTTGTCCAGTCATAACTATATAGTAAAATAGCTTGCGGCTCAACCTGGATTACAGCACATGAAATATCGCTGACAACAAAATCGGCATCTCATTTGATATGAAAACAAGAGCACTACGCATTTCTGATTACGGAGATGCAAGCTGCGGCACTGTATCCGGTCTTTAATACATGGTCGTAACTATTAGGTACTCCGCGGATATCGAAGAACATTTTTTAATCCTAGCAGGAAATGGTGGATATATGGTTAATTATAATATTGGAGAATAAAAAAAATTCACGAAAGAACGTATTTTTGATATTAATAAAGATGAAAGGAAATTTTTTTCCTACGGGGTTTACTGCTTCTATGTAATATGAAAGCGCTTTAATACATCGTTGGTCTATTTAAACCATTAGCATTTGCTACCCTTGGACCGAATCCGTCCGTTTTGAGCTGATCTTGTAGGACAAAGTCCGAGTGAAACCTCATTTATGGGCGACTGACATGAAACAGCGGCAAAAAGGAATGGAGGAAACCTTTATTCCATAATACGAAAGGAGGTGGTCAGAACAGGTTGTTTAAACAGTTGTAAAATGGAAATTGTATTTCCAAAGTTACAGGTTTATGGAGGTTATTATTTTTAGGGAGATGAAAGAATGATTTCACGTGTAAAAAAATCAATTTGTGTATTATTGGCATTTGTAACAGCGCTGCCGCTAATGTTAAGCGCGTCGGCACCTACTGAAGTTTCAGCAGCAAGTGATGTAACCATTAACTTATCGGCACAAAAACAAGTGATTCGCGGTTTTGGAGGAATAAATCATCCGGCTTGGGTTGGAGATTTGACAGCAGCTCAAAGAGAAACCGCTTTTGGCAACGGAAACAATCAGTTAGGCTTTTCTGTGTTAAGAATCTATGTAGACGAAAATAAAAATAATTGGTACAAAGAAGTACCAACTGCAAAACGTGCGATTGAACACGGAGCAATCGTTTTTGCTTCGCCTTGGAATCCTCCAAGTGACATGATTGAGACCTTCAATCATAATGGCGATACAAAAGCAAAACGCCTTAGATACGATAAGTACGCTGCGTATGCGCAGCATCTTAACGATTTCGTTTCATACATGAAAAATAATGGCGTGAATCTGTATGCTATTTCTGTCCAAAATGAGCCTGATTATGCACATACTTGGACATGGTGGACTCCACAAGAAATGCTTCGTTTTATGAAAGAAAATGCTGGGTCCATTAACTGCAAGGTCATCGCACCTGAGTCATTTTCTTACCTGAAAAATATGTCAGACCCTATTTTGAATGATCCGCAGGCTCTTGCTAATATGGATATTCTTGGTGCTCACACTTATGGTACTAAGTTTAGTGACTTTGCTTATCCTCTTTTCAAACAAAAAGGAGCGGGAAAAGAGCTCTGGATGACGGAAGTATACTATCCAAATAGCGACAATAACTCGGCGGATCGCTGGCCCGAGGCATTGGATGTTTCATACCATATACACAATGCTATGGTAGAGGGAGATTTTCAGTCATATGTATGGTGGTACATCCGCAGACAATACGGTCCTATGAAAGAGGACGGTACGATAAGCAAGCGGGGCTATAATATGGCTCATTTCTCGAAATTTATTCGTCCTGGATATGTACGAGTAGATGCAACGAAGAATCCGAATACAAACATTTACACCTCTGCATACAAAGGTGACAACAAGGTAGTTATTGTTGCAATTAACAGAGGCGCTTCAGCAGTAAACCAAAGGTTCGCCCTGCAGAACGGGACTGCATCGAGAGTATCTTCATGGGTAACGGACAGCAGCAGAAATCTGGCAGCAGGATCGGCCATCAATGTGTCCGGCGGTGCCTTTACAGCCCAGCTTCCTGCCCAAAGTGTTACAACTTTTGTAGGTGAATTGGGTGGCAAGACTAGCAGCGATACCACTTATAATGCGGAGACGGATACAACATTGACCAACTCCGTAGTGGAAGCTACTTATTCGGGCGATAGCGATATTAAATATGCTAACTTTAATGCTTCAGCCGATGCAGCCGTTCAGTGGAATCGCATCTACTGTGCTGTTACTGGAACTAAAAATGTGAAGTTCCGGTATGCGCTGGAGACAGGGACAAGAAATCTGGATGTTTATGTTAACGGGACGAAAGTGATCAGCAATGCTGCCTTTGCAGCAACAGGCAGTTGGTCAACCTGGGGCGAAAAAACGATCCAGGTACCTATGAATAGCGGGAATAATACTTTAAAAGTGGTAACTACCGGTACGGAAGGACCGAACATAGAGAGTATACATGTTTCAGCCCAGTAGATGAGTTTAGGCGAGAAATTCGAGAAACCGGGTCTTTTCCAAGACTCGGATTTCTCTTTTTCTCAAAAGAATGTTGTCTACAAAGGCCAGACCAATCCCTGTTTCTACATTACCTCCAGGCCGTCCCGAGTCGGTGAACACTTCTGGCCCGGCCTACGTCACGGTATTGGGGCAGTCCACTCGGATGAGGGGGAGCTTCGGGAAAATGATCCCCACCAAATACTCAAGTGATGAGCAATACATTGCAAATTCCGATTATGCAAAAAAGCTCCTGAATCGCCACAAGGACAAATTCAGGAGCTAGTATTTGACTGGCGGCCCACGGGACATCCTTTTACATGCAGAACCTCTACATGGCCAACCACCTGCGATTTAAAACCCGCCATGGACAATACGTGATCATCTTCCATTTTATACTGATCGCGTTGATCGGACCGTCGTGATCCAGCTCATGAGAAAGAGGATTCATCGATTCGCCAGCGCAGCAACACGCTCATAGGCTGGCTTCGGACGGTGCGATTGATCGAATAAAAAAGGCCAGTTCTTCCGGCCTCTGACCGGAAAGCCGTCCAGCCAGGTATAATCGTCGGCAGCCCCCCAGAATGTGACTGCACGGATACAGTCGCGGTATTCCCGCAGCAGACGGAAAACCGCCTCGTAAAGCTCCGCTTGCCGTTCCAGCATTTCCTTCGAAGGATGAAGCAGATCGGTACGTCTGTCATCGAAGCGGAAGACCGACAGATCCAGTTCCGTCAGTTGGAGCTGAAGTCCCAGCTCTGCATATTTTTCAATGGCTGCGCGGATGTCGTCCAGGGAAGGATCGAACAAATTCCAATGCGCCTGGAGACCAACGCCATGAATCGGCACTCCCTGATCCAGCAGTGACCGGACCAGCCGGTGGATACGATCCCGCTTGTAAGGATGAGACTCATTATAGTCGTTGTAGAACAGCAGCGCCTTGGGATCTGCTTCATGCGCATATTCAAAAGCTTTGGCGATAAAATCAGGTCCGGCGATGTCCAGCCATTTCGACGGGCGAAGGAACGCCTCCTTGTCTGCCGCGTCGTCTGAGATGACCTCATTCGCCACATCCCAGCAGTATACAGTATCCTTGTACCGGCCGACCACCGTCCGGATATGCGAGCGGAGCCGTTCCAGCAGCAAGGTGCGATCCGCCGGGCCGCCTTGTCCGTTCTCAAACAGCCAATTCGGCGTTTGATTATGCCAGACCAGTGTGTGGCCGCGCATTGCCATCCGATGCTCCTTGGCAAATGCAGCTAGCCGGTCAGCAGCCTCGAAGGTATACACCGCCTCCTCTGGATGCAAGCTTGAGAACTTCATTTCATTCTCCGCTGTAATACTGTTAAAGTGGTGAGCAAGCAACGATTTCTGACTCTCAATGGTTACAGGATTGACCGCCGCTCCAATTTTGAAATCGTCTTTGTACAATTCTTTTAATGAAGCTTCTTGCCGTGTCGACAAAATCATCCTTCTCCTCCTTGTGCAGGCTACCGGCAAACACTTACTGCTGCTTAGCCTGATACTCAAACCAATCGAATCGCGCAGGCACCCCGCTTGGGTGGCCATTTCCTGTTGCATACAGACCAATGACTACCCCGGTGAAGCACATTTTATTCACAAAATCCTCTGGAGACAACGCCCGTGCCGGACCTGCAGCTATACTGGACCAGTTCTCGTCATCCTCCGAATAGGACAGAGTATACTCATTCTCAGTCGCTTCGATTTTTAGCAAAAGTCGCTCCGCTTCTGTCTCAGCCTCATAGACGATCCGGGATTCTCCACGAATGGTCAGACGCGCCATGACCCGATTGCGGTCTCCAGAACGCAACACCCCAATCTCATAATGGGCATCCTCATCCCGGCGTGCGCATAATCCAGCCTCTTCACCTTCAGCAGTTGGCGCAAACGACATGCAAGTGATGAAACTTGCCAGCGTATGCTGCTGCCTTTTACCTGCAAAAGCGATCTGGCCGACATCCCCGAGTCCTGCCGCCTGTCCGCGCAGTGTCAAAGACCCGGGAGCTTCATCAAGCGAATAACTGCCATCGGGCGGATTTCGCACAAAGATCCACTCGGGTCCGAGATGGTCTGCGGCAAAGTCGTCCCGGCCTTCGCCCGCAGCGGTGCCCGGCGCTTGGGGCGCCGCTGCGGGCAGACGCGCAACCGACATTTCCAGCTTGACACAGCCCTCGTTATTGTCAATATGCGGCCATTCGTCCTTCCAGATGACCGGAGCCAGAAAGGTTTCCCGACCGAGTACGCTGTAACCGTTCTCTGTCAACCGAACGCCGAGAAAAACAGACCACCAATTACCGTTTACATCTTCCACCAGATCAGCATGGCCCAAATACTGAATTGGATGATCAAGCCCCCGATGCGTCAGGATCGGCTCTGGATAACGCTCAAACGGACCATAAGGATTGTCGCTCCGTCCGACGATCTCCCGGTGTTCCTTCGCTGTTCCCCCAGAGGCGGACATCATATAATACATTCCGTTAATCTTGTATAAATGAGGTCCTTCCGTCCATGGACCTCCATCGCCGCGCCAGACCACCTGCGGCTCGGAAAGCGCTTCTCCAGTCGCAATATTGATTTCATACTGGATGACATGGGAGTCGTAGTCCGCTCCCTGCTGTGCGCTGACGTACACCTTGCCGTCATCGTCAAAAAACAGCGAAGGATCAATACCGCCGTATGGAACATGGATCGGCTCCGACCAAGGTCCGGCCGGAGCCGCCGCTGTAACATAGAAATTCCCGATCCCTCCTACATCGGTTGTGATCATGTAGAAGATGCCTTCAAAATAACGGAGTGACGGTGCATAAATGCCATCAGAGCTCTTGCGATCCGTCAGATCAAGCTGATTGGGCTGGTTCAGCACATGACCGATTTGTTCCCAGTGAATCAGATCCCGACTCTGGAAGATTGGAACGCCGGGAAAATATTCAAACGAACTGCAAATCAGATAAAAGTACTCTCCCGCCCTGACAATGCTTGGATCTGGATAAAAGCCGGGAAGTATGGGATTTGAGTAACGAATGGTTTGCGATACCAATTGATCATTCATCTATTCCTTCACACTCCCTACGTTAAGTCCAACAACAAAATATTTTTGCATGAACGGATACACTACCAGGATCGGAATAGAAGCTACTACAGTGATAGCGGCGCGAATTGAAATGGGTGTAACCTGGGTAGCATGCTCCATTCCAACACCATTCGACACGGCAGGATTGCTGTTGGCATTCATACTGGAGGAGAGCAGCTTCATTAACTCGTATTGCAGCGTGCTCAGCTCCTGTTTGGACGAGGTATACAAAAAAGCGTCGAACCAGGAGTTCCAGGCACCTACCGCAACAAACAACGCAATGGTAGCCAACACAGGCTTGCAGAGCGGTAAAATAACTCTCCAGAAAATTTTAAAATCTCCTGCCCCATCTATTCTGGCTGATTCCACCAAGCTCTCTGGAATCGTGTAGATATAGGTACGGATAACAATCAGGTTAAATGCGCTGACCATTGATGGCAGTACATATACCAAAAAACTATTAATTAGATTCAGGTCCTTCATCAGAAAATAGCCAGGAATCAGACCTGCGTTAAAATACATTGTCAGGACAAAAATCGTTGTAATAGGCTTGCGGAATACATATTCCCGCCGGCTGAGCGTATAAGCCAGCATTGTGGTCAAGAAAATATTCAGCAAGGTCGAAATCACGGTACGTGCAACCGAAATCAGGAATGCATCATAAATAGTACCCGAAGCAAATACCGCTTTATAATTCTGCAAGGTGAACTGCCGAGGCCATAGATAGAGGCCGCCTCTGATCGTGTCATTCCCCGCATTAAACGAAACTACAATCGTATTTAGGAACGGATACAAGGTAACAATGACCAGGATAATCATAAATATTGTATTAAATGTGTTGAAAATGAACGGCTCTACTCCCCTGCTTCCTGGGCGGCGTCTGGAGAGTGCAATTGTGCTCCCTGGACCGGACGTCTGAGTTCTCCTCATCATTATAATAGCCTCTCTTCCCCAAGCCGCTTGGCTGTCCAGTTTGCGAGCAGCAGCATTGTAATGCTGACGACGGTCTTGAATATGCCTCCCGCGGTGGCCAATGAATAGTTACCCTGCGCAATACCGTATTTGAGGACAAAAATATCAATCGTTTCTGACCAGTCCACAACAAGTCCGTTGCCTAGCAAATACTGTACTTCAAACCCGGCTTCCAAAATATGTCCAATTGACATAATCAGCAGGATAATAATGGTTGGCTTAATACCTGGCAAAGTGATGTTCCACATTTTTTGATACCTGTTGGCTCCGTCAATATCTGCGGCTTCATACAAAGCCGGATCAATGGAGGCCATAGCAGCCAAATAAATAATCGTATTCCAGCCGACTTCTTTCCAAACGTGTGAAGCTCCTACTACTCCCCAGAAATACTTCCCTTCGCTCAACCATAGAATTGGTTTATCAATCAAATGCAGCTTCAGCAACACATCGTTGATAATGCCGTCAGAGGCAAGGGAAGTGGCAACAATCCCCGTAACGATAATCCATGACAAAAAGTGTGGCAAATATGAAATCGTCTGGACGGTTCTCTTCCAGAAAAGCTTTTTAATTTCATTAAGCAGCAGCGCCAGAATAATGGCAGTGACAAAACCCAAAATCAGGTTGATCATACTCATAGCAAGTGTATTGCGAAGGACTCGCATAAAATTATCATCTGTAAACAGGAACTTGAAATGCTTGAAGCCAACCCAGGTTTGTTCATCAAAGCTTCGCGCTGGCTTGTAATCCTGAAATGCCATCGACCAACCCCAGATTGGCACATAAGCAAATAAGACTATATAAGCAAGCAGAGGAACTGACATATAGATAAGTTGTCTCTGCTCCTTGACAGTAGCCCAGGTCAGCCGTTTGTTGCTGCGTTTCTTCTTCGGGTCGACCGGGTTAACTGGCTTGGCGCCAATTGCAATCTCCTCCATAGTATCAAACTCCCTATCCATCCTTTAATTATCGGAAAGGGAGGACTTCTCCCTTTCCGATTTAGGCATTGTTCTATTTAATAGTTCTATTTAGTAGCTCTATTTAGTAGTCCAGTTGTCAATTCTCCACTTCAGCACTTCGTTTATTTTGTCTTCATAGCCCTTGATGTCAAGCCTGTGAATCTCGGAGGTGTATTCGTTCCATACAGAGTCGAAGTCGGACGGATTTGACAGGATTGCTTTAGGCAGATACTTTGTAGAAATCTCGTTCAGCTTTGTGCTGGCAATCTTGGCCGGAGAGCCATCCACGAGGTCGACAGACCAGGCCGGATAGTAGACCGGGTTCTCAGGAGGAGCACTGAAGAAGTCAACGTAGCTGTTAAACCCGTATGCCTTCAGAACTTCCTTGTCGAACGGCTTCAAGCTTGCCTGATACTCTTCAGGCTGGTTGCTTGCCGAGGTGGCGTTACCGTCGCTAAAATAACCCTCCAGCTTCGGTGCGGTGGCGTAGAAAGCCTCTGCCTTGTTGGCGAGCTTCCAGGTAGCATCCTCAGCGTTATTACGCTGCTCTTGCGTTTTCATGAAGCGACCTTTCTCATTGACGTAGTAATCCTCGCCTTCAACACCCCAAGTAAGCAGCTTTTGCCATTTTTCATCCATTAGCTTATCGAGTACCTTGATTATTTTTACCGGGTCCTTGGCGTTAACAGTAATACCATAACCATTGTTCAGATTAAGCGCCGGACGGTCCCGATAATAATCCTTGGTGCTGGAATCGTATACCAGCGGGAAGCCTACATATGTCCGTTCCAACTTCTTCTGCGTCTTCAGCGAATCCTCGGCTTTGCCAAAGTTCCAGTGTTGGTCAAACATCCCCAGTACGTTACCGTTAGACAACTTCGCCATGTACTGATCATAGTTCTGTGTGAACGTTTCCTTATCGAGCAAGCCTTGAGCATTGATTTCGTTCAGCTTCTGGTAGTACTTCTTGGCATAATCCTTATCAGCAAAAATTTCTGCTACACCATCGTTTACAACTACACCGCCATCGTTTGGATGACCAATCAAATGTTGTGGAGGATTCAGCAATCCCCAGTTTTTCCAGTCATAGTTCAGGACTTCAAAACCAATAGTTGGACTGCCATCAATCGTTGGATATTTCGTTTTGTACTTCGCAATCAGATCGAAGTATTCGTCCAGTGTCTTAGGAGCCGGATAGTTGAACTCCTTGAGAACGGCCTTTTGAATCCAGAAGGCAGGACCACTGTAATAGGTATCGGCAACTTCACCGTTATAGGCGCCGTAGTTTGGCAAATAGTAAATATGTCCGTCATTAGGGTCCTTCATCTGATTCCAATACTTTTCATAGTGTTTCTTCAAATTAGGCGCGTGTTTCTCGATCAGATCCTCCAGCGGGATGACCGCTCCGGCGGCCGTCAGCTTCGTGTCCGCCGAGATCAAGTCCGGGTAATCCCCGCCAGCAATCATAACGCCGAGCTTCTGGTTCTTGTCGCCCGCAAGAAATTCAAATTTGAAAGTGACGCCAAGCTCATCCTCTATCTTTTTATAAATCTTGTTGTCCGCTGTCGGCTGCTGCCCAGCCTCATTCAAGAACATCGAGATTTCAATAGGATTCGCCGCACCAACTTCCCCACTGCTGGCATTGTTCGCTGCGGAATTTCCAGCGTTTGCATCCTTGCTGTTGCCGCCGATTGAGCAACCGGATAGAACAACGCTCAGTGACAAAAGTGCGGCCGCTCCGATGTAGAGCAACGATTTTTTTCTGTCCCCCATAAGGCACCTCCGAAAAGTTTTGTTACACTAGGAATGAAAGCCCTTTCACTTAATTGTTTTTAGTGTAAATTTATATCTGGTTGGAAACTATATTCGAATTAAAGCTTTTCCCGTGAAAAGCTTTGATTTTCTTATATTCGTTTGGTGACATACCCAAGCGCTTCTCAAATTGCTTCAAGAAATGGTTATAGCTGGTGTACCCAACCATTTCCGACAATTCACTGTTCTTGTATTGGTTCATGCGAAGCAGGCGGCTTGCCTCTTCAATCCTCAGATCATGGAGCAATACGTTGAACCCGATACCGTTTTTGCGTATCAGCAATTGCCCCAGATAAGCAGGATGCAGAAAGAATCGCTCTGCCAGCTGTTTGATGGTCAGACCTTCCCGGAAATGACTGCGGATGTAGTCATTGATATCCTGCACGATTCCCTGAGGCTCAATCATGCTCTGTCTGAGAAGAAGCTCAAAGCAAACCTGTCCACAAGAACGCAGCATCCCGATCATATCGTCAAAAGTCAGCAACGCCTCGTCCATATTGGGGATGTCGAACAGATAGCCGGAAGGCCCCCTCTCGCTGGCAATATGAACACTCATATACGCCCTGATTTCGTGCAGAAGAAAGACGACAAATTTCCGAACCTCATCGGGATACACTCGCGTCTCCCGGAACAATTGCTCCATCGAATCAACAATCGACTGATAGCCAGCATAGTCGATGATTTCAAACGCCTCTAAAATGCGTTCCAAAAGTTCCACCTGATTGTGGCAATGTTGAAACACGCTTCCTTCAATCATGTCATAACGGATAATGCAGTTCTCTTCCAACTCATAAAACGCATGCAGCAGCGCCTTCGCCGCCGTCTTGTAGGCTGCTCTGATTCCAGTTATTGAGCCTGCCGAGGCACCAACTGCCATGAAAACACGAAAGCCCGCCAGGCGGCGAGCCAGTGCTTCTATAGTCTTCCCAGCACTAACTCCCCCACCTTGATACGCGGAGTCGCCGAACACAATGACGAAATGTTCCATGGACAGATGCAGCAGATAAGCTGTCTCCAGGCCATCCAGGAACTCGAGTGCAAACTTGCCCAGTCGTGCGGACTGCTCTCGATGCACCTGCACCAGACATACATTCCATGATTCGGCGGATCGGGACAGAGATTCCAAGAAATCGATGCCCTCAGCGGACATCGACTGGCCCAGCAGCACCTCCTTGATCATCTGCAGCACCTCTTCCCGACGGGCAATCTGGCTGATATAATGGCGCTCCCGCTCCGCCAGCAGTTCGCGCTGGATTGCCCGAATCTCCAGTTCAGTCTGCTCCTCATCCAAAGGCTTCAGCAGATAACGGGCGACTTTGTATTTGAGAGCCTTTCGAGCGTAATCAAAGTCACTGTGCCCGGTAAGGATGATGAATTTCGTGGAGAGATTCCCTCTTTGCCGCCATTCTTTAATCATTTCCAAGCCATCCATTATCGGCATGTGGATATCCACCATCACAAGGTCTGGCCCTAGTTCCTCCATTAGCCTCAAACCATCCATTCCGTTGCCGCTAATGCCGCACACCTCAAAGCCCAGCTCTTCCCAATCAATCCATATCTGCATGCCCTCCAGTGCCCAAGGCTCGTCGTCAATCAGCAGCACTTTAAACGCCATTGCCCTTCCCTCCTTCTCCACCCTGCCATTCCAGCAACTGCATCGGAATTTCGAAGGCCACCTCGGTACCTTCTCCCACCTTGCTAGTCAGGTTAAAACTCACCCTGCCGTTGTAGTACAACTCCAGCCGTCGGTATACATTGCGGATGCCAATATTACCTCCTATAGTCTCCTTTTCGCTGCGCATGTTGTACAAAACCTCCTTTAACCGTCCCTCGTCAATACCTTTGCCATTATCCGCTACAACCACACGCAGCCGCTCATTGGCTACTTCGGCGCGGATTTTGACAACTCCAAGCCCTTCGATGGCCTGTATGCCATACTTGCAGGCGTTCTCCGCGAGTTGTTGAATACTCATCTTCGGTATCTTGTAGTAACGCGCTTCTTCGGTGATTTCGATGGAATACTCAAATTTGTCCTGGAAGCGGAATTTCTCGATGCCGAGATACATCACGGTAAAATTGATCTCTTCCTCCAGCAGCACCAGATCGTCCTTCCAGTTCAGCAAGCGGCGGAGTAGCTTCGACAAGTTCTTGATGATGTCTTTAACATCCGTGTAATTGTTTTTGGTGCTGACCACTAGAAGCGCATTCAGCGTATTGAACAGGAAATGGGGATTCATCTGACTCTGCAGCAGGTTGAGCTCAGCTCGGACGCGCTCGGCTTCCTGGCTTTTTTGCTGAATCTCCAGCTTATACACATTATTGATCAAGGAATGGATCTGGGAGGTCATCATGTTAAAGTTGCGGATCAGATGCCCGATTTCGTCGCGCCCCTCATCGATTGTGATCAAGTCGAACTTCTCGTTCCTTACCTTTTGCATATGCCGGGCCAAGCGCTTGACCCGGTGATTATACGAGCGCAGCATGACGTAAATGAACACCGAGGTGAACAGTGTAATCAGGCCGACCAGTACGCTAAAATAAAGCTGCATATCCAGCATGGCCTTGCTGACGCGCGTCCCCTGGGGCACGCCGATCAGCTTCCACCCCCGCACATAGCTGGCGTTACCGATCGGCATGATATGCAGATCATTGTCCGCCTCTTTGTCCATTTTGAACAAAGGAAAACTGGAGGTGTTCTCGCGCTGGTATCCGCTGTCCATAGATACGATGATCTCGTTCTGGTCGTTAACCAGATAGAGATCCAGGTAATTCCGCTCGCGGGCGATGACATCGTAAAAGCGGCTGAGATCGAAATCGATCCGCACCAGCTTCTGGTAAGAGTTGTTGACGTCGTAATTATCCATTTTCTCAACGACGCTGAGATAAGGCGTGGCAGTTGCGGGGGTTTTGACCCCCATGTCCAGATACGCAGACACCAGCACGGTTCCGTTGAACGACTTCCACGCCTGATACCAGGGACTGGCAAAAACCGATTCATTCAAGTCATAATAGTCGCTGCCGGGCACGATCGTCGGATTGTCCGTGTAAATGCCGATCCGCTGGATCTGATTGTTCACCGGAATATAGGATGTGACCCGATGACGGAGCTGTTCGTTGAACGTATTATAGAAATCCAGCGAATCCTTATAATCACGGTCCAGAGTCTCGTACAGCAGCTTATCTGTAATCAGGGCATGACTGACCGCAACTCCGCCATCAATCATGCCGTGGATATCCTTTCTCGCCCGCTCCAACGAAATTTGCAGATTCTGCTCTTCCCGCTCCTTGATCAGCCCGGACATCCGGTCCATAAACAAATAATTGATTATGACAATAGGCAGCAAAATCCCGATTACATAAATCAGCATGAATTTGTAATTCAGCGGGATATCGTTCACTATACTGCGAAATCTAAACTTTCTAATCATGGCTTCAACCACCATCTCCCATTGAACGTTCTTTCGGCCTGAGCCGTCTCTATTCCCGCCGTCTGAAAGCAGACGGCGCTATCCCTGTTATCCGTTTGAACTGGCTTATAAAATAATCAGTGTTGGGATAACCGGAATTCGCCGCCACTTCGGCGATACTCAGCCGGCCTTGTCGCAGAAGCCGCTTCGCCTCTTCAACCCGCTTGTCGTTCAGATATTCCCGGAACGACTTGCCGGTCTGCTGCTTGAACAGCTGTCCCATATAGATAGGATTCATATGGAACATCTGGGCAAGCTCCTGAAGCTGCAGCTTTTTCCGAAATTCCTGGTCCACATGCTGCACCACCCGGAAGATCGTGCAGCACTCGCTGCGTTCACGCTGTTCGCGGAGGGTAGCCGCTCCGCTCAGGCATAGCGCCAGGGTATACCGGCGAAAAGCCGGAAAAGTGGTTGTCTCCGTCAGCGTACCGAACTCTCCCTGTATGCCCCGCATGAAGGCATCGGCGTCTCCACCCAGCTCCTTCAGCTTCTTGGAGATGCCCATTTCGAGGGCGGACAGCTGAATCCGCACATATTCGATATCCGGTAGCCCGGGGGACGGTGCAGCAAGCAGGGCGTCCGCCGCAGCCTCAATCTCTTCGGGACGGTCTGAGGAGAGCCGTTCGATCAAGGAAGCCAGGGCCGCTTTGTTCACTCCCTTCATGCGTTCGTTCCGCGGAAGCTCGTTGCAGGCGATAATGCCTCCCTTATTATGATAGCGCTTCCATTTGAGCGCTGCCAGCGCTTTTTCGTAAATAGGCCGAAGTACGGACGCCCCTCCCGTACCATAACTCAGCGCCGCAATTGCAGGAGAGGGAGCCTCGCCAGGCCACTCTTCACATAGCCGACGCCCAAGAGCCTCAAGCCGATCTGCAGCGTGCGGTTTCCCGGATGCGACCAGGCCCACTCTTCCTTCGGGATCCGTGAACAGCTCCGGCGGTTCCGGCCTGGCAAGCTCCGGTATCTGACGCTTCAACTCTTCTTCGCTCATTTCCGTTTCAACCAGCAGGCAGCCGATCTCCTCACCGCTTCCGATATTCAACAAGGCCGCGGCTTCATTTTCAAGCTCGGTGCCCGCCTCGCCCTGAATCAGCCGATTGAGCAGACAATTGACGTACAGGGATCGGTCGCGGCGGCGGAGCTCCTCCTGGGCCGTTTCTTCCCGAATCTTGCGGCTCATCTGGTCCAACACCGCCTCGATCTCATCCTCATCAATCGGCTTGAGCAGATAATCATCGACACGTTGGGCAAGCGCCGTCACTGCATATTCGAAGTTATTGTACCCGCTCAATATGACAAACCGCGGCGGCTTTGCCAGCTTATGCTGTGAGCGGTCGATCAGCTCCAGACCGCTGACGGAAGGCATTTGAATATCGGTAAACACCAGTTCGGGCTGAAGCCGCTCTATCAGAGACCAGGCGGCGCTGCCGTTCGAGGCCTCTCCACAGACCCGGAAGCCATATTTGTCCCAGTTCACAATTGTACGCAAGCCCTCAAGAACCCACGGTTCATCGTCTACTAACAGCACGTTCATCATCCATCCTTCGCCTCCTTCGTCGAATGAATCTTGCCCTTGTTTACATGACAGCGCATTACGTTTGCGGTTCAGATATCAAATCCGCCTCGCGGATAGAAGTGTCCCCGGCAAAATCTATAGAAAAAACACCTAAAGCTGGCTCTAAGTGTTTTTCCGATTACCCTGGCATTCCTGCCGCTTAATGCGGAGCATTTCGCCGATCATCTGTATATCTTCCGGTTGTGCCTGTCGGCCATGCTGCTTGCAGCCAGTATATTGTAGCTTTTGTCTCTCATTTTTCTCCCCTTCTCATATTTCTATTTATGGTTCAAGCCTCGTAGACTCAAAACCCAATCTCCCCTTGCAAAAGCTCTCCCGGGGGCCGAAATAGGAGCAGGGAAGCGGCTTCCGGGACAAGACCAGCTTCTGCAGCACCAGACTGTATCCAGCACATAAAATCGCAGAGTGTGCATGCCGGCAGTCAATGGATGCTGAGTTTCCAATTCCGGGCATGGGCGCTCCAAAACCCGGATCATATAGGTTTCCCGGCGACTCCGCAAACCTGACACATCAAGCCTGTCTTCCGCAACCAGGGAATCAATGATATCATTATGTCCGACGGAGCCGGCGATGACCGCCATCCCGCTTAGCTGCCTCCTGTCTGTAATCAGCTTGGGCAAAACGGGTAACCAGCTCAATGTCCTTGGCTAGTGATAACGAGACGCGCCTTATGCCGTCAAAGTCGGTTCCCTTCGCATCAGTGTATATGGGGGCCGCCTTGACATTCTGTGCGAGAACAACTGTTTCCGTTAAGCATTGCTTTGCATCGTTCATGATCACAGCACCTTCGTTTCATTTTCTATTTCATAATCAACCTTGGCTATGCGCTTCCGGCACGCTGAGATAAGACACCGCTTCCATCACATGAGGAGGAGATTATTTGGATTTGGCTTATCACGAGCATCTGATCCCTCAAATATTCCTGTTTGTAGACCGCAAATGTTTTGCAGATTGGTCAATTAGAAAAGCAAGAATAGACTTTCATGATCTCACCTTTGTCATTAGCGGAAAAGCCTGCTATTACATCAATGAAGAAAAGGTCATCGTTGAAGCAGGCGATCTGTTGTACATTCCGGAAGGCTGCACCCGGGAAGCCCATACCTTCGGGGAGTCGCCCATGCATTGCTATCCCTTCAACTTTCATTGGGCCGCTCCGTACAATGACGTCCGTCTTCCATTCGGGTACGTAAGCAAGAAAATGATTACTAAAGAGATCCTTGATTACATTCGTGAATTCAAACAAGTGTGGATGAACAGGCAGCCGTTCTACACCTTCCAGGCCCGCGCATTGTTTGAACTGATTCTTCACCGGCTGCTCTCCAATGATCACCTGCTATCAGCGACCACAATGGATCCAAGAATCCAAAAGGCAACCTACTACATTAACGAGCACTATTTGGACGATATAACAGTTGGCATCCTGGCTGAGCAGGCAAACCTGAATACGGTTTACTTCGGCAAGCTGTTCAAAGAAACCACCGGCTCAACCTGCAAGGAATACCTCAATCGCATCCGCATCAACAATGCGGAGATGATGTTGTCCTCGGGCGACTTCAACGTTTCCGAAACAGCGGAGCGCTGCGGATTTCACGATATTTCCTATTTCAGCAATCTGTTCAAGATGATGAGGGGCTATTCCCCATCCTCAGCAAGAAAAAAACAGGAACTTTAAAATGGCAACATTTCTAAATATATCCGAATCCAAGTATAGTAAAGCGTTTTGTCTCATGACCGGAAGCCATGCGGATTGCCACCGTATGCTCCTCAGAAACCTGTTCGTTGTACAATATAACGGCATTGCAATGTGTCCAATTGTTCTCATGAGGATCGGCCGTCCTGATATATTTCCCGTCCACCCAAATATCCGCGCATCCAAAATCGCTGCTCCCCGAGTCCTTGAACACCAGGATAAGGTGTTTGCTGCAAATCGTCATTTTGAATTCGGGCGCGCCATTTTCTGGATAATACATCCAGTTATAAGGAAACTGGGGAGAGCTGTACGGATGATCATCCATTTCCACCATTTGCAGGTCTGTATCGGTTCCGGTAAAACCACCTATATTGATTGTGGCAATATCTCCAGAATTGCGGCGATCAAGCAGCTTCGTTTCGGCAAAATCGCGGCCGATGACAGGAGGCTTGCCGGTATCCACATCCGCCTCATCGGGTGACGCCTCATCTGCTATGTCGAACAGCCAACCCAAACAATCAGCCATTACCCGATGCCCGGCATTGGCCGGATGGTAGATGTCGAAGAAAAACTGTCGTTTGGAAATCACATTTCCTTCCGCCTTGGTCAGCCGGAATTGCTCCACTACAGCATCCTTTACACTGACCATAGGAAGATCATAATGCCAGCCCACAGGTGACAGCCGTTCCTGCAGGTTCCAGTCATTGATAAACACGCTGAACAGCAAAATGACGGAAGGTTTATTCGGCGCGTTCAAGGCCTTCAATACCAGGCTTTCATAACAATTGCCCTTTGTCTCGTCACCCGCGTCATTCACGGCAAATTCCACTACCACAATATCCGGGTCCACAGTTCCTTCCCGAAGCACATCCCGATCATAGCGGACAATGCCCAGCTCCGACGGAGTACCGCCTACGCCTGCTTTCACCAGTCGGATCGATTCCCCGCCATTTTTGCCGAACTTTTGCTTGAATAGCGCATAAGATTGGTACGCATAACAATTTTCATGAATCGGAACGGCTCCCGCCCCCTGTGTAATGGAACCGCCAATATAGGCGACAGTTACCTCTTCCCCTCTTTTGGCTTTTTTAATTGCAGCTTTCAGCCTTTTGTTATTGCCTTTGTTCAAAAGGGATTTAGCGATCATCTCGCGATAGGCTTGCGACTCGAAATCCACCGGCTCCTCCACGGAAACTTCGGGAACATGGAACCCGTCATGCAGGTAGAACATAATGCTGACCGTAGCCAGTTCTCCCGCCCGATCGAACAGGAAGGCAAAGCTCCCGGGAACATCGTCATCCACAGACCAGTCGCAATCCTCCATAACCAGCACGGTTTCGGAGCCATATGCCGGGCAAGAAAGCTCAATCCGGGTGCCGGATTCGTATTTCCTCGTTTTCCCCCAGTTATGGTACGCAACCCGAACATTAGCTACGTCCGGGTTGTGCGCCTTCACGGTAATCCCGATACTATGGACCAATCGGCGCAAGCCTTCGCAATCGCTTAGAAGCGCCAGTATGTCCTCATCTCCAACTCCTCCCGTATACCTGGCCTTATCGGCCAGCCTCCCCTCCAAATAAATCTCCTGCGAAAAGCTTCCGTCCGGACGGGCGGTTCCTTCGATCATGGTTTCATACATAACGTAAAATCCGCTTCGTCTTGTCACTGGGTCTTTAGGTGCCTTGGGGCCTTCCATCTCATCCTGCTGCGCAAACCCTGAAAAACTATCGTTCATAGAAAAAATGTCTCCTTTTTCTTTTTAATAGTTGGATAAGGATGAAACAGCCGGAGAGGATCACATTTGATCGCAGCATCGCTTCCCGGATCACAATCAGCTAAACCGGAACCAGCCGAAGTCGAAATTGGAGCCCTGCAAAAATATGAACATAACCTTCTGCGGTCCCTTTACCGGCTCCAGCGTAAAGGTACGCTCCTCGTAGCCTTCGGCATACGCAAACTCTACAAGTTGTCTGCTTTCCCCTTTTGCTCCTTCGAACTGGATATGCAGCGTATTTTTGTCGATTGGCGACCTGCCGTATACAGTCAGCTTCGAAGCCCCGGTTCCACCGAAATCCATATTGTCGAAGACTAGAGACACATTATTGCCGATTCCTTCAACACAACTCCCGGCTTTCCGATAGCTGTCCCCATAGATGCGATCGCACTCCCCGGCATGGTTTTGTTCAAAGGCTTTGCTCATTTTTTGAAAATAAAATCCTTTGATATGAACCTTCTTCCATAACACGAAGCAGAGAGAGGTAATGCCGCGAATCCGCTTGGAAAGCTTGTAGGTTTCCTCCTGATAAACATTCCACCGGCTTGGCTTCTGGTAGACTGCATCGACCAGAAGGGTGCTGCCATCCTCGTCCGGCATGCCTTCCCAGATTTGCAGGGCATACGGGCTATCGTCCAGCGCAAAGATGGGAATGGTGATCGTATCGGAGCCTAAGCGCCGAAGTCAATATTGCGGAAGCCCACCTGGGTTTCCCCGTCGCGGCTGGTGGCAACGCCCCGGTCATTTCCGTTCCCTACTTCACCTTTGCTATATTGGTACAATCCGGCGGAAATAAAGCCATATGGGTCCAAATAAGCGGTGCCCAGGCCCGAAGCCTTGAACTCCAACTGGGAGATCAGCTTGGTCTTGTCCGTGCCATTGCGGCTTGTGCAGCGGAGGCGAAATTCTCCGTCACCCAAAGCGGTTACGACAGCTTCATGCCCCTTAGCCTCTACCTTGGCAATACAGGTATGGGCGGATATGCCCTGAATGGTTCCTGGATGTGCCGGTAACGATTCCAGTTGCAGCACGCTGTCAGACAATCCCGCCGAGGATACCTTAACCGTAATGGCTCCCGGCTCAAGACCGGCTCCGACAATAGCCATCAGTTTGCCGCTGAATAGCCTTCTGCTGGTTCCTTTGTACGGATCAAAATCTGTACTGTCCCCGTTGTCCAGCCCCAGCAAACGGCCTGCTCCCTCCACCTGAACATGAACCCGATTATTGGCGTTTTCGACAATTCGGCCCTGATCATCCTCCATTTGAATCTCCAGAAAAATCAGATCCGTGCCGTCCGCCACCAGTTGCTTCTTATCCGGTGAAAGCCGGATGCGGCTGGCATCGCCGAAGGAGCCTTTGATATCGGCGGCAATTATGCAATCGCTTTCATCATAAGCCACGGCCTTCAGTTCACCCTTCCGGTACGGAATTTGCCACCAGCCCACCAGCCCGGTTCCGTGCTCATGCTACGGCTCGTGCGAGCCCAAGGATTCACCCTCGAAGAACAACTCTACCCGGGGAGCATTGGAAGCAACACGAACATCGATCAGTTGGCCTTCGTTAAAGTCCCAATACGGAAACAGATGAATCATGGGCCGGGTTTTGTAGTCTGTCCAGGCTGACTGGTAAATGAAATAGGGGTCTTTCTTGAAGGTAGCCGTATCCAGTTGACCGAAGTAGGAATTTTTCGTATGATACGGGGTTGGTTCCCCGATATAATCAAAGCCGGTCCAGATAAACTGACCCATGGAATACGATTTGTCCCGCTCCGTCAAAATGCAAAATTCCGGTGATTTTGCCCCCCAGCTGGTCGTGCTATTCCCCAAAGAAGAGCACTGCTCATCATCATCGGCCAGAATGGATTTGGACAAGGGGAAGTGATAGATGCCGCGGCTTTGAACCACCGAACTGGTTTCACTGCCGTAAATAACCCAGTCCGGGTGCTCCTCATGGTGCTGGTCATAATATTTTTCCCCATAGTTGTAGCCTGCCAGCTTCACCAGGTCAGCGCATTTTCTGGCATTTTCCCAAGGCATGAAGTTGGAGCCGATCGTTACCCGCCCGTTGCCCTTGGGGTCATGCAGCTCCACCTCCCGCATCAGCATCAGCGTCACTTCCTGGCCTCTCTCATCGGCATGGGTATCATATATTTCGTTACCGATACTCCACATCATCAAACTGGGATGGTTGCGGTCGCGCCTGATCCAGCTTTTTACATCCTTAGGCATCCATTCTTTAAAGAATCTCGCATAATCATAAGACGTCTTGGGTCGCTCCCACATATCGAACGCTTCCGACACCACCAGAAAACCCATCTCATCCGCCAAATCCATCAACTCAGGCGCAGGCATATTGTGGGCAGTGCGAATGGCATTGACCCCCATCTCCTTCAGCAGCGCCAGCCGCCTCCGCAGACCGGTCTTGTTGAACGCCGCGCCGAGCGCCCCCAGGTCATGGTGCTCGCACACACCGTTCAGCTTCACCTTGCCGCCATTCAAAAGAAATCCCTGCTGCGGGTCCATCTCGATATGCCGGAAGCCTATGCTCTGCCCAATCTCCTCCAGCGCCGCATGCGGCTCCATCCGCTCAAGCTGGGTAACCAGCCGGTACAGACAGGGAGCATCCACGCTCCACAGACGGGGAGACGGAACCTGAAAAGTCAACTTGCTCCGAACCATTGGCCCGGAGTCCGGCAGCACCACATCACTGACGGAAGCCACCATTTACGCACCAGCACGCAGTTCGTGAGTCAGCCTCAGCGGCTCGCACACCGCCACCTCGGTTTCAACTTCCACCGTCCAGCCTTGCTCTGTCTGCTTCGTAGTTACATAAATTCCGTCTGTAGCAATATAATTGCGTTCTCTTGTTTTGAGCCAAACGTTCCGGTACACCCCTGCTCCAGAATACCACCTGCTGCCGGGACTTTGGTGCACCACCTTCACCACAACCTCGTTTTCGCCCTCCACAAGGGCCGGAGTCAGATTATGCTCGAAGGAGGAGTAGCCGTATTTCCATTCACCTATCCATTGTCCGTTTACATAAACGGAAGAATCCATGTACACCCCATCAAAAGCCAGCAGCCATTCCCGCTCGCCGGGAGATGCCTGAAACCGCTTCCGATACCAGCCAATACTGTTCTCATACAAGTCCAGTGTATTATAAATCAACCAATCATGGGGAATATCCACAGCTTCGAACGCCAAGCCCGACCATTCTGCCTTATCCAAATCGCTTTTTGCAAATTCCCATCCATCATTAAACAGCACCTTTGAATTTCTAAACAGTAACCTCGCCTCTTCCGGATTGTGTTTGCCTGCAATCTTTCAGATATCTCCTTGTTCATCCATAGTATGGCATATTTCTCCTTTGTCGTCTTTGTAGAAATTAAACATTCATAGGAATAAAAAAAGATGAATTGGGGGCGCTGGAAAAGAAAAACCTGTATGATTTGTTCGAAGTCGTAAAAGGCGATCCGGTTGAGTTGGCTGTCATTCTGGCAGCTTTTTACGGGCTATAGCGAAGTGAAATTGTCGGGCTTATAATACATTGCAAATTCCGAGCATGCAAAAAAACTCCTGAATCTCCACAAGAGAAAATTCAAGAGTTCATTCATTGTTAAAGCGATGCGGTCGAGAGGACTCGAACCTCCACGGGGGGTTAGCCCACACGGACCTGAACCGTGCGCGTCTGCCAATTCCGCCACGACCGCATACTATGTATGAATACCGATGTTTTCAACCACCGTAATTAAGATTATATCTCCTATAGACCACAAAATCAAGTAGTTTTTACGGCTTAAGCAGAGTCCTTTATTTTTATATAACTAGCGATATATATTCTCTCATTCAAGCTTAAGCCCATAAACCTCGGTATATAAAATCTCCTTAAACGGAGCAAACGCCTGTTCATCCAGCGTACCTGGATAGCTCATAATTTGAAGCCGCAGATCGGCCTGTCCTTCTCTTAATGGGGGCTGCACATACTCAAAATGGTTCAAATGGAACCCCAAACGTTCATAAAAAACGATTCTTCTCTGAGTCCATTCATCCACTGGCGGCTCAACCTCCAGCACCACCGGTTTATCAGACTCTGAGATATACCTGATCATGAGCTTTTTACCTAACCCGCCACCACGTATACCCTGATCTACCGCTATATGCTCTACAAACCGAAAATGTGTAAATTCCCAGCACGCCAAAAAAGCAATCGTTTTGTCTTGCTCATTCTTTTCAGTAATGATGCGATAGCTAGGATGCTTCAATAAAGCCTTTTGTGAATCAAACGTCCTGCATTCTGATGCTGGAAAAGAAGCCTCCATGATCGCATATATTTCAGAGAAATCGTGTTCATTCATTGTGTTATCTATAAGCTCCTTTCCTCTAACTTTAGACCTTGTTCAACTCCATAAGCGTCAGCAAAATATGTTCCAACAGCTCTGGAATATCCTCCATCTGTTCTTCGTTAATTTGTCTGGAAAACCGGAGTTCAATCCTGTTTTGGTATGTAGCTGCCTTCTCTCCATAAATCAAGCTGAGCGTTTGTACAGGCCGAAGATCAGGCTTCCAAATTTCGGTCAGTATATCCTCTATTCGGTTGCACTGCGTCTCAATCTCGTGAATCTCCTTATTAAAACGCAGCAACAAGCCACATCCCGGAGTTTGATCTTCGATTTCTAAAATCTCTGCTGCCAAATTGCTTAAATCTGCTTTTAAGCGAATTTCTGCTGTCACATCCAGGTGTCCCTTCAACCTGAACTGTACAGCAAATTCACGCGACATCACGGACATTTCCAATCTATCGATTCGCTGCGTAATTTCAATACGTGAATCCAGATTATCCAGATCGTAAACCGCATTTTCTATAGCCACTTTTAAATTATCAAAAACCGTCGGGTCAAACATATACTTCACCTCCACCTATCGTTGCATTACATTCATCAAATCCATCTTTGAATATATTCCCAATTAAATAAGTATATCATACGTTATAGGTAGTGTCGCTTTAGCCGATGAAGCAAGTCCCGTACCACCCGTCTAGGAACCTATCCAACTCTCTGGTACTGGAACTGACTGGGAGCCTAACAATTGGTTTTACGCCGCCTTCACATCTCAAACAAAAAGCCGCGTCCCATCTCTAGGGGCGCGGCTTTTTGGTAGTTCAGTTATTTTATTCATTACGACTCAGGATCGTTCCACACTGTCAACAGATCCTACGACAAACGCGAGCTAAAGTCCTCGTAGGAGAACTGTCGAATCACCTTAATGCCTTCTTCGTCGTTATAACTGGCGATGGCTGGCAGGTTGACACCGTTAAACATGTGGTTTTTGACCATCGTGTAATGGGCCATATCGCAGAATACAAGCTTGTCTCCAGGCTTCAATGGCTCTTTAAAGGAGTAGTCTCCAATCACATCTCCGGCCAGGCAGGTAAGGCCACCGAGTCTGTAAGTGTACGCATGCTCACCAGGCTTGCCTGCACCAATGATATTCGGACGGTAAGGCATAGCCAGCACATCAGGCATATGACATTCAGCCGAAGTATCCAGAATGGCAATATCCATTCCGTTTTTCATCGTATCCAGCACAGTAGCAACCAGATAGCCTGTATTCAAAGCAATGGCTTCGCCTGGCTCCAGATAAACCTGCACTCCGTATTTATCCTGAAAATATTGAATACAGCGTACCAGCGTGTCCAAATCATAGTCTTCTCGGGTAATATGATGACCGCCGCCGAAATTAAGCCATTTCATTTGCTTAATGTATGGCCCAAATTTCTCATCCACAACTTTAATGGTGCGCTCCAGCGTATCTGAATTCTGCTCACACATCGTGTGAAAATGAATACCGTCTACGCCTTCCAGCTCCTCAGGCTTAAAGTTAGCCAGCGTCACACCCATTCTGGAGTTGTTGTAGCAAGGATCATACAGCGGTGTTTCGATTTCCGAATATTCCGGATTCACCCGAATTCCGATGTCGATTTTTTTGGAAGTTACGCCTTGCACTCTGGCTTTGAAGCGTTTCAGTTGATCAAAGGAGTTGAAAACGATATGGTCGACATACTCCAACAGCTCATCAAATTCACGGTCCACATAAGCAGGTGCGTATACGTGAACCTCCTTATCCATTTTTTCGCGACCGAGTCTTGCCTCGAACAACGAACTGGAGGTTACGCCTTTTAAATATTTGCCAACCAGAGGAAAGGTTGAAAACATCGAAAATCCCTTAAGAGCGAGCAGAATACTGCAGCCTGTGCGCTCTTGAACGGAATTTAAAACCTCAAGGTTTTTGACAAGAAGTCTTTCGTCAACAAGATAACAAGGTGATGGGAGTCCGGTAATATCAATATTCATCACAGACCTCAATCAAGCAGCGTTGGCGTAAAGTTCTCTTGCCATGGCAATCCGTGTTTATTCAGTGCTTCCATGAATGGATCTGGATCAAATTCCTCAACGTTGTAAACGCCTGGTTTTTTCCAGATGCCTTTAATAATAAGCATAGCACCGATCATGGCAGGGACACCTGTCGTGTAGGAAATGGCTTGGGAGCCAACCTCTGCATAGCATTCCTCGTGATCACAAACATTGTAAACATAATATGTTTTTGGCTTGCCATCCTTCACACCCTGAATGATACAACCAATGTTCGTTTTGCCTTTCGTTCTTGGTCCCAGAGAAGCCGGGTCCGGCAAAATGGCTTTCAGGAATTGCAGTGGAATGATTTGTTGTCCTTCATACTCAATAGGCTCTATGGAAGTCATGCCTACGTTTTGAAGTACGTTCAAATGATTCAGATAATTGTCCGAGAACGTCATCCAGAAGCGGATTTTTTTCACGCCTTTAATGTTCACTGCAAGAGATTCCAGTTCTTCATGGTACAAAAGATATATGTTTTTCGGTCCAATTTCAGGAAGGTCATATACCTTTTTCTCAGAAAGCGGCTCAGTTTCAATCCACTCTCCATTTTCAAAGTAACGGCCCTTCGCCGTAATTTCGCGAATATTGATTTCCGGATTAAAATTAGTTGCAAAAGGATATCCGTGGTCCCCTGCATTCGCGTCCACAATATCAATCGTATGAATTTCATCAAAATAATGCTTTTGGGCATAAGCCGTAAATACTCCAGTCACGCCTGGATCAAAACCGCTGCCCAGCAGAGCTGTAATTCCCGCTTTTTCGAATCTTTCTTTGTAGGCCCATTGCCAGCTGTACTCAAACTTCGGCGTATCCGGCGGTTCATAGTTCGCCGTATCAACGTAATGAACACCTGTCTCAAGGCAAGCATCCATTATCGTCAAATCCTGATAAGGGAGAGCCACATTGATAACTACATCCGGTTGAAAGCTTCGAATCAAGTCAATGACCATGTCGGTGTTGTCAGCATCAAGCTGAGCCGTTTGTATCCTAGTACGTCCTCCACCCAGCTTCTCTTTAAGCGCATCGCATTTCTCAACAGTTCTGCTTGCGATACAAATTTCTTCAAATACATCTGGGTTTTGGCAACACTTATGCACCACAACGCTGGCCACGCCACCGGCGCCAATAATCAATGCTTTTCCCAAAATAAATAACCTCCTTATTCCATACGCTAATCGCTAATCATTCTTGCAAACAAAATGATTATAAAGACATCCTACCAAATAATCAAGAAAAACGATAATTTGTTGTGTTAAAATTCACATCAGCATGTCACAATAATTTTACAAACCCCAGAATCAGGAATAAAAAGCTCATCGCGAGTAACATTCTGGAACTTCAGGTTGTCCCGATCCTGACTCATGTAAATGACCTCCTTTGTACTGAACACAGCGATCCGTGTTTTAGTTTTTTCATCATGAATAAAGCCGCCCCCGGTGCGGGAACGGCTTTGTGCAGAATAAAAATTTGTTAAACCATGATTTTGCAAATATCGTTCGTGAATTCAACCGGATCTTGCAGCGGCAAGCCTTCGATCAGCAAAGCTTGATTATACAGCAAAGCCGTATAGAGGTTTACCTTCTCCTTGTCCTCGGTAAAAGCCTCTTTCAAAGAGTTAAACACCGCATGGTTTACGTTGATTTCCAGCACTTTATTTGCTTTGACATCAGCGTTATTCGGCATGGCGTTCAAGATTTTCTCCATCTCAATCGTCACTTCGCCGTCTGCGGACAGACATACCGGATGTGTCTTCAAGCGCTTGGAGGCTTTGACACTGGATACCTTGCCCTCCAGCAAGCCCTTCATGTACTCGAACAGCTCTTTATTGTCGTTTTGCTCCGCTTCGGTTGCTTTCTCATTTTCGTCGGTCTCAATGCCCAAATCGCCACTTGAGACGGATTTGAATTCTTTCTCTTTGTAGCTCAAGAGCATTTTAATAGCGAACTCATCAATGTCGTCGGTGAAGTACAAAATTTCATAGCCTTTGTCGGCTACCATTTCGGTCTGCGGCAGCTTTTCAATACGCTCGTTGGACTCCCCGGAAGCATAATAAATATACTTCTGATCCTCAGGCATCCGAGATACATATTCATCCAGTGTAACCTGCTTCTTCTCTGTAGAAGAGTAGAACATGAGCAGGTCCTGAAGAGTCTCTTTATGACGGCCATAATCGTTGTAGACACCAAATTTCAATTGTCTGCCAAATGATTTATAGAATTGATCATATTTTTCCCGGTCATTTTTGAGCAGGGTCAGCAGCTGGCCTTTAATTTTGCTTTCGATATTTTTGGCAATCAGCTTCAGTTGGCGGTCATGCTGCAACATTTCTCTGGAAATGTTGAGCGACAGGCTTTCAGAGTCGACCATACCTTTAACAAAGCTAAAATAATCCGGCAGCAGATCAGGAGATTTTTCCATAATCAGCACGCCGTTGGCATACAGCTCCAGCCCTTTTTCATATTCCTTGGAGTAGAAATCAAACGGGATATTTTCGGGAATAAACAGAATAGCCTGGTACACCACCGCGCCGTCCGCACTTACATGGATATGCTGGAGCGGCTTGTCGTAGCCATAGCGTTTTTCCGCGTAGAAATTTTGATAATCCTCGTCGGTCAGCTCGCTTTTGTTCTTTCTCCAGATGGGAACCATGCTGTTAATACGCTGCTCTTCTTCATAATCCTCGAACTCGTTATCACTGCCTTCTTTTGGACGTTTGCCTGTAACATCCATTTTGATCGGGTAGCGGATAAAGTCGGAGTATTTCTTAATCAATGCCTTTAAACGATACTCGTCCAAATATTCGTCGTAGGACTCATCCTCGGTGTTGGCTTTGATTTTCAGAACAATCTCGGTTCCAACCTCATCCTTCTCGGCCTGCTCAATGGTATACCCGTCAGCACCCGTAGATTCCCACTTGTAGGCGGTATCGCTACCCAGGGCCTTTGTGGTCACTGTAACAACATCCGCGACCATGAAGGCCGAATAGAAGCCAACACCAAACTGACCGATGATATCATGTCCATCCTTGGATTCATTTTCATTTTTGAATGCCAGCGAGCCGCTTTTAGCAATGACGCCCAGATTGTTTTCCAGTTCTTCCTGGGTCATACCAATCCCGGTATCACGCAGAGTTAGCGTTCTATTTTCCTTATCGGCAGCTACTTTGATATAATAATTTTCCTTGTCAAAGACCAACTGATCATCTGTCAGCGCTTTGTAATAAATTTTGTCAATCGCATCACTTGCATTGGAGATCAGCTCTCTTAGGAAAATTTCCTTTTGCGTGTAAATCGAGTTAATCATCATTTCGAGCAGACGCTTGGACTCAGCCTGAAACTGTTTTTTCTCCATTCTGATATCTCCTTTCAGATATGAACCTATGTAGGGCCAGCGTGTATGAGCGATGCAAACGATTCAAATTTGTTAGCACTCCCATCATTCGAGTGCCAGCCTACCTTTTTTTATAACATTCCTTATTTTTTATGTCAATATCATAGATGGGTATACAGTAAAATTCCATTCCAGGGAACTGTTAGTGTCTGATTTGCTTAAACATGACGTTAAACATTTCAACAGAAGAGGGGAACAGTCCTTGCACATGAGGAAGCAGGTTTCTTCTGATCCGCAGTTCGTCCTCATCCAGATGCTGCAAGTCCTCATGATAGAACCAAACAATAGGATAATCGCCGTCCTTATGTCTGCTGCCTGCATTTAAACAAACAGGACCCTGATCGTCCTCTGCAATCGCAAACGGAATATAGCCTGCTGATAGTAGAGGTGACCATTGATTGATCAAATCATAAAATGCCTTAAGTCCTTGGCCCACAGGCAGGCGCGGAAACTCTACAAAGGTACAGTCGCTCCAATATACCCCCGGTATGGATTCATTATCGAATTGTAAAGTTACATAATGGTAGGACATAAGGAAGCTTCTCAGCAGAGGAGGCAGCTCAAAATGGTAGGTTTGCTCCAGTTCACGAACCTCCTCTTCCGTAATCTGCGAAGGAAGAGGCTTCCACTTGATCCACCCTTCCTTGTCAACGACCCCGTCGCGCATTTCGAAGGGGACATTTTCTACCATCTCCATAAAAAGCGCTTCATCCATCTGTGCAAATAACTCCTGCATGGATGCGCGCATACCCGCTTTCTTGTCCATGTCATTGCACCTCTTTTCTCTCAATTGGCATGATGACGTGCTACCATGTGTTTTTAAGTTCAGCTTATCAGAATTTGCTATTTTCATCATTTGCGGAATATTAGTATTACCAGCGCAATGGCTCATGGTTACGCCAGATGATCCAACGCTCCGTCTCGCATACATTTACAACTCATAAAACCCGATATAAGTTCAAGCACCTTGTAAAGAATCAAAACTACATAAGGAGATTGATCTATCCATGAAAAGAATCACCACACTTGTTATCCTGTCCTTGCTAATCCTTGTAACCCCGATCTACGCTGCTGCACCAGCGCCTATGCTGGTCTATGTGGATCAAAGTAACCATTCCTTTATCCCCCTTCGCCTCCTGAACAGCTATGAAGGGGTTACGCTCAATATGACACCAGCGGACAAACAGATAGAGATTGCGCAAGGCAATACCCGGCTTACATTATTTATGGGACAAGCTACTGCCAAAGTGAATGAGCAGACGGTCCGTATGCAAAATGCTCCTTTTAGCGATAACGGTTCTAACTATGTTCCTCTCCAGTTCATCAGCCAGTATTTAAACCTGCAGGTCTCATGGCAAAAGGAAGCTTCAGCTGTACGCATTAAACAGGGCACAACGTCCGTCACGCTGCCGGTGCTCACTGGCAAGCTGCCTGGCAGCACCTCACCGATCACGACGGCTCACAAAAGCTTTAAGGTCGGATCACGAACCTTTTCCGCCAAGGTGGTCACCATCTCCATGCTCCATCCCAAGGTGAGTCTGGATGTGGTGCTGGCAGGCAATACTATCGGCAAAGTAGAAGATTTAAGCAGTCTCGCCAAACGCAATCAAGCAATTGTAGCCATCAATGGTACATTCTTTGACGCCTATACCAAAAGCTCCTACAAAACGCCTTACGGCTACCTGGTCAGCCATAGAAAAATGTTAATGAAAAGCTCTGGCGACCAGCGAACGGTCTTCTCCTATGATGCCAATCATTTAGCTGAGCTGGTTTCGGGTTCTGCTTTTGAGCAGCGGTTGAGCCTGGGCAACGTTGAAGGTGCCCTTCAAGCCGGGCCTCGTCTGGTGACGAACGGACAGGTGTCCCTCAATGTCAAAGCCGAAGGCTTCAAGGACCCCAAAATATTAACAGGCGGCGGAGCCAGAAGCGCACTCGGAATTACCCGGGATCATAAGCTGATCCTCCTGACCACAGGCGGAGCCACCATTCCACAGCTCGCCCAAATGATGAAGCAAGCAGGTGCTTATCAGGCCATGAATCTGGACGGCGGTGCTTCCAGCGGGCTGTACTACAACGGCTCATACCTTACCACACCCGGACGCCAAATCAGCAACGCCATTATTGTAAAGTATCAATAGACGATATGAGGGCTGTCTCTACCGAAGCATAAGCTGTAGAGGATGCTTAAGCGCCTCTATATCAAATAAGCACAGAGTTGCCGTGTCTGTCGTAAATTGAAATGGACTGCTTGCTGCGTTTATTCTGTATCCTCCTGCTTTGGACATTTAATTACCATTTTTTCATTGATGTCGCCATCCCTATATACCAAATCATTAAGGGAAATTCTCCTTATATGTAAAGTATAGCAATGCTTGCTAGACCAGACAACATGTCTAGGCTACCATCTATTCTGCACCAACAAGGCCTTCCCTCACTGTAGTGAAAGAAGGCCTTGTTGTGGATGTAACCGAACCCAATCTGCTACTAGATCAGAAAAGTTTTTGTGATAATCACCAGCAAAATGAACAAGACCAGAATCGCAGCTGTGGATGTCCATGCTCCACCGTAACCTACTTCACCCATGTCTGGATCCCTCCTCGGTTAAGGCATACGTTATCATATGAAGAAAAGGGGCTGGTAGGCTTCGGAAAGATCGATAATGACTCGTGGCGATAACTGACAGAGAATGTCGTCGGTTCTACGCAGCAGCCTGCTCACATCCTTGTGCTTCATATTTTGTAGGAGCGGAGTTTCTAGCTGGGATGAAAGAAACTGGATGGTGCCTATAAACACAACAACATCCAATCCCGGGTTAGTTTTTGTATGTATTATATGCAGTAGGTCAGTCATGGACAGGAATCTTGGAGGGAAAAGACTGTTGTTTTCTTTCATATATAGAGCTTTCAGCATAGAGGTCAAAGCCCAGTCACACAGGATAATGCAGCATTGATGCTGGTTATGTTTTTGCAGGATTCGGGCTAGTTTCATGTGGTATTGGGACAGGCTGTGAAAATCCGTTATGGAATTATGTAGGTGTTCTGTGGATCTGGATGGCTGGGCGCGGCTTTGGTTAAGGTGAGAAGGATTTTTTGTCATATCTATTCCTCCAGAGAATTTCAAGATAAGTCTTATTATACATCGAAATAATACTTATAGATATAATTAATACTAAATATACGATTCTTAATCTCATGTTTACCCAAGAAAATCTTGTCTACACTTTTTAATATGAAGGGGTGTAGATAAATGCAGGACAAAGAAGTGTTAAAGCTGGTTGGGGCTAGAATAAGAGTGTTGCGCAAAGAAAAAGGTCTCTCACAAGAAGCCCTTGGGGAAAAAGGTGGATTTCATTTTACATACATTGGACAGATCGAACGAGGAGAAAAGAATGTTTCTTTGATCAATATAGCTAAGATCGCAAAAGCCCTTGACGTCAACTTAGTTCAGTTGTTTTCATATGTAAGCGAAGACCCCAAAATTGTAGAGTTTGATGAAGATATTATTGAGATTATTACAATGCTCCAAAAATCGAGTCCAGAGAAAGTACGCTTGGCGAGGAATGTGATAAGGGAAATTATCAACTAAGAATATTTTTCGACTATATTTCTCTCCACTTCAAAAGTGTTTCCGAAGCTGTAGATTATGCTCCTTGTCCCAATGATTCATATATACGTCTATGTTATGTATAGCCTCATCCTGATCTGACTTGGACACATAGTTTACTAGCTTACCGAGCAGATAGCCGACTTCGTTATCTACGAACTTACGTGGGAAATTGAAGATAAGCTTTTGATTGTTTCGGCTTTCTTGCATCGTATAGTTCGTCTTATTATCAAAACGTAGATGGGCACAAATATATTCCATCTGTTTAGTAGCCCTTTAATGTAATAGAAAAAACTTTATACAACTGTATTACTTATAATTGTAAGAAAACCGTTCTTTGCGGCGGTATCAATTAACTGATTAATGGATCGGCTTGCGGTATCGCTAAACAAATACCACTCATCTTTAGATACGTCATGAATCAAAATTTCTGGGTACTCTGCTAAAAGTTCAGATGGAAAAGAACGAATTAAAGAATAAACATCAAAGCGAACTAAGCTGTTCCCTTTTTGGTCTAGAAAATCATATTGTGCATTTTTATAATAAGACCCAAGTGTGTCAATAGTGAATCTCCAAGAGTAGTCTGCAGGTGCTTCGACCTTTTCACCTTTGTTTTTCACAAAAATATTATAAATTGTTTTGTTATATGCATTTCCATTAATTTTCTGAACTACGCCGCCCATAGTCATATGGTATTCATGTTGCAATGCTTTTACTTGTACACCGTCTATGAACAATGGTTCAGTATCAACTGTCACTGCAAAGTTGTTGTAATTGACATGGCATCCAAACGTCTCTGCAATAAAACGAAGTGGAACAAATATGCGATTATTTTTCATGTATGGTTTTACATCAAGCAGCATCTTTTTACCGTTCTTCTCAGTTGTACTACTGTTCAGTGTTAATATGACTTTCATATCGCTTTTAGCGAGAATAACCCCGGAATTGGACCATTCGACGCTAGCCCCCAGATTTTCACTAATAACACGTAGAGGTACCATTGTACGTTTGTTCTTAATTTCGGGCTTCACATCGGATTCAATAGCAACGCCGTCAACTTTAATTTGATTTTCTGCTGCATAAGTAGTTGACGATGAAATAAATAAAAAGATTGCAAGAAAAACCCCAAAGAATGCTTTTTTCATAAATAATAGCTCCTTTTTTGGTTAAATTCGTTGCGCAGTAACCCCCCCATATTAAGACGCAAATGGATAAAATTTGTTTTGCTTTCCTACCGTTAACTTAACGAAATTGGATCATAATAAAAAATGAGTATCTAGCAGAACCCTCAAATCAACAAACTGCGATCATAAAATTTCGTCAGATCGCCAGTATCAATGTTTTTGCACAGTGGATGCACCAACAGGTTTTATATCCACTCAAGTACATCAGCAGTTAATTCATATTAACTAAATTTTATTAGCATATTAATATTCTTCTATTAACTTAGATGATAATTATCTAATTTCACTAACAATATTCTGATTTACTTTCATTCAACCAATTTGCAAACTCTTGATATAGTTCATCATAACCAATCATTTGATCTTTGTTTAAATCAGAAAATAGTTGGATAAAAACGTAAGGGAAATCCTCCGTCTTTACCTGTGCTTCTGTATCTCGCGAATAAACGCATAAAACACTGCTTATATTTCGGTTCCAGTAAGACTCCAATCATACAAGTCTGGTAAGTAATCTTCAATATCCCCGCTATTTAAAGGTACAAGTCCCATTATGTTTATTAAGAATACATTGATTAATAATACGCCTCTCTCCTTCCAATCCTATCTATACACTTTATAAGACTATTATTCAAAACTACCGGAGTATTATTTCACACACCTCCTTTCCCAAAATATAATTGTAAATACCACTTCCAATGGGCCATTCTGTAAACTAAATTCCCCTTTTGACCGATAAATAGATTTGCTGGCTGTTTATTAAATATCACCTCCAGCCGGCGAAAGGGTTCCTTTTGCCCTTGTTCATAAATCTGCAAGATGGCGTGGAAACGATGTCCCGCTGTGAGAAGCTGCCAGAGGAAGTGCAACCATCACGTGTGATGCAAATGTTGGATCAGGCTTTCATAGCCACCCAGGCGTTCAGAAAAGCCTTGCTCCTGCTCGATCGCTACTTCTTATCTGTGCCCGATTTGGAGCGACTTCGTGTCCGAAATCAATCGGGTGTTGCGTTTTTCTCTCGCGTTCCTGGCCCGTTTTTTTGCTACCTCCGAACGCCGTTCAGGAGCATCGTTGCCGAGGCGACGGTGATCGCCTATTTGAGTTCGTATATTTTATACCTTTTTTCCTAAAACATAGAATTATCCATAACGAAAATAATCCGATACAAGCATTCAGTGCCTCATCCTGACGCTGGTTCACTGGCTTATTAGCGTTAGAACTTTTTACATCACAGATAAAACTATAGGGGGATTTTCAAATGAGAAGTAAACCAATTCAGCAACGCATAGAGCAATTGAAAAATTTAAACCAGAGTATCAGAGTTACTTTTGATAATAATAATCTTTCAGCATTGGAGGAAGACATTAACAAATATAATGAAATTACTGAGGATGCAAATCTAATCTCAATTAAGAGTAACTACTTTTTCCAAAAAGGCGATTATGAGCAAGCTACGAAAATTTTAGAAGAAGGAATTAAGCAATATCCATTTAATTTTGATATCAACCTGAATCTTGGTATTGTTTATGAAATGAAGAGCCTTTTTACTGTCAGTTTTCATAGATATGTTAGTGCATTAAAATATGCAAGTACCGTAGAAAAACAGGAATTAGCTACAACGTATATTAATCGGATGACTCTTTTATTGAGGGAAATTTATCAAAGTGATCAGACTGAACTATTACAAATTATTGAGGATGGCAATAGATTTTTAGGAGAAATAGACTATCGTTTATTTCCAATGGACCATAATCGGCAAAGCACCATTCGCCAGCCGCAGGCAGTAGGGACTTCAGATGAATATATGACCAATTTACATAGATCATATAAAAATGCTGATATTGACGAAATTAGTAGGCACTATCATATGACAGAAACTTTAAAGGGACGTATATACAAGTCTGAACAACAAGTATCTTTAGCAGGTCAAACATTACTACCAGTTTCCACGCTTGAAAGCGAGACGATACTTAACTTTAACTTGAACGGGAAAAATTACTCTTTTTCAAGTGAGGATCTTCCGTATAATCAATATCATTATTTGCGTTTTAATGAGAGTGGCTTATTAAATATAACAATGAATAAACCGGTATTTATAGGAACACCTATCCCGCTACAAGAAATATCGAAGAAAAAGCGATTAATCTTCAATATTTTTATTGACGGACTCTCGTTCGATTTTATACAAAAGCATGATTTTAAATCGATTATGCCTTATACATATGCTTATTTTCAGAAAGGATTTACTTCTACAAATTGCTATGCAACAAGTGAATGGACATTTCCGAGTGTAGCTAGCATTTTTACTGGTAAGTATACAACCAGTCACGGCTTATTCCACCCTGACTTTAATCATGCATTTACCGAAAATAATAAAATGATGCAAGAGCATTTTAAAGAGGCTGGATATCTTACCGCACAAATCGGAGGAGACTGGAGGGTAACACCTGCACACGGATATCATAAAGGTTTTGATCGTATTCTATATCAAAATTTTATGGGCGGGATGGATTGCAAACAGGTTATTACAGAATCAATAGAGCATTTGGAGACGTTTAAGGAAAAAAATAACTTCATGTGGATATCTTTGGCAGATATACATCACGTGCCAGATGAGAGAGATTGTAATCTCATGACACAAGCACAAACTGACATCAGTAAGCGTGTCAGGATATACGAAAAGGGGAGCACTACCGTTCTAACTCCCTATGATATTAACAAACACGAAAAATATATTCTGGAAATTAAACGAATCGATTTTTACTTGAACATTCTTTATACGTATTTTGATCAGCATTTTCAGAATGAAGAGATCCTGGTTCTGTTTCATTCCGATCATGGTCAATCTTTCTTAGAAGATCAACCTTTTCTCCTTCATGAAAGTAGACGCAAAGTTCCTTTTATGATCAGAGGCGGGGATGTTCCCGTAGGAGAATCAGACGAATTTATGGAGCTGATTGATATACTGCCGACGCTACTTCACTACAGTGACCTGTCTGCTCCTGAAGATATTGATGGTCACCTCCCCGCATGTTTAGGAGGTGAAGAATCCCGCAAGTTTGCTTTTACGGAGGCTATACATCCCAATCAAACTTATAAAGCTGCAATTACGGATGAAATTCATATTTTCAGGTTTGAAAACGGAACACCCATTCAGAATGATGGACTGGTAGATTTAAGTGAGTATAAGGTTCAACTGATCAACAAAGAAACTGGTAGCAGTGAGACTGATGTGTTCCCGGACAAAGCTGATCATTATGAGGAAGTCATATGGAAGCATATTCGTAAACACATAATAATTAGTTAATAGATTTTAAGATACAAACTTACAACAAGAAAAAGGACGAAAGATAATAATGAAAAAGACACAGTTGCTCAAACAAATGATTACAAGTTCAACGCTTGATTTTATTATGGAGGCCCATAATGGGATATCAGCGAAGATTGTGGAGGAAGCGGGTTTTCAAGGAATTTGGGGTAGTGGACTTACGATCTCAGCTTCTCTAGGAGTTCGTGATAATAACGAAGCATCTTGGACACAAGTCCTTGATGTTATGGAATTTATGAACGACGCGACGAACCTACCTATTTTGCTGGATGGAGATACTGGTTACGGTAACTTCAACAACATGAGAAGACTGGTCAAAAAACTTGAACAGCGTGGAGTGGCTGGTGTATGCATTGAGGATAAACTATTTCCCAAAACAAATTCTTTCATCTCTGGAGAAACACAACCGCTTGCGGATATGGACGAATTTTGCGGTAAGATACAAGCAGCCAAAGAAACACAAAGTGACGATGATTTCTGCGTAGTTGCGCGTTTGGAATCCTTTATTGCCGGATGGGGACTGGATGAAGCGTTACGCCGAGCAGAAGCATATAGATTAGCGGGAGCGGACGCCATTCTGGTTCATAGTAAAAAAGCTGACAGTTCTGATATCGAAGCTTTCATGCGTGAGTGGGGTAATCGTCATCCGGTTGTGATTGTTCCTACTAAATATTATTCTACGCCTTCCGATCGGTTTAGAGAGCTTGGAATTAACATGGTTATTTGGGCAAATCATACTTTACGATCATCTATTCATTCTATGCAACAAACAGTGCAGCAGATCTACAAAGATCAATCTTTGATTAACGTAGAAGGTAAAATTACAACTGTGTCTGAAGTTTTCAAGTTACAGGGTGCGGATGAATTGAAAGAAGCGGAGAAAAAATACCTGCCTACATCCGGCAAAAAGGTAAATGCACTCATTCTTGCGGCCAGTCAAGGAAACTTGGGAGAACTCACCAGAGAGATTCCTAAAACACTGCTGAAAGTTAGCGGGAAGCCGATCCTGAGCATGCAAGTGGATGATCTGAACAAGGTTGGCATAAAAGATATCTCAGTCGTACGCGGATTCGCAAAAGAGAACGTGAAGCTGAATAATATTTCGACTATTGACAATGACCAATTTGCTTCGACCCAAGAACTGTACTCTCTTTATCTGGCCAAAGATAAAATTGGTGATGATACTACGGTGATCAGCTATGGAGATATCATTTATAAGAATTATATACTTAATGATCTCCTTAACGATACAAACGATATTACAATAGTAGTCGATGCTGATGCTGAAGTCTCTGAAAACAGTCAAGATCTTGTAGTGACTGAAAAACCTTATTCCAAAAACCTGTACTCTAGCGCTGTTAAGCTAGTAAGTGTGAGTAAATCCAGTGTTGAACAACAATTCAATGGTGAGTTTATCGGACTTTGGAAGGTATCCGCACAAGGAGCAGATATAGTAAAAACAGTGTTGGAACGCTTATCTAAAGAAAAAAACTTTCATACTCTTACTCTGACCGATCTGTTTAATGAACTAGTGAAGATACATTCTGTTGCAGTGAGGTTTATTAAAGGAGATTGGCTAGACGTGGACACGATTGTCGATCTTCAAAAAGCAGGTGAAATGCTGTGATAGATACTAAGTTGTTCGGGAAAGAGATGAAATCATTGGGTTACGACTTCTTTACTGGAGTACCTTGCTCTTTTTTGAAGGATCTGATCAACTATTCAATTAATGAGTGTGATTATGTTGGGGCTGCCAATGAAGGAGATGCGGTTGCAATAGCTAGTGGAGCCTATCTGGGGGGGCGTAAATCTGTTGTTTTGATGCAGAATTCGGGTCTTACTAATGCTGTTTCTCCACTAACCTCCTTAAATTATACTTTCAAGCTGCCTGTTTTAGGGTTTGTCAGTTTGCGTGGTGAAGCAGGTGTCGCCGATGAACCTCAGCATGAGCTGATGGGACAGATAACAACTCAGCTTTTGGATTTGATGCAGGTGAAGTGGAGTTATCTTTCAAATGATATTGAAGAAGCTAGCAAACAACTGCATGAAGCTGATCGATGGATATCAAAGAATCAGCCGTTCTTTTTCGTAGTTAGGAAGGGAACCTTCAGTAAAGAGGTTCTTCAAGTATCCGATGTGCCAATGATCCGACACCATGACTTAGAGATGCAGGGGACCGTTAAGATTCATCCTGAAAAGAGAGCATCCAGATATCAAGCCTTAGAAGCCTTGAAACGCTGCAATGATCCCAAAACGGTGTATCTGGCCACCACTGGATATACTGGAAGAGAACTGTACGAGGTTGAGGACTCCGAGCAAAATCTATATATGGTCGGTTCCATGGGTTGTGTGAGTTCATTGGGGCTTGGGCTTGCTTTGAGTAGTTCCGAGTTGAACGTAATTGCTATTGATGGTGACGGTGCTTTAATCATGAGAATGGGGAATCTAGCAACCAACGGGCGTTACGGTCCACGTAATCTGCTCCATTTGCTTTTGGATAACCAGTGCCATGATTCGACCGGTGGACAAGAGACAGTTTCGGCAACTATCGATTTTCCAGCTTTAGCAGCGGGTTGTGGGTACAAAAATGTAAAATGCGTAAAGGATACAGATCAGCTTGTTGAATTTGTAGAAGAATGGAAGTCAAAACCTGAACTCACATTTTTGTATATGCCGATCTTAAAAGGTGCTAAAGATGATTTGAGCCGTCCCAACGTTAAACCCCATGAAGTCAAAGAGAGATTGGTGAAGTTCATCCATGGATAATTGGAGAAAAATTTGGTCACGCACTCGGCAGCTTCCGAATACTGATCCAGACTTGCAGTTTTTAATCGATGCTGACGGTTTTAACTCTGGAGCGGGAAAGATCAATGAGGAAGCCTGGTCTACTTATGTGAGGCATGCAGCTAGCCTTATGAAGATACAGCCAGATGACTCATTATTTGAAATAGGCTGCGGTAGCGGTGCCTTTTTGTATCCATTCTATAAGGATGGACACCGAGTAAGTGGGGTTGATTATTCTCCTTCCCTCATTGGAATTGCAAGCCTTGTTATGCCGGAGATGGACTTTAGTGTACAGGAAGCTGCTCATGTAGACTCCACACGTCGATTTGACATTGTATTGGCTAATAGTGTTTTTCAATATTTCCCATCTATAGAATATGCGGAAGAAGTGCTTCGGCTTATGTGGGAGAAAACAAATAGAATGCTAGTCCTACTTGATTTGAATGATATCCAGTTCGCAGATGAAGCGTTAAGAATTCGGAAAGGATCGCTATCATTAGGTGAATATGAGAAGAAATATGCTGGTTTGGAACATCTTTTTTATGAACGGAACTTTGCCGAGAAGGCACTTAAAGGTAAGAGGTTTACAATAAATATTTCAAATCAGCAAATCAATAATTATGGCAACAACAAATTCCGGTATAATGTGGTGATTGAAAAATGGTAAATACGGCAGTTATTCTGGCAGCTGGACTGGGTAGCCGGTTGAAAGAACATACAGCACATAAGCCAAAGGGTTTCCTAGTGATCGACGATTTGCCCATTATAGAGCGATCGATCCTTCAATTGAGAAAGAGTGAGATTGAGCATATCTGGATCGGAACCGGTTATCTATCACAGGAGTATGAACGATTAGCACAGAAGTACCCTCAAGTGAATTGCGTGTATAATGACCGCTATAGAGACAGTGGAAGCATGTATACTCTGTATAACATGCGGGAATCTGTACGTGAGGACTTTCTACTATTAGAGTCTGATCTACTCTACGACATAGCGGGTCTGAAAAATCTGCTGGCGGATACGCGCAGTGATGTAATTCTATCGAGCGGTGCTACTCACTCTAATGATGAAGTTTATATAGAGATGGATGAAGAAGGTCACCTCATTGCGATGTCCAAGCAGATCGAACTTTTAGGCCGAGTGGATGCTGAACTTGTAGGGATATCCAAGGTGTCCTTGGATACATATCAGCGAATGTGCCGACTGGTAGAGGCTGAATTTCATAATCACTTGAAATGGGATTATGAACAAGCGTTGGTGGAGGTAGGCAAGAAAAAGCCCATTGCCGTAAAAAAAATCGAAAAATTTACTTGGTGCGAAATTGATACAGAAGAACATTTACAGCGTGCCAAAGAAGTGATCTATCCGAAATTGAAGCAGCCAGCAGCACATTTATCATTACCCATCAAAAGAAATATTCTTCTTAATCCTGGACCAGCAACAACAACCGATACCGTAAAGCTGGCGCAAATTGTGCCGGATATTTGTCCGAGAGAACAGGAATTTGGAGACCTAATGGAATGGATAGCTGAACAGCTTACTGTATTCGTTGCGCCAAAGAGTGAGTATGATACTGTTCTATTTTCAGGGTCGGGCACGGCTGCAGTAGAGTCAGTAATTAGCTCAGTGATCGGGGAAGGCAAATTGCTGATTCTCAGTAATGGAGCTTATGGAGAGCGAATGGCTGAAATTGCACAAGTCTATCATATTGATTACGAAGTTTTGGAGAGTTCATCTGTGCTACCTTTATCCCTGGATGCTGTTGAAGCATCGATTATAAGGAATAAAAATAAGCTTACTCATGTAGCGGTTGTTCATAATGAAACGACTAGCGGTATTTTAAACGACATTGATGCTATCGGAAAGCTGTGCGCTCTGCATGAAGTGGACCTGATTGTCGACGCGATGAGTTCATATGGGGCGATACCAATTAATATGAAAGCTAGTAACCTTTCTTTTCTTATATCAAGTTCAAATAAGAACCTGCAGGGAATGGCGGGGATTAGCTTTATCGTTGCATGTAAAGAAAAACTCCAGAAGATTAAGGAGTATAGCCCAAAATCATATTATCTGGATTTGTACAAGCAATATGAGTATTTCCAGCGTACCCATCAGCTGCGATTTACGCCACCAGTTCAAACGTTTTATGCGTTAGAACAAGCCATCATAGAGACGCAAAATGAGGGAATTGAGCAGCGGTATCGACGCTATACGGAGTCGTGGCAGACCCTGATTAAAGGTCTGGATCACCTTCAGCTTCAATATTTGGTACCAATACAGTATCATTCTAGAATTATTACCTCCATCAAGGAGCCAACATCTAGAAACTACGAATTCGGTGCTATGCACGACTATTTGTACAACAACGGTTTTACGATTTATCCGGGTAAAATCGGTCAAACTGCCTCTTTCAGGGTGGCTAATATAGGGGCAATTACTTACCAAGATATTGAACGTTTCTTGAAGTCCATGGAAGAGTATCTGTCCATGTAATTGACAGATTGTCATATGAAGTGCGACACATGCCGGAAATCAATAAAGAAATGGCCCGTGGTTAGCCTTGTCCATTGAGTTACTGCCGATCGCAGTAAAGAGTTTGCCTGAGTACTTCGGATTAGCTCTTCTTCACAGTTTCATATTGCTGATGATGTAGAGTAGAACTTAGACTCTGTATATCTGGCGTTCCTGAAGAAGATATTACAGCGCTAGCTATTGTAATAGAAGCCATCAAAGATGAAATGCAGCCATAGACTGTACTCATATGGACAGAGAAGTCTCCTGTAATTCCGTGCTTTATAGGGAACTTAAATCAATTTTAGTAGGTTCTCAAACAAAAAACACGCCCACAAGTGGCGTGTTTTTGTAATGATGAGTCTCTCCAACCCAATCCCTCTAAACCCTTACTTCCAAAGCTCGTCCGCAATCTCTTTAATGAAGGCAAGCTTTTTCCATTGCTGTTCTTCCGTCAAAATATTGCCCTCTTCTGTGGAAGCAAAGCCGCATTGCGGGCTGAGGCAGATGTGATTGATATCGACAAATTGAGTTGCTTCCTTGATGCGGTTAATGACGGTCTGCTTGTCTTCCAGCTCTCCCGTTTTGGAGGAAACGAGGCCCAGTACGACCTGCTGATCTCTCAGATGCTTGAGCGGAGTGAAATCGCCTGCACGGTCGGTATCGAATTCGAGATAGTAGCCATCAATGTTGTCGATGCCGAACAGGGTTTCGGCAACAGGCTCGTAGCCGCCTGAGGAAGCCCAGGTGGAATGGTAGTTACCACGGCACACATGAGTCGTAACGACCAAGTCAGCCGGGAGATCGTTCACGGTTTCCTGATTCACGCGGGCGAACAGCTTTTTGGTTTCTTCTATATTCTCACCCGCGTGCTGTCTGGCTTCCCAATAGTTTTTATCGCAGAGCATGCCCCATGTGCAATCATCCAGTTGCAGGCTGCGGCAGCCTTCATTATATAGCGCCTGGATCACGGACTTGTAAGCTTTGGCGATATCCGTTACCAGCTCATCCAGATTGCTGTAGTAAGTATCTGTCGTTTCTTTATTCTCTCCACGCAGCAGCTCGGCCAGAAATTGTGCCGGTGCAGGGATCGTTTGGCGGGCAATGGCATCCTCACCTGCAACTTGCTTCAGAAATTTGAAATCTGCAATAAAAGGGTGACAGGAATGTCCAATTTTACCGGACAGGCGTGCGGTTTCCGCTCTGGTTTCCACGCCTTGAAACTGGTAGCCATTGGAGATCTGTACCTTTTCCACGCCGTCCAGGCCCCACATAAAATCAAGATGCCACCAGGAGCGTCTGAATTCGCCGTCTGTCACGGCTTTCAGCCCTACCGATTTTTGTTTTTCTACCAGCTTGATAATTTCGTTGTCCTCAATCTTTCTCAGCTCATCCGCAGAAATTCCGTTATTTTGAAATTGAATTCTGGCGTCTTTAATCGCTTGCGGGCGCAGAAAACTGCCGACCATATCATGTCTGAAAGGGGTCACTTTACGTTGGGATGCATTGTCAAGGATGCTGCTCATTTGGGTTATCTCCTTTTTACTTCTGTAGTGAAGTTCTTGCAAGAAAGATAACATACATTTTCAGCTATAAGGTAACTCCAATAAACTATAGCTAGTTATAGCCTAAAGCTATACCCCACCTTTTATTCCCCTATGGCCTCATGCAGGGCTTCTACATAAACGGTAGCCAGCTTGGAGAGCGCAACATTTTTATGACAAATCCATCCCACATTAATAGACTCATCGCATTCCAAAGGCACGGAAATAATCTCGTTACCATTCAAATCCGCACTGATGACCCCGGTAGAAATGGTATAGCCGTTCAAGCCAATCAGCAGGTTAAAGAGGGTCGCCCGGTCGTTGACACGGATGCTTTTGGGGTGCGACAACGTGCTGAGAATTTCCTCGGAAAAGTGAAAGGAATTATACTCCCCTTGCTCAAAGGACAAATACGGATAGGGTCGAAGCTGATCGATGGTTACCATGGATTGCCGGGATAACGGATTTTTGCTGCTGATAAAAATATGCGGCTTCGCCGTAAACAGGCTGTTAAATTGCAGGTTCGCATCTTTTAGCAGTTTGTGAATGACCTTGGCGTTAAATTCGTTCAGATATAAGATTCCGATCTCACTGCGCAAGCTTTTGACATCCTGTATGATTTCATGAGTCTTCGTCTCCCGCAAAGCCAGCTCATATTCATCCTGTCCATACTGATTCACCAGGTTAACGAATGCATTTACGGCAAAAGCATAATGCTGTGAGGACACGGCAAAATGCTGTGGTGAAGGCTTGGCATCCAGATAGCGGTTTTCCAGCAGCTCCGCCTGCTCAACCACCTGGCGCGCATATCCGAGGAATTCCACGCCTTCCTTGGACAAAGAAATCCCTTTATTGGTACGCTCAAAAATGGTGATATGAATTTCTTCCTCCAGATCCCGAATCGCGTTCGACAGGCTGGGCTGGGAAATAAACAACCGTTTTGCCGCCTCATTCATGGAGCCACGATTGGCAACCTCGATCACGTATTTTAATTGTTGTAAGGTCAATGCTTGATGTCCTCTCGATTTGTGTTTTCTCTATTATATAATACATAATCATACTTTCGGAAAAGGAATAATGGATGTTTGAATGAACTTTAATTAACGAATTTCGCCATTCGTGGCAATCAGCTTTTGATACCAATAGAAGCTTTGTTTACGAATACGACGCAAATCTTTGAGATCAAACTCTTCCCGATCAACATAGATAAACCCGTAACGCTTACTGGAGCCTTGATGAGTACTGACAAGATCAATCGCAGACCACGGACAGAAACCAAATACTTCTACGCCATCTGTAATAGCCAATTGAATCTGCTCGATATGTTTCTTGAAAAAGTCAATACGATAAGGATCATTTACTACATCGCCTTCTTCAAGCTTGTCAAAAGCCCCCAAGCCATTCTCTGTCACGATTAAAGGCAAATGGTAGCGAGAATAGATTTGGCGTAACGTGGATCTAAAACCGACCGGATCAATCTCCCATCCAAATTCCGTCTTTTGCAGGTTAGGGTTCACGGAACCTCGGTATGCCCCTGGTTCACCCACAATTTCATGCTGATCTCCTGTATGTGAAAAATCATTTCCGTCATCTAAACTTTCTCCTACGGTTTGAGAGGTATAGTAATTAAATGCGATAAAGTCCGGGTTCCCCTTCGCCAAAATTTCCATATCCCCTTCCTCAATGACAGGGTCATATCCTTTCTCGATCAAATAACTCCACGCAATGTGATTGTAGCGGCCAAATACGGCCATATCCAGGTAAAGCCAGTTACGAATGGCAGCATAGTTGTCCGCCGCCAGTGTATCTTCCGGTTTGGAACTAGCCGGATAAATGACCCCGATATTCGGCGCTGGTCCAATTTTCGCGTCAGGCAGCATGTCATGGCACAATACCATGGCTCTAGCTTGCGCTACCAGCATATGATGATTTTGTTGGTACAGTACCTTCTGAGGATTTTCCAGACTTGTATCTAATGTGCCAATAGAACCGGGATGGAGGATCAACATATTCTGCTCATTAATGGTTAGCCAATATTTCACCCTGTCCCCAAAGTTCTCAAACAACGTTTTGGCATACTGCTCGAAGGCATCAATGGTCTCCCTGTTCGACCATCCGCCTCGTTCTTCAAGAGCATAGGGAAGATCAAAATGATACATGGTAACAATCGGTTCAATACCGTATTTAAACAGTTCGTCTATTAAGGATCTGTAGAATGCAATTCCCTTTTGATTAACTTCACCTGCGCCTTGCGGATAAATTCGTGTCCATGCAATCGAGAACCGATACGCCTTAAAGCCCATTTCAGCCATCAAAGCTACGTCTTCTTTGAACATATGGTAATGATCACTTGTTACCTTAAAATCAGTGACCCCTTCCACGTGATTGGCCATGTCAATGACCGATGGGCCTTTTCCATCTTCGTTCCATGCGCCCTCCACTTGATAAGCGGAAGTCGAACCTCCCCAGAAAAAGTTTTCGGGAAATGCTTTCAATTGGTGATGTTTCATAATATAGTCCCTCCAGTTGTCGTTACACAACTAATGTTAACAATACTTCATTTTTCTGAATTTGCTCCTGATCTATCTCAAAAATATCCACTTTATTTTTCGTCAGTGTGACGATGACAGGTGTGACGATTTCGTATCCTGCTTCTATAATCTGCTCCATATCGAATTGGATCAGCAGGTCCCCTTGTTTTACGATATCTCCCTCTTGAACTACCGGATTAAAATACTTGCCTTTCAGGGCTACAGTATTAATTCCAACATGAATCAATATCTCTGTGCCCGCATGGGTAGTCAAGCCTATGGCGTGTCCTGTGGGAAACAGTGAAGTTACAACTCCGTCTATCGGCGCTACGACCTCACCGACAGACGGTTCAATGGCTAAACCTTTTCCCATAGCACCTGTAGAAAATGCAGAATCGTTAACTTGTCTCAGCGGTGCAATCTTGCCTGTGATGGGGCTGTATATGGTTTCTTTCTTGAGGTCAACAGCCTTGCTTGCTGTAACAACTGGCACAGATTCTTCTACTTTTGTGGAGTCAACCGTTTTCGAATTCTCTCTTCTCCCCTTGCTTTCATACCCAAAAGTAAGGGCCAGTACCGTTGCCACCGTAAATGAGCACGCAATTGCAATAACGTAAACCAAGGTTGGCGTATAAACTGGAATAGCAAAAATGTTGTGAAAAACATAAGCTGTCATTTTTACTCCAAAATGTCCATTAATTGCTCCGCCTGCAGCCCCTGCGATAATAACAATCGGTATAGCACGTTTAAAACGAAGCACCAGACCATAGATGATTGGCTCTGTCACACCAGCCAGCAACCCTGTAATACTCGCCGAACCCGCAAGGGTTCTAAGCGTTTTATCTTTTTTCGCCTTCAGGAAAAAACCGAATGCGACACCAATTTGAGCAAATACGGCGGCGGCGGCCATCGCCTCAATCGGATCACCGCCAATGCCGATATTGTGAATCGAGATCGGTGCAAAACCCCAGTGAAGTCCGAAGACGACCATAAACATCATAAAACCGCCAAGAACTATCCCTGACAAAATGCCGCTTACACCAATTAACCATGTCACCCCTGACGAAATCCAATCGCCCACCGTTGTACCGAAGGGTCCGAATGCGATCGCAGATAGCGGAACCATAATCATCAAAGCCAGCATCGGAACTAAAAACAGCTGTAAATCCTTAAAAATAATCTTCTTCAAAAGCTTATCCACAAAGGCATATATGCTAATAGATATGAAGATCGGAAAAACGCTGGACGAATAATTCATCATGACGACCGGTATTCCCAGAAATGATACATCAGAACCTTTGTCCATCAGCCCCGTAAAATTGGGTTCCATCAGGGCTGCACCAATAACACCAGCTACGTAAGGGTTCGCCTTCAGCTTTATACCGAGCGTGATCCCGAGCAAAATCGGCAAGAAGTAAAATACAGCATTCCCCGCAGCGGACAGGATCAGGTAGGTATCACTTGTCGCAGACATCCACCCCAGCAAGGTCAGAACAGTCAGGAGTGCTTTCAGCATACCCGAGCCTGCCATCGCCGAAATCAGCGGGGAGAAACTGCCGGAAATAACTTCAAAGATCGTAGATACAACCGACGTCTTCTTCCCACTTGATTCACTAGTTGCTTGGGTATCCGATCCAAAATCCCTGTTTTTCATGATCTCCGTATATACATAGGCAACGTGACTCCCAATAACCACTTGAAATTGTCCCCCGCTTTCGACAACGGTAATAATGCCTTCATGCTTCTCCAGTTCCTCTCTTTCGGCCTTTCTTGAATCTTTCAGGTCAAATCTGAGACGTGTAGCACAATGGACAAGCCCATTGATATTTTCTTCACCTCCGACAAGACGTACGATATCATCGCTCATTTTCTTATAATCCATGTTCATTCTCCTTTTGGTCAGATTGCCTGAAAACAAAAAAATACCTAAACGAAAGGCCAGTAAGATCAAAGAAAATGATCACTGCCATTCATTTAGGTATCGCCTGCTTAACCAGTAACAATCCTTATATTTAAGTTGTGAGCCTACTATAAATCACTCTGAAATCGTTTGCAAGCGTTTTTTTCTATGAACTAGCCATATCTTTTCTAGTGGTTACACGTTGTATATGAATCGTCAGATACACTTTTTCGTCAATCGACATTGCACTTTCATGCTTCAATTCCAAATACTGATTAATTAAATGAGTACACTGAAAAGCCTGCGCATACTTATCTTTAACCTGCTCATACAAAAAGTTGTCACCCGAAGCCCGTTGATCTTGTTCATTACTCAGCAATCTTTGTGCAAAGTATTGCAAATGAGTAATAAACCGGGAATAGTTACATGAAGTTTCATCCAGCTCCAGCTCATAGTAATCGGTTACGATATTAAAGATATCATCAATGATCTCTGTAATTTCAACCGTTTGTTTCATTCCTTGACCGTCTTGTCTTGCATTTACAAAATGCATGGCAATAAAGCTCGCTTCATGCTCATCCATTTGAATGCCAAATTGAGCATCAATGATATCCAGCGCGCCCATCCCAATCATAAATTCTTTTTTGTAAAATTTTTTAATTTGCCACAAAAGCGAATTTTTAACACCGACTGACTTTCTATAGCGGGATATGGCGAATTGAATATGGTCAATCAGAGAGATATAAATGTTATCACTAAAGATATCTCCCATTTCTTGTTTCGCGTTTCCCACAATTTCATCCGCTACTTTCAAATACGCTACAGATGTTTCTCCAATGAGATCAATTAATTTTTGCGGAATCTTATCTGATTTTAGCACAAAGGTTTTTTCTATTTTTTCCACATCGACTCTCTGACCATTTTTCTTTTTAAAGCCCAGACCATTTCCGATGACAACAAATTCATGGCCTACCTGATTCTCGGCCCGAATGACATTGTTGTTAAATATTTGCCGGATGATCATCTATCTGCTCACCTCGTTAATTAATGAAAAAGTTCATAGTAACAAAAAAAACCCAAATAACGACTAAATAAATTAGTCATTATTTGGGTATCGCCTGCCGACCAGTAACAATCCCGAAGAACACTAGCTCTTCACTCAATTACCTTTATTATACAGCTTTCATGCGAGAATAACAATACAATCATACCAAAAAACCGCTAAACATCTCGATTTACGAGTGTTTAGCGGTTTTGTGTTTAAGATGATTATGAAGATGTCATGCCGGTTATTTCGCTGCGAGCGTTTTTTTCCACAGTCCCAGAATGAACGCGGATATCACGGAGCCAATTGCCACTGCAAGCAAGAACAGCAGGGCATGATTGGCAAGAGCTGCTACAAAGATACCGCCATGCGGAGCTGGAAGATTGATTTGCCAGAACTGCGTCAGACCACCAGCAATCGCTGAACCTACGATACAAGAGGTTAGCACGCGCAGCGGGTCAGCAGCTGCGAACGGAATGGCACCTTCTGTAATAAAGGACAAACCGAGTACATAATTCGTTAAACCGGACTTGCGCTCTTGCTCGGTAAATTTATTTTTGAAGAACGTCGTAGCAAGTGCGATTGCCAGCGGAGGTACCATACCGCCCGCCATAACAGCAGCCATCATAGCCCCGTTTGTGTTGCCACTGGAAGTAAAGACACCGATCGAAAATGCGTAAGCCGCTTTGTTGAAAGGTCCGCCCATGTCAATCGCCATCATTCCACCCAAAATGAGACCCAGAATGACTGCATTACCTGTACCCAAATTGTTCAGAACATTGACAAGCCATGTATTAATTCCGCCAAAAATCGGATCGAACAGATAGAACACAATCGCGCCAGCAATAAGGAGCCCAAATACCGGGTATAACAAGATTGGTTTTAAGCCTTCCAGCGCTTTTGGCAGACCTGCCAAAGCCTTGCGCAGGAAGATAACCACATAACCAGCCAGGAAACCTGCTGCCAGACCGCCAAGGAAGCCTGCATTCGAGTTAACGGCCATCAGACCGCCAACCATACCTGGCATCAGTGCCGGACGATCCCCTATACTCATCGCGATAAACCCGGCCAGTATCGGAATCAGGAAGTGGAACGCACCTGTTCCGCCACCAATCGTTTGCAGCAGCTTGACGATCGGATTTTCTGCTCCCAATACCTGTTCGAACAGGAAGGAAATCGCCAGCAAAATCCCGCCGCCTACAACAAACGGCAGCATATGAGAGATACCGTTCATTAGATCCTTGTAAATTTTACTGCCGACACTGGTCTTTTCTTCTTTCGTTTCCTGTGCGTTCCCCTTGCCTTCACTACGGTAGATTGGAGCATCGCCGTTGAGCGCTTTGCGGATCAGCTCTTCAGGTTTACGAATACCGTCACTTACCGGTCTTTGCAATACAGGCTTACCGTCAAATCTGGCCATTTCAACCTTTTTGTCAGCAGCAACGATTACACCTTTGGCACGACGAATTTCATCCGCTGTCAGTACGTTTTGCGCACCTTCTGAGCCATTCGTTTCTACCCGGATGTTTACACCCATCTCTGTCGCTTTCTTAATGAGAGCGTCTTCAGCCATAAACGTATGCGCAATACCTGTAGGGCAGGCGGTCACTGCAACCACAAACTCGTCTGAATTCGGGTTACCCACGATAACATCCGGCGTTTTCTGTGCTTTGGCAGCCTCTTTCTTCGCCTCTTTTGCTTCTTTAGCTGCTTCTTCTTCCGCTTGCTTGGCATCAAACAGCTCCGACACTTCGTCCGGTGTTTGCGTTTTCATCAACTTGTCGATGAAATCGGTATCAATTAGCAGCCGGGAAAGAGCTGCGAGTGTACGAAGATGTGTATTAGCTGCACCCTCTGGAGCTGCAATCATGAAAAACACTTTTGCAGACTCTCCATCCAGCGATTCGAAATCTACGCCTTTACTGCTCTTGGCGAAAACCACGGTCGCTTCATTCACAGCTTTGGTCTTGGCATGCGGCATCGCAATGCCGCCACCAATGCCTGTGCTCGATTCTGCTTCGCGTTTGTAAATCATTTCCTTGAACAATGCCCGGTCATTTATGCGGCCACTTGCTTCGAGACTGGCGATGAGTTCCTCAATCGCCCCGTCTTTTGTCGTAGCCTGCAAATCCATGATCATCGTTTCTTTAATCATCAGGTCTGTTATTCTCATTTTTCACACTCTCCTAAGTTCGGTCAGCGTGTAGACACACGCATAATAAGCTCATGGTGTAGCGGGATTACCAAGTTGAAATCGTGACTTGCGGCCGTAATTGTTCAATTTTCTCTCTAGTAGCCAGATCATCGGAGAACGCGGTTGCGCTTCCGGATGCCACTCCTGTACGGAATGCCTCGATCGGATCGCCAAACAGAGCCAGCGTACCCACGAATCCAGCAATCATTGAATCACCTGCGCCTACAGAATTTTTAACCGTTCCTGCTGGTACATTTGCGTGATACACTTCATCTGCCGTAATGAACAATGCCCCTTCTCCTGCCATGGAAATCAGTACATTTTTTGCACCTGCTTCCAGCAGCTTACGGCCGTAAGTGACGATCTCCTCCTTTGAATGAATAGTTACGCCAAACAACTCAGCCAGCTCATGGTGATTCGGCTTGACGAGCAGCGGCTTATGAACCAGTGCCTTCATCAGCGCCTCACCTGTGGTGTCGATGACGAATTCAGCCCCGGTTTGCTGGCATACACGAATCAACCGACTATAGAAGTCTCCTCCAAGTGACGGCGGGATACTTCCCGACAAGACGACAATGTCATTTTTCTGGAGACCCGACAGCTTCTGAACCAACGCATTCGCCTCATGCTCATGAATCGCAGGTCCCAAGCCGTTAATTTCCGTTTCATCGCCATGCTTGAGCTTTATGTTGATCCGCGTATCGTCTTCGATGACTACAAAATCAGTTTTAATGGATTCTTCCCGCAATGTATCATCGATAAACCTGCCTGTGAATCCGCCGAGAAAGCCAATCGCCGTGCTGTCTGCTCCCAATTGGTTCAGTATCCGGGATACATTAATTCCCTTGCCACCCGGCAATTTTAAATCTCGTTTCATCCGGTTCAAATCACCAAGCTTCAAGTCGTCAACTTCCACGATATAATCAATAGAAGGGTTCAGTGTTACTGTATATATCATTGTTATCCCTCGATTATCTTAGTTTTCTGAGCAATGGATCGGCGTGAGCGTTCAGGCACCGATTCGGTAATAAGGATAGCTTCCTTGAGTTCAAACAGTTTGGCGAAGGTAACCTCTCCGATTTTACTGGAATCCGCCAACACATAGGTTTTGCCGGACAGCTGGTGGGCTCGCCGCTTAATCAGGGCCTCTTCAGGATCAGGGGTGGTATACCCCATTTCTACATCTACCCCGTTCGTTCCGAGAAAGCACTTGTCGAATCGAAAATTGTCCAAATTCTGCAGGGCAATACTCCCGATTACGGCTTTGGTATGAGTTTTCATCATCCCTCCCAGTAGATAGCTTCTGATCCGCTTGCTTACCAGTGCCTCTACGTGGGATAGCCCATTCGTCACAACCGTCACGTCTTTAGCTTCAATGTAAGGAATCATCGCCATCGTTGTTGTTCCCGCATCCAGATAAATACATTCGCCATCCAAAATTTCTTTGGCTGCCATACGGGCGACTACATTTTTTTGTTGAACGTTTTTGAATGTTTTTTCATCCATGCCAGGTTCCTGGCTTTTTTGATTCAGCAAGGTTGCCCCACCATGAATCCGCTTTAGCAACTGACGGCCTTCAAGATCTATCAAATCACGCCGAATCGTTGACTCAGAAGCTCCCAACAAATCAGCTAATTCCTGCAATTTTACAACACCACATTCTTGTAAGCGCTGTATTATCAACTTGTATCTTTCTTCCGTCAGCATCTTCATTCCTCCAACTGTTCATATCGTACCACAAACTCTACAAAAAACAATCATTTTTATTCATAAAACTTCAAAAAACTTCATTTCAACTTCTTTTTTTTACAAAATGGTGAATTCCTGCTCCTATCATCATGGTTGCGTTTACATTGTAAGGAAAGGATAGCCATTTTTATGTAAATCCATTCTTTTTACATAAGGATTCAGCCATAAACGTTCAGAAACATTCTGAAAATGAACCAGCCCCATTTTACCACGATTTAAAAGCTGTTGTGGATTCCAATGACCAAACCATCCTATCCTTTGCTCCCTACGGTCCTATGTCTATATGTAAAATGGATTCATACGAGTGTTTTTGGATAGTAAAAGACCCTGGCCGTCAGGCCAGAGCCGATTAAATCTCGTCCTATTTGGAATGATCCGTGCATGTGCGGAAGCTTTGGACTACTCAGCACTGATACCGTCCATCCAGTTAAAGAGCTCATCCAAGTCATAGTCTCCTCTGTGTGGCACGCCCCAAGCTAGCGCGAAGTCAACGTTCAGGCGGCTGTTCACCAGATCCGCCGCCAAGATGGTTGGAATGGCCAAGGACGTATCACTGTCCATAGTGCCGAAGCGGATTCGCCAGTTACTAGCATTGGTAGCCCCCTCTTTACCGATGTAGTTCATAGGGTTCATCATCTTTATGATGTCCGCGTCGGCAAGGGTGCCGTTTACTTTGCTATTCGTCACGCCATACTGAGTAAAATGTTGTCCTTTGGTGGTTGCAGTGCCAAAAAGATCGTTCTCACCATTGCTTAGGTCCAATCCATCGAAGGCCGAAGGGGTCTTTATTCTGCCCATGTAGCCCTTATAGAAGTGATGGGTGATTTTAACTCATGACTGATATTCGTAATATAATATCTGCGTACATTTTCCAACAGCTTCATTTCTTTTACATACGATGACAAAAAATAGCCGATCACAATCGTTCCCAATAAAAGAGTGGCTGTAAACACCAAATAAAACCCGTTTAGTACAGCTTGGAATTCACTGCTTGGCTCCAACAAAAATACTACGCCGGTCGCTTTTCCGTTACGGACAATCGAAGTACCAACCACTACAGATTTACTTGGCAAGCCGCTAATATTTTTGAATTCAGCCCATTTTTTTTCGATTAATACTTGTGGGATATACTCCGTAAGCGCATTTTTAAATACTTCTGGATCAATGTCGAACAGAACAGGCCCTTTTTCTTCTTCTGTTTCAATTTCATTGCCATTAAGGTCATAAGCTTTCAAAATAAATGGATCAGCCTTTCTTGAAATCGTATTTCTTGCGCCTTCTGCCATATCAGCTGCTATTATAGACGCCAAAGGAAACAGGTCCTTTAATTTATAATTTAAAAAAATTTGCTTAATTGCATAGGTCCCCCCAAGATGCCCTAAAATAAAACAAAGCAGTATGGCAATATAAATCCCTTTTTTGTTCGAGACAAACTTTTTCATGATAAATTCTCCATTCTATAACCCATTCCATAAACAGACTTAATTTCGAATCCGATATTTTCCTGCGGTAATTTTTTTCTCATTCTTTTTATCAGATGATCTACGGCTCTTGTATCGCCAAAATAGTCATAGCACCATACTTTATTCAAAATTTGTTCTCTTGATAATACTTTATTTTTATTGATCGCAAAAAAAATTAATAATTCAATTTCTTTTGGCGTAAATTCCATTTTCTTACCCCGAATTTGTACCTCAAAGGTGCTTTGGTCAATCTTCATTTCACCTATAGTCAAAATCTCTCCTTGTTTCGCTAATGCATAATTCACCCGCTTCAATATGGTTTTTACGTGAGCAATGACTTCCCGGGGTGAAAATGGTTTTGTAATATAGTCATCTGCGCCTAGCTCCAAGCCGAGTATGCGATCAAACTCTTCATCTTTCGCACTTAGCATAATGATAGGAACATCACTCTCCTTACGAATATTCCGACAAACTTCCGTACCAAAAAGTCCTGGAAGCATAATATCCAAAATTACCAAATCGAAACGTTCCTGTTTCAGTTGTATAAGTGCATCCTCGCCGTTGTATACCGATTCAAATTCCATGCTTTCTGCCAGCAAATAAGCAGAGATGCTTTCATGAACAGCTACATTATCATCACAAATTAATACTTTTACTTTTTCAAGCACACCCATCACCTCTTTTTGTTATTTATTAGATTGAACAATTGTACACTTCTTTTTTTGTAAAATTCAAACATAAGCCATAAAATAACCATAAAAAAACCGCCAAACGTTTTGGGCATATCCCTGTGTTTGGCGGTTTTTTTCTATGATCCAAGTGATTATCCGGATTTTTTATCCATATCAAAATAGAAATTAGGTTCTCTCCCGTCTCCGGTAGCTGTTTCTGGAACGGTACTGCTGCGGGGCTCTCGCCGGATAACGTGCGGGAAAAGAAAACATATGGACCAGATGGGTAAACGGAATGGAAGCGAACAGAAGAAACGCCAGGATGATGTGAAGCTGAAACACGAAAGGAACCGTGGCCATCAACCCGTATTGCGGATTGAAGGTGAATAGGCTGCGAAACCAAGGCCCGATGGTCGTACGGTATTCATAAGTCACCACCGTCGTATTATACACGATGGTCATATAGGTGCCGATGGCAGCGATGATCAGGACTAAACTTACTGCAAAATAATCGCCAAAACCCGCATGGGCTCTTACCCGGCGGTTCAGGATTTTGCGCAGGAGCAGAAGAACCAGACCGACGACGACCATCAGACCGGCAAAACCGCCCCCCGCGATCGCAAATATATGATAGGTCTCATCGGATATGCCGAAGAAATGATAAACACTGCGCGGGATCAACACACCCATGATATGGCCAACAAACGCGAAAATGATCCCGTAATGGAACACAGTCGAACCGATTCTGAGCCATTTTTTTTCAAAAATCTCCGTGGAAGGAGCCGTCCAGCTGACCTGACGAAAAGCAAACCGATAGAGCAAGCCGAAGATCATCACCGCCAAGGTGAGATAGGGAAACACGACCCACCAAAAGATACCAGTCATCATTATACCTCCATTCCATTGCACGTTTTGTAGACGGGTAAATCCGAATCGCTACGAGCCGTGCCATCCATGCCAAACAGGATAGGGTAAGGCAGCTCATCCAGATCGGCGCTCTCCCGCTTGCTCTCCAGCATGCGAATCTCTTCTTCCGTAGGGACCTCGAAAACATCGGTCATCAGAAAGTTCAACAACCCGGAATAGGGGCTGTCTTCAGACAGATGCTTCCGAATCCGCTCCGTGGCTGCGGCCAGCCGGAGTTCCAGCGCGCGCACATGAACATTGTCGGACCTTACCGCCAGCAGCTCGTACAGCAGCGGAATAAAGTCGCACAGCTCCCCGCTCGGCATCATAAAGCCCGCATCCCGGACAATATGCTGAAGCAGAATCAGAGCTGCCCCACGTTCCCGACTGTCACCCAATTCATGAGCGGTCAGATAGAGTCCGGTCTTTTCCTTCCAATCGAACGTCCACACATAAACTTCCTGAAGCTCCTTGGGAGGAACCGAGAAGATGGCCTCCGCCGCCTGGCCAAACCTGCTCGCCAGCTCATGATCCTTCATTTCCTCTCGGACAGCTGCAAGCAGTTCCTCCTTCATTTCCTGAAAATCCTCACAGGGATATCCAAGCAATCTGGCGCAGGCTGCGAGTAAAACGGGCTTATGTTCCATCATCAGTGATCCTCCCTTGGGAAAAGATGTGACATGACCGCGCTTGACGGGGTAATGGATTCGATGCTGCAGGCCCCTTGCTTGTAGTGAAGCTCTTTCGCGCCATCCATTTCCCTTCGGGCAGTTGGAATCACAAACCTTTCGTTATATTTGGCAACAGCGAACAATCGGGTCATCTCTTCAATTTCCTCCACCGTCATTCCCGCCTCCTCCAAAAGCTGACTGTGCCTGAGATCATCCATGCCGCCAACGGCTCGCTGCCGTCTGTGTACACGCATGGCGGTCATTTTAAGCAAAACCCTGCGGATGACGGAGGTGTCTCCTGCCGTAAGCAGAGATGCCAGATACTCCATCGGAATCCGCATCTGATCGACGGCGGGAATATAGTGATCGGTCTGCAGCTCGTCTTCTTCGATATGGTTCATAATCGGGCTAAGCGGCGGAACGTACCACACCATAGGGAGCGTGCGGTATTCCGGATGAAGTGGCAGAGCAACCTTCCACTTCATGGCAAGCTTATAGATCGGCGAGCGTTGTGCCGCATCGATCCAGGAATCGTTGATCCCGCTTCTTCTCGCCTCCTTGATCACTTCCGGCTCAAAGGGATCAAGGAACACCGAAAGCTGGGATTCATACAGATCCTGCGGATTCTCTACGGAAGCAGCCGCCTTGGCCCGATCCGCGTCATAAAAGACGACACCGATATAGCGGATCCGGCCTACACAGGTTTCCGAGCAAACCGTGGCCAGGCCCGCTTCTGTCCGCGGGTAGCAAAAATTGCATTTTTCCGCCTTATGCGTATTCCAGTTGTAGTATACCTTGTGGTAGGGGCAGCCATTGGTACAGAATCTCCACCCCCGGCAGGCGTCTTGATCCACAAGTACGATACCGTCCTCCTCCCGCTTGTACAAAGCTCCGGATGGACAGGAAGCCACGCAGGAAGGGTTCAGGCAATGCTCGCAAATGCGGGGCAGGTACATCATGAACGTCTTCTCATACTCCATGGCGATGTGTTCCTGAAGCTGCTTGACATTCGGGTCCAGCGGTACGATCTCGCTTCCGCCAGCCAGGTCGTCATCCCAGTTCGGGCCCCAGTTCGGCTTGTCCATATATTCGCCGGTAATCAGGGATACGGGCCGCGCGACCGGAAGATGCTTCCGCTTGGGGCTATGAATCAAGCTATCGTAATCATAGGTCCACGGCTCATAGAAGTTGTCCAGACTAGCCATATTCGGATTGTAAAAAATATTCGCCAGCTTGGTGATCGGGCCCCCCGCCCGGAGTGACAGCTTTCCGTTTCGCAGCACCCACCCGCCTTTAAATTTCCTCAGGTCTTCCCATTCCCGAGGGTACCCGGGACCCGGACGGGTTTCGACATTGTTGTACCACATGTATTCCGTTCCGGGCCGATTGGTCCACGTGTTCTTGCAGGTCACCGAACAGGTATGGCAGCCGATGCATTTGTCCAGGTTCATGACCATGGCGACTTGTGCTTTAATCCTCAAGCCAGTCAACCTCCTTCAGCGGTCGGATGATTGTCATCGTATCTCTCTGACTTCCCGTCGGCCCGTAATAATTGAACCCGTAGCTCAATTGGGCATAGCCGCCGATCATATGTGTCGGCTTCATCGTAATCCGGGTCACACTGTTATGGGTACCGCCGCGCTGCTTGGTGATGGAGGTGCCCGGCACGCCAAGCGTGCGATCCTGGGCATGGTACATATAAGCGATTCCCTCTGGAATCCGGTAAGTCAGCACCGCTCTTGCAGCGATGACTCCATTCCGGTTGTATACCTCAATCCAGTCGTTGTCCTTGATCCCGATCGAGGCCCCGTCTTTTTCGTTCAGCCAGACGACCTGCCACCCACGGAACAGCGTCGACATTTGATTGGTGTCGGTAAACATCGTATGAATTCCCCATTTTTGGTGCGGGGTCAAATAACGGATGGTCATCGTTTTCCCTTTCACCGGAACTTCTTTTTCACCCTTAAAAAAAGGAATGTGCTCCAGCGGCGGCAAATAAAGCGGCAGCCCTTCACCAAAATCCAAAATCATCTCATGGTCCAGATAGAAGCTCTGCCGGCCCGTTAAAGTACGCCACGGAATGCTGTACTCCGTATTTAAGGTAAAAGGCGAATATCTCCGATTGTCCTTCTCCAAGCCGCTCCAGACCGGAGTTGAGATCGTATGCCGGGGCTGCGCAGTAATATCCAAAAGCGTGAAGGCCTCTTCTTCCCGCGGTTTGGAGATGTCCTCCAGCTTTTTACCGGTTTTAGCCTCTAGCGAACGCCAGCCTTCCACGGCCCGTTCCCCGTTCGTGGCGCCGGACATCAGCAAAATCGCTTCGATCACCTGTTTATCCCGGAACAGATCCGGCTGGCCTTTGCCGATCCCCTCATGTTTCGATGCCCCCAGCCGCTCCATGAGCTGGCCGTACACCTTGTCGCCGGGAATTTTAATCCCCTTTGTTCCATAACCCTTTTTAATGTTCGGTCCGATGGTAATCATTTTTCCATACACGTTCGGATAGTCACGCTTCACCAATAAAAAATGGGGCATCGTTTTGCCGGGCACTGCCTCCGTCTCCCCCTTGCGCCAATCGCGGATTTTTCCGTGATCCTGGGCGATTTCATCCGGACTGTCATGGCCGAGCGGTGTCATGAGAACATCCTCGCAGGCTGGCAAATGTTTCTCCGCCAATTGGGAGAACGTTTTGGCGATTTCCCGAAAAGCGTCCCAATCGCTTTTGCTTTGCCAAGGCGGTTCAACAGCCGGATTAAACGGATGGACAAACGGATGCATATCGGTCGTGCTTAAATCGTATTTTTCGTACCAGGTCGCTGCTGGCAGCACGATATCCGAAAAGAGCCCTGAACTCGTCATTCTGAAATCCATGCTGATGAACAAATCGGTTTTGCCTTCCGGTGGAACATCATCCGTCTTCACCGTCTCCGGCCGCCACGAATGGCTCGGGTCCGTCAACACCTGATTGTCCGCCCCGATCAAATGCTTGGCAAAGTACTCATGCCCTTTACCGCTATCGCCAAGCAGATTGGACCGCCAGTTGAAAAAGACACGCGGGAAATTATTTGGATCATTGGGGTGCTCCACCGCAAAATCCAGTTCTCCCTCTTTAACCATCCTGGCAATTTCCTGTACGGCCTCCTGGTCGTCCGAAAGCCCTTTTTCCCGAACCTGTCTGGCCACATCGATGGAGTTCTGGTTGAATTGCGGGAATGAAGGCAGCCACCCGAGCCTTACGGCCAGCGCATTGACATCCGCAGGATGCATATGGTTAAACCGCCCGCCCCAGGATGGTTTCTGCTCCTCATTGGCCTTGGCCTCATAACGGAACTGCTCTGTCGCGAAGTAGAAGAAGGAGGTTCCGTTTTGTAACCGGGGAGGCTTGATCCAGTCTCCGGCAAAGGCGATTTGCTGCCACCCCTCCACCGGCCTTACCTTTTCCTGACCCACATAATGGGCCCATCCGCCGCCGTTTACCCCCTGGGAGCCCGTGAGCAGCACCAGATTCAGAATGGACCGATAGATTTGATCGCTGTGGTACCAGTGATTCGTTCCTCCGCCCATAGCGATCATCGATTTTCCGCCCGTCTTGGCCGCATTTTCGGCAAACTCCCTCGCTACCTGAATGCAATGGGATTTCTTAACGCCGGTAATCGCCTCCTGCCAAGCCGGAGTGTAAGGCTTCAGATCGTTATAATCGAGCGGATAATCGCCCGGCAGTTGCTGTCTGGGTACGCCTGCATGAGCCATCATAAGGTCGTAAACCGTCACGACTTTGAGCGTCCTGCCTTCCGCACTCGGCAAATGTTTTACCGGAACCCCGCGCCGGACCGTCCCTCCTTCCGCTTCCGCAAAATAAGGAAAGTCAACGAGAGCCACTTCATCCGCTTCATCAATAAATGACAACAGGGGGTCCAGCGCTGTCCCGTCGGGGTTTTCGAGATCCAGATTCCACCTGCTGTCCTGATCCCAACGGAAGCCCTGGCTGCCGCCCGGAACCGTTGGCGCTCCTGAAGCGACGTCCCAGACTACCGTTTTCCATTCGGCCAGCTCCTGGGCATCGCCCAAGTCGGAGGCCCGAAGGAAGCGGCCTGAACGAAGCGCATCGGCATGTTCCTCCAGAATCACGAGGAAAGGCAGGTCTGTAAATTTTTTAACATAATCCATAAAATAAGGGACCTGCTGATCCACGTAAAATTCTTTGAGAATGACGTGGGTCATGGCCATGGCAAGCGCGGCATCGGTCCCGGCTTTAGCTGGCAGCCAAATGTCCGCGAACTTTTCATATTCGGAATAATCGGGGCTGACCCCGACCACCTTGGTGCCGTTATAACGGGCTTCCACCATGAAATGCGCATCAGGAGACCGGGTTTGCGGAATGTTGGTCCCCCAGATAATGAAATACTTGGTGTTATACCAGTCGCCGCTTTCCGGCACATCTGTTTGTTCTCCCCAAACCTGCGGCGAGGCAGGAGGAAGGTCTGCATACCAATCATAAAAACTGAGGATAGTCCCGCCAATCAGCGACAGGAAGCGCGTCCCTGCCGAATAACTCACCATGGACATGGCGGGGATCGGGCTAAAGCCGACGACACGATCCGGACCGTATTGCTGAATGGTATGGATAATAGAGCTGGCGATCATCTGACAGGCATCATCCCAATCCGCCCGGACGAAGCCACCTTTCCCTCTGGCCTTGACATATCTGTCGCGCTTTTTCGGATCACTGACGATGTTTTTCCAGGCCATGACCGGGTCCTCCACAACGGCCAGCTCCTCACGCCACATGTCGTACAAATCGCCGCGGATATAGGGATACTTCACCCGGATCGGGCTATAGGTATACCAGGAAAAGCTTGCCCCACGCGGGCAGCCTCGGGGCTCATACTCGGGGAAGTCATCTCCCGTGGTCGGGTAGTCCGTTTTTTGTGTTTCCCAGGTGATAATGCCATCCTTGACGTAAACATTCCAACTGCAGGAGCCGGTACAGTTGACGCCATGTGTCGACCGAACGACCTTGTCATGCTGCCAGCGGCCGCGGTATAGGCTCTCCCAATCCCGGGATCTGGGGCTTTCCTCGGTCCATCCCTCGTTAATGGCCTCTCCGCGCTGCAAGTATTTCAACGCTTCAAGCAGCTTGTTTTTATGCTCAGCCATTGTACAGATGCTCCTTTCCCTGCTGGTTTATCGGGTTAAACCTTTCCCCTGTCAGTTTGAAGCTGTCTTGTCCCGACTGAAGCTCTTCCATAAACACTTCCCAATCCGCTGCGTTGCAAGCCGCGATCATCAGGCGCTGAAGCTCGTTCAGATCCTGCAGCCGGCAGATTTGTTCTTGCACAGGCTGCGGCGCTCCGCCGAATCTCATCTCAAGCAAGGCAAGCAAATCATTCCGATCATCCCGGACAAACTGTTCCGTTTCCGCCTGATTCATCTGGTTCGCCTTCTTTCGTAGCCGTTTTTTTAACTCATTTCGCCGACCTTTGTCAGAATTTCATCATTTTAAAATAATCGGCAATCATCGATTTCTTAATCTTTTCCGTCGCCTGTTTAAAAAAGGTCAAGATCTCCTCGTCGCCGTCTTCCATCGATGCCCAGGAAAATTTCCTGCTGGTGACCTGCCCCAATTCCTCGCCAAATCGGAGGTAGACGGTGATGCCGTGATCATCGGTCCGGCCACCCGCCTTCACATCATAAGGATGAAGGTGGAGCATCTCGAGCTCTTGTACAAGTAGCCGATATAGCCTCGGCTCCACGGATTGAAGCGGTTTGTCGGGAAGCATCGCCGACAGTGTATGGGTCTCATTTTTCATGAAGCAGTCCCTCCACTTCTTTTTCCAGCATGTTCATTTCATCCCGGTTATGCAGTTCATCAACGACAATCAAGGCTTGAAAACGGGCAAGAAGCTCGCATCCCACCTTGCCTTGCGCCAGCAGTTCCTTAATCTCACCGACAATTTCCCGCATTAATTGATGATCGCGAGTCAGGGAAATAATGACGTTCTTCAACTCCGGCTTGATGTCGACAGCCTCCACATATAATCCTTCCTCTTCGCTGGCTGCGTGCTGAAGCGTACGCCCCTCCCAATGCTCCACCGTGATGTAAGCGATTTCCTCCGCCTTGTCCAGTTCGCCTTTTTTTATACTTCTGTCCAACAGCTCTGTAAGTTCTCTTGCTTCGCCCAAGGCCGCCTCATGAATCATCGAATGGCTGTCCACATGTCTTAGTGCGGGTCCTGACATTACTCCCCCGCCTCCTTTCTTGTTGCTTTTTTTGAGAATTGATTCTCCGCCAGCCTGTCGCCTTCACCTTCCCCGATTACGGAGTCAGCCTGCGAAAGGTCGCTGAATATAGCCACATAATGGGTGGCATTCTGCTCGTTCGTGATCGCCGTTACGGAGAGCCACTCCCGAAAAACCTCCCCGTTTGCCTTGCGGTTGACGATCTTTCCCTGCCATTTTCCGGTAGTCAGCAAAGTGTCCCAAAAGGCATTATAGAAAGAGCGATCATGGAAGCCGGAGCTGAGTATATTGGGAGTTTTGCCGATCACCGCTTCTTTCGGATATCCGGTGACCTCGGTGAAGGCGGCGTTTACGGTATGGATCACGCCCTCGGCATCAGTGACCATCACAGCATCGGCTGTGGACTTGATAATATCCGACGCAAACTCCAGCTTGTTGCTAAAAAACACCCACAGAACAAGTATCAGGCTGGCCAGCGAGGCCTCGGACAAGGCCATAAAGCCGATTGCATAGTGGCCTGTCCACCCAAACAGCAGGGTAAGCAGCAGTGGAGGAAAAAAGCCGCCCAGACCGCCCGCAGCAGAGACGATCCCGCTGGCAATGCCCCCCTGCTTGGAAAAGTAAAGCGGGACCAGCTTGAACACCGCGCCATTCCCGATACCGGCACACACGGCTACCATCAAACAGCCCAACGTAAAAAGAGGCATGGTCAATCCGAAAGAGAGCAAAACTCCTGACAAGGTTAGCCCGGAAAACACAAACATAAGAACGACAAAGGGATTAGACTTGTCCGACAGTATCCCGCCTACCGGACGGAGAAAGGTCGCCAAGGCGATAAAACCCGCCGTCCTGAGTCCGGCATCCACCTTGCTTAATTCAAAATAGCTGACCAGAAAACCGGGGAGATAGATCGTAAAAGCTACGAAGGAGCCGAAGGTGATGAAGTAAAATATGCTGAAAAACCACAGCTTTTCGTTGCGATAAACCTGCTTGAGCTGATCCTTCCATGACCTTCGTACGCGTTCTTCGCGCTTATCGCCCAAAAACAGATTCAGCAGAGCGAAAAGGACCAGCAGAATCAAAAAAAGCTGAAGGGCTCTTGACCAGCCGATCGCATCAGCCACCCACGGTGCGCCGAAGGTAGAGATGGCCGTACCCAGGTTCCCGATCCCGTATATCCCGTTGATGGTGCCCTGCTTTTCTTTGGGATAATATTTGGGTAGTGAGGTCACACCGACCGAGAACGTAGCTCCGCCTATCCCAAGAAAGAAGCCCCCGACCGCCAAATCCAGAAAAGTATTGGCCTGGCTCAAGTAGTAGACGGGAGCAAGCAGAATAAAGAAGCTGACCGTATTCATCAGCCTTGCCCCGAAGCGGTTGGTCAGAATCCCCGCCGGAATTCGCAGCAAAGAGCCCAGGATTACCGGGATCGCGGTAGACCATGCTCTTTGTCCAGCCGTCAGCGGAATATCCTGACTTATGTAAGAAATCAGGGAAGAGATCAAGACCCAGGCCATAAAGGAGACAACCAGGCTTAAGGTTTGCAATGGCAGCTGAATTTTTTTAACCATGTATAGCTCCCCTTTGGAGATTATTCTCATCACAAACATAGGATATAGTACCCATTTTTGACAAACTACTCACCTTTCAAACATTCGATATGGGGAGATGCCAATCATGTCACCCGGAGACGATATAAATCAGGTCAACTTTTTGGGGGACAAAAAAGGACTATTATGGCAGCTTCTAACCATAATAGTCCCGTTTTATAGCAATTGATTTAAACTATAGTTGATAATTATTCTCACAGGCAATGAAGTGATTTCGTACGGAACCTCTACTTTGTACCATCCATTTTTCGGACCGCGTTCTCCGCAGCCTCCATGATTACTTCTCCCAGTGTGGGATGGGGATGAATGGTTAGAGCCAAGTCCTCCACGGTTGCTCCCATCTCGATAGCCAGAGCAAGCTCTGAAATGAGCGTTGATGCTTCGACTCCAACGATTTGCGCACCCAACACGGTTCCTGAGCCCTGGGCTGCTACAATTTTGATAAATCCTTCTGCTGCCCTCAATGCCAATGCTCTGCCGTTAATTGTAAAAGAAGCTTTACCAATGACAATCGGCAGGGCCTTTTCCTTTGCTTCCGTTTCACTTAGGCCGACACTAGCCAGCTCTGGTTCAGAAAAGACAACGAGCGGCAGGGCTTTATAATCCACTTTAGCAGCTTGACCTGCAATCACTTCTGCCGCAATCTTCGCTTCATAGGAAGCCTTATGGGCAAGCGATGGACCCGCCGTAATATCTCCAATGGCAAAAATATGCGGAATAGCCGTTCTACACTGTTCGTCTGTCTCGATTAGCCCCCTGCTCGTCACTGGCAAGCCAATGTGCTCCAGTCCTAACCTGCCATCTGTATTGGGTCTTCTGCCTACAGTAACTAATACAAACTCTGCAGTAACATGATGCTGCTCCTGATCTTTTGAATAATGCAGCGTAATAGTATCCTCATTCTGCACGACTTTTTCGGCTGTCGCCCCGGTTACGATATTTACACCATCTGTTTTCAACTGCTTGACAACAGGGGCCACAAGGTCCGTCTCAAATCCCGGCAGCACCCGCTCCCCTCCCTCCAAAATCGTTATTTTTGTTCCAAATTTAGCATACATCTGTCCAAGTTCAATGCCAATATATCCACCACCTATCACGATCAGACTGGACGGAACCCCGGGGAGTGAAAGCGCTTCTGTAGAGGACAAAATACGCCCGCCGAAGGGAAATGCTTTTAGCTCGATTGGACGGGAACCGGTTGCTAATATGGCATACTTAAAGGAAATGGTTTGTTCCGCTCCATTTTGCTTGATGATAGCTGTATGTTCGTCAACCAAGCTTGCCTCCCCTTCCAGAACACTCACACCTGCCGTTTTCATTAAATAGCCGACTCCGCCTGCCTGCTTATTCACAATCCCCTGTTTCAAAGCCTGAGCATTCACGAAGGACGCTGCTGCATCTGCCTGATTTAACTGCCTGAGTACCTCATAGCGATGTGCTTCGGCAATCAAAGCTTTGGATGGAATGCAGCCAACATTCGTGCAGACTCCACCTAGCTGACTGCGTTCAACAATCGCTGTTTTCATTCCAAGCTGCGAAGAACGCAATGCCGCCACATAACCTCCAGGACCCGATCCAATGACCAGTGTATCTACAGATTCAAGCTTGCTCATAACCTAATACCTCCTGTTAAAATAGCCTGATTTAAAATATGATGATTATAATATATTATAGTCATCATATTTTAAATGCGTCAATAGTCGTGACCAGCCATGCTGAAGTTGTCGTTGCAGGAAGACAAATTGACACGTTTTATTATGATGATTATAATATTTTGATGTTAGCATTATAAATCCATGGAGTGATTACAATGCCTTATCCAAAAGGCCATAAGATAAAAGTGCGGAGTAAGATCGTTGAAAGTGCTGCCCAGGCTTTTCGCGCCAACGGTATTCACGATGTAAGTGTGCCCTTTATTATGAAAGGGGCCGGACTAACTCACGGCGGGTTTTATTCACACTTTGACAACAAGGAACAGCTAGTCGCCGAAGCCTGTCGCTATGCCGTCAGTGATACCCTCGCACTGCTTCAGGAGGCCGTTGACCAAGAAAAGCAAGCTCCCAAAATCAATCTTGTCATAGACTACTATTTAAGCACCCATCACCGTGATCGAACAGAAATTGGCTGTATTATTCCTGCCCTTTCCGTAGAAATAGCCCGTTCTTCCGAAGAAATCCGGCAGATATTCACGCAGGAGCTGGAACGAATGATTACGTTTATCTCCAATTTGGCGGGAATAGATTTGTCAAAGGGTCGCGCATTGTTCAGCAGTATGGTCGGTTCTCTTGTGCTTGCACGTTCTGTCAATGATCCTGAACTGAGCGACAGCCTTCTCTCGGCAGGCAAACAACACGCCAAAGCGCTGGTTAATGCCTGAACAAATGCCTTTTCAAAAAAAGCCGCTAAACACCAATCACTCCTTGGTATTTAACGGCTTTTTCCTATGGGTCTAAGCTCAAAACGGGGATAGCGATTTGTCAGAGATTCGAAATCTGCACTCGCCAAATGTCCATTAGGTTCCAAAACGTTTACGGTATCCACACTTCCGGCACAGCTCTTCCACCGCTTCTCTCCTGGAAAACCCGTAATACAAACGGTTTGCACGCTCCCCTTCCACAATATCGGTAAAAGATTGCTCGTGCACATTACCCAAATTAATAACGCCTTCGCCATCAAGACAGCATGGGACAACCGTTCCATCCACTAATACCGCCGCCTGGCTGCGAAGCGCATGGCAAAAGCCTTTGCCATCATCCTCCGGGGCACTCAGGCTGGGCCATTCAAATTCGTGATCCTGATTCAAATAAATATTGGGGGCAATTTTAATCCCGCTCCCAGGTACCACCTTTTCCTCAATCCGGTAATCCAGCCCAAACTCCTGCTCCAACTGCTCAAGTGTCGCCCGGTTGCGCTGACGCTCCACATTGGTCAAATTATCCGGCGTCAGGTTCCAGAGACGGAACGAAATAATGACATTATGCTTCACAGCTTCTCTGACAAACGTGAAAATATGGCCCAGATATCCTTCCCGATCCACGGAGCCTTCATGCCCGTCAAAGCTGTGAAGAGAAAAGTTCATCTGCCGCAGCGCCGGTTGCCCAATCAGCTTATGTCCGGTCTTGGGCAACAACGTACCATTGGTCGTAATATTGACCTTTAAGCCCTTCTCATGAGCGCTTTCCAACAAAAGATCAATTTTCGGATGAAGCAGCGGCTCTCCTTTTACATGCAGATAAATGTAATCTGTATGCGGCTTGACCTGATCAAGCACATTCCGAAAGACTTCCGGATCAATAAATTTTTTGACACGCTGTGTCTGAGGGCAAAAGCTGCATGCGAGATTGCAGATGCTTGTGATCTCAATGTATACCTTTTTAAAATTTTTCAACATGATTTCCCCATTCTAGCCTTCATCCTGAACATCTTGTTATGCTCATTCATCCAAGTCCTATGATTATAACGGGTTATCACGAACAGGTAAATCATTTGCTCGTTCAACAGTAACTTTGCTGTTCTCAAATTGCTGTTGACCTTAGGTCTGACCTAAGGTTTATAGTGGAGTTATTCAACTACACAGTAAGGAGTCCTGTCATTGAAAGAACACATTACGATTAGCCAGCTTTCACAGCTTATGAATGTATCAGTACACCAGCTGCGATATTTTGAAGAAAAGGGTATTCTGTATCCGTCATACACAGAAAAAAATCAATATCGAATGTACGGACTTCATGAAATTTATCAGCTATCCCATATTTTATTGCTGCGTAAATTAAATATCCCTGTCGGACAGATTGAAGAATGCCTGACTTCGTACGCTGCCGATGATTACACCAGCTTTTAGAGAATTCGTTGCAGAGGGTACAGGATGAAATAGCTAGCTTGAAGCTGCTCGAACAATTTATTCACAAAGTGCTAAAAGAACATCATAACCTCACCCAGCAGGACAATGAATATCAGATCGGTCTGTTAGGCACTCGACATTTAAAGCTGTGGTTTGCATTTGAAAATGATCAAGAGCTCACTGCCAGGGATCTATTCGAACAACGACTCGCCCCGCCTCAATTATTTGAAAATGATCTGCATTATCTATCTGATTCTGGACAGGTGAAGCTATGTTATGAAACGACAGTAATGACGGATACGGCTGACTATATTCTGGAAGAAGGCAGCTATCTTTATAAGCATTTTTCCGTTACTGAAGACGACGTGATTGAGCATGAAATCCAACAACTGGAGCGTTATGCGGCTGAGCAACAATATGAATGCCTAAGCAAAATCATTTTAGTAGAAAAATCCTACCTTTCCATGTTTGACAACAACAAGCTGCAATATGAGATTCAAGTCAAAGTAAAATAAACTTCTTGGAGTCCGGGAGGCCGTTACATGAATCCAGAATCAATTGACATTGTTCCTTATCAAAAGCAAGATTATGAAGCTGTATGTAAGCTCTTAGTGGAATCATTTAAAGCAAAATTTCAAGCTCTTGTTGCACTGGAGGATCAGGATATACAGCAGTTACTCATGAAGGTCTGGCTTCAAGCCCCTAATCCTTCAACGATGAAGCAATTTGTAGTTAAAGAGAATGCGGAAGTGGTCGGTGTCCTCTGCCTCAAATGGAAAGCACATTCCTCTTCGCTCCCTGCAACCAAAAAATCCATTTCCTGGACTCCGCTCATAAAACAGTTTGGCTGCTTCAATGTATTTAAATTTTTGACGGGTATGCATGCGCTGATTATAAACCTGCCGCAGATGAGTGTTACATTGATCATTTGGCGATTCGCTCAAGTCATCGCAATCAAGGAATAGGACGACGTTTTCTAGCTTTTGCACAACAATTTACGGTTGATTCCGGCTTTCATGTGTTAACGCTTCATGTAGCGAACAAGAACCAAGAGGCTATCCATCTGTATCACAAACTAGCGTTTGAAATAGAACAATCCAAATACAATTATTTGCAGCATTTTTGGTTTAAGGAGCTGGTATGGCACCTGATGAGTTGGAAGGGAACGAAGTTGCATTCGAGAAGAGAGCATCATTGAAAAAGACATTAATACCTCGCTCTAATTTTTAAAATATTACTGAACTCTCCCAATACTTATTTGCTTAATTTACAGAATACAAAAAACTGCAATCTCCTGATAGTTATAAAGTATCCTATCTCGGAAATCGCAGTTATTGCAACACTTTGAATTCTTGGCTACACATCAGAGCTACTTCCTAAGCAGCAAATAAGCGAAGTAAGGCACACCAATTAACGATACCATGATGCCCGCGGGAATACCGTCGGGATCGACGAGATTGCGGCCAACGGTATCCGCCGCTAACAGCAGCCATCCGCCGAGCAGAACGGCGACGGGAATGAATAACTGATTGCGCGGGCCGACCAGTGCCTTGGCAATGTGCGGAGCCATTAACCCGATAAACGCAATACCACCTGTGACGGATACCGCTGATGCAGCCGCGGCGACTGCGGTTAGAATGAGAACGAGGCGTTCACGTTCAATTTGCACACCGGCGCCAATCGCCGACGCCTCGCTCAAAGCAAGTAGATTGAGACGTTGAGACTTGTACAGGGTAAACGGGATCAGCAGGATCAACCAGGGAAGCAGAGCCCAAATGAATGGCCAGTCCGTCCCCCAAATATTGCCCGCAATCCATTTTGCGATAAAATCGACCTTTGAGCGTTCTGCCGAGGAGATAATGACGATCATAATCCCCGACAACGCGAGGGAGAAACCAACCCCGACCAACACCATTCGGATGGGATCAAGCCCGCTCGTTCGGCTATACGAGAAGACATAGATCAAAGCTGCTGTTACCAATGCCCCAATAAAGGCGACAAGCGGCAAAACATACACGAACGATCCTGCGTCGATCGGGAAATACAGGAAGAAGCACGCGATCGCTACGCCCGCACCGGAATTAATGCCGATTAGACCCGGGTCGGCCAAGTCGTTGCGGGTGATACTTTGCAGAATGGAGCCTGACAAAGCAAGCGCCATGCCCGACAGCAACGTAATAAAAATCCGTGGCAATCGGACAGAGAACAGGACAAATTCTTCCTTGAACGTACCTTGACCGAACAAAACAGGAATCAGTCTATCAAGCGACAAAGACGAGTATCCCCAAGCCATGCTGGCTATAGCGGTAAGAACAATTAGCCCTAAACTGACCAGCAGAATCAGACGCTGTTTTCGAACGAGCGCGGACAGAATCATAAGCGAGCTTTACCTCCTCTACGCACGACGAGCAGAAAAAAGGGCAGGCCCAGCATGGCCACAATAGCTGCCACCGGCGTCTCGTAAGGTGCATTTATCGTGCGGCCCAGCGTATCTGCGAGCAGCATGAATGTAGCTCCCGCAAAAGCCGAGAAAGGCAGGATATATCGATAATCAATGCCAACCATTTTGCGGACGATATGAGGGATCATCAGCCCTACGAATGCCATGTTTCCGACAAGCGCGACCGATGCACCCGTAATCACAATCACAAGGACGAACAGAATGCCTTTGATCCACACCAGATTTTGCCCCAATCCGGTCGCTACCTCATCGCTCAAGCTGAGAATACTCAGCTGATTGGATAGCATCAGAGCTATTATAATTCCGAGTAAGATCACCGGTGCAATGGCTTGTAGTTGTTCCCACGTCGTTCCAATCAAGCCCCCGGCAGTCCACATAGATACATCCTTGGAAATTTTGAAAGCGATGCTGACACCATCCGAGATGGCATACAGAAACGCAGAAACAGCCGCTCCCGCCAGCACGATTCGGATCGGGGACAAATTGCCTCGGCGCATCGAGCCCAGTAAGATGACCAAACTCGCTCCCAGTGCGGCGCCAAGAAAGCAAGCTACCATGATGCCAAAGTAGTTTATCCCCGGGATGAATACAAAAGCCAGCGCAAGCGCCATATTAGCACCTGAAGTCAGACCCAGCAAGCCCGGATCGGCCAGTGGATTACGAGTGACCCCCTGCATGATGGCCCCAGACACAGCAAACGCGGCGCCAACCAAAATAGCCGCCAGCTCGCGGGGCAGTCGAATCTCGCGCAGGATGAGAATTTTATCATCCTTGGCACTGGAGGCCAGTGCAAGCCATAGATCGTGTAGTGTCGTTTCTGCTGCACCGAATATCATGGAAATGACGAAACACAAAACGAGCGCCAACGCGCTGCCAAGGAGCTTATACGAAAAAGGAAAAGCACGTTGTTTATTCTTCATGGACTCTCATCTTTTCTTTAATGAAATATGTGAAGGAACTGTTGGATAACCAGTTCCTCCACATCCTACTGACCGAGAAAGTGTTGAATGAAAAATTTCAGCTGGTACTCCATGCTGAGCGGATCGTTAAAGTAGAACGCCTTTGCATCGGCCTCAAAGACACGTTGATTCTTGACTGCTGGAATGTTCTTATACGTTTCGGTGTTCTGGAACGAATTGTCCTCATCCGCGTTTTTACTGAAAATGACGTAATCACCCAGGTAATCTTTCATCACCTCTGTCGATAAAGCAAAATAACCTTCTTTCTGTGTCGCTTCCTTCACTTTTTTCGGCATAGGAAGTCCAAACTCCTGATAGAGAATTTCGGTGCCGCGGCCAAAGTTATCACCATATACATAGAGCTGCTTATTGAACGTCTCGATGACCGAAACTGTTGCATTGGCTCCGATCTTCGCCTTGATTTCTTTTCCGGCTTTTTTGGCCCGAGCATCAAAATCATCAATCCAGGCTTGCGCTTCTTTTTCTTTGTTTAACAATTTTCCAATTTCCCGTTGCTGTGTCAAGAAATCCACTTTGCCATATGTATAAGTGACAGTAGGCGCAATTTGCTTGAGCTTATCGATGTTTTTAATATCTGACAGTCCAATAATAAGATCCGGATTCAGCTCGATGATCTTCTCCAGGCTTTCGTCCGTAACCGCCTCGGCATCTTTTAGCTTTTCTTTAAAATTCGGATTCGTTTTGGACATTTCATCTACGCCAACCAGAGGGACACCAAGTGCCATCACATTACCTGTTAAAAATCGGGTAAGCACAACAACGCGCTGCGGATGAGCCGGAACCTCTACGGGTCCATTCTCGGATTGATAGGTAAATGTGGAAGATTTCGCTTCCGAAGAAGATGCAGGGGACGAACTTTTACCATTGTCGGCATTGTTCGCTTGATTACCGCCGCATGCACTTAATACAATCACAAGAACAAGTACCAGCGGAATAAAAAGCTTTTTCATAAGATGACTCTCTCCCTTTCCAAACGCTAGGTTTCAATGAATGATCGTATCGTGCAAAGGATGCTATTAGCATCCTTTGATTGATTATGAAATTCATTCTCATTGGTATAAACTATTATATGGGTCAAATATATACCCAACCATGGCTTTTTGTTTGGAAAATGACTTGGATTATTGGTTACTTGTAAATAAATCTACTGCGCGTTGAAGTTGCAAACGAATAGAAACCGGGTTGTAAGGCACCCATTCATCCCGATCCAGCAGATGAACACAGTTTCTTTGTACGGCGGGAAGCCTGCTCCAATAAGGAGACTTGAATATCACTTCCGTATGTGCGGTGGAACCTTTTTCATCTGGAAACATGACAACTAATAATCGGGACCCCGCATAATCTGCGAGTTCTGATATTTCAATCGAAACGGAATGAAATTGATCCCCCAGCCTCTTTATCTCCTGCCCGATCAATTCAGGGGGCTTTAGGCCTAGAGATTGATAGATTACATATCCGACATTCCGCGCTCCATAAACGAACAGTCCCTCCGGCTTCATCACCACAATCGTTATGATTTCATTAACCATTGTGCTTGGCTGCACCAGTGAACGGGCTACCCTTTCCTCTTCTTCGAAAGCAGCCAACCACCGCTCCGCCTGTTCGCTCCTCTGAACAGCATGAGCGATACGACGCAGATGCTCCTTCCATCCCAGTTCCATCCATGAAATTTCCACGATAGGTGCTATAACTCGCAAATGCTCAGGATTCAGCCCATATTCGTGCAAATGCTGTTTAGCCGCAATGATCAACTCGATGTTGGTATCAAGCAATACCGAGTTCACCTGTTCGGCAGAACAGTTCGTATTGATAAACATCATCGTTTGCGGCGGCTCCAGACCATTCGTCTTCACATATTCGCTGCTCTCCGAAATAGTGACAGCGGGCTCCAAACCAAGCAACAAGAGATGGCTGGCGTAAGGTGTAAGCAATACAGCCACACGTTGAAATGGTCTGCGGCTGTAGCTTGAAGGTGATGCTCCCGTATGCTGCTTAAAGCGACGGCTCAGATAAAATTCATCCTTGTACCCTACCTTAAGGGCAATTTCCCTGAGCGTGCCTGATCCGCTAATTAATAGCTCCTTGGCTCGGTGAACACGCAGCCGTGACAAGTATTCGTTGGGAGAAAAGCCGGTGAGCTGCTTAAACTGGATCGAATAGTGAGATCGGCTTACGCCTGCAATCGCAGCTAACTGCTCACGCGTTATTTTTTCGCTATAGTGGTTTTCCAAATAAGCAATGCTACGTTCCATGGACGGCTGCTCATCAGCAGCATACTTGGCTTCCATTCGCTCCAACAGTTGGAGAATGATTTGGTGAAATATAATTTGGTTCTGCACATGGCGGGCTTCACTAGCCGGAAAACGATGGATATACAGTTCCTCCACATGGGTCACTATTACAGGTTCACAGGGAAAGAACTGAATATTGGGATTGGAGTCCACTTCGCTTTTACGTATCATTGCACTTTCGGGAAGAGTAGTCCTCTGCTCTCGTGTACGGATTGAAAGCTTATAAGCATGAAGGGGTTGCAGGAGATTCGTAATTAAAACGGCATGGCTATGCGCCGGGAGCAGCATGACACTACCTTCTACAAGTTCGTAAGTTTGATCATCGACCTGAAGAGTGCCCTTGCCGCTGGCAATTGCAATCAATAAAGTTACATTCTCATGAATAGTGTACATCGGAAAATTCGAGGTGCAGTACAGCGAATAAATGCTGTCAGCAGTATATAAAGGAAAATGGGACTCTGCCCACTCCGAAACAGCGTTGTTCACAACCCAAGCCCCCATTATCATAAAAGTGAGAAACGTTTTTCGTTTTTCGTTCCTCTGCATCTTATTAAGCAAAAAAGCTAATGATTTAGCATAAAAACGATATCTATACTATAAATGATCAAACCTAGACTGGGTATTTTTTTCTATCTCTTCATTTACTCAATAGCATGAAGACATAACAAAAAAACGGCATCTCTGCCGTTTTTTCAAAAAAGATAGACCAAATGGGCTAAAAGTCCATAATCAAAATTTTGGTGGAGTCTAGGGGATACCGACATAGCCACTGACCGCGGACATATTAATGTAACTGCTTTCAACTTAATATAACCCATTTATATAAGCAATGCTCTTGTCGATATCCTGTTCCTTTGTTTCTTCTAATAGAATATTTAGATAAGGTTTCTTATCTTTTAACAATTTCAGTAGAAAATGATAGTTTAATATCCCTTTTCCAACAGGCACGAACTTTATCCTATGATCCTCAATCATTAAATCCTTTGCATGCATAATCACGATTCTGTCGCCAAAAAGATCAAATGCTTCTTGGAAAACAGCTTCCTGGTTTTGATAGTTATTCAGGGAAATAAAGTTAGCCGGGTCAAAAATGACCTGAAGATTATTAGACGGAACACTGTCCAGCAATCTTCTCATCCGCTCCGGTGTATGAATAGGATGATTCATTCCTCCCTCAATTCCCACGATTACACCGAATTTTTCTGCTTCTGCGACAAGCTCTCTGACACTTTCCACTACAGCCAAAAAAGGCTTTTCAGTAAAATTTTCTTCAGTATAGACAATCTCCGGGTTTACATTTCCCGTCTCGGTTCCAACAATGCTGCAGCCAAAATCACGAGCAAACCGGATATGCTCCTTAAATCGATCCAATTCTTTTCTTCTAAGACTTGGGTCAGGATGGATCATGTTGATGTAGCAGCCTAATACCGCTATTTGCACATCTTTTTTCCGAAAAATACGACTTATATAGTGAGCAATACCAGGACTAAAGCTTCCTAATGTTGTATTTACATCATGTAGCGATTTACTTACGGCTAGCTGAACGGATGTCAATCCTTTACTTGATATGATACTCACTGCTTCTTGTAAAGTAACATTTTCAATATCATGTGCCCGAATTCCTAAATTTGCATTCATATCTGTCCTCCATTTGATATAAAGCCGCATCACATGAAATCCATATGATACGGCTTTATTGACTTGATCATTTCAATTCACCCATGTTCACACTTATACAATAGCTTCATGTTTGGTTTTATGATTATCTTTATATTTTACAAGATTTTCATACCCGACCGTGTTATTGCCCCATGTTTTTTCATATTCCCAACCTGTTAATTGTTCAAAAACTTGTCGGGCTTCCGGTGTAACCTCTTGTTTAGAGCCGCCATTTTTCAAGCGTTTAATTTCATCCAACAAAACGACATGATTTTCTTTAGTTAATTTGTAACGATAAGAGATAATCAAACCTCCCACCAAAAAGAAGAGCGTACCAAACAGCAAGATCGAAATAATAGCTGTTACAGCTGAAGCCGGTTGTGATGCTTGCCCGGATACAAAGCCTGCTTCTTGCAATGCAACACCTACTAAAAAGACCGCTAACGCCTGTGTCCCTTTTCTGATCAAACTCATTACACCGGCGAACACACCTTCACGTCTTTGACCCGTTAAAGCTTCATCTACGTCTGGAATAAATGCGTAGTTGTTCCAGGGGATATAGTTCAAACCACCGCGTCCCAACCCGCAAATTCCAATCATAGCAAACAATAAAATGGTGTTATTTAGCGTTCCAGTGACCTTTAATACGATAAATCCAATAACTCCTGCGATAAAGAGAGAAATGGCAGTTCTAAACGCCGGGGCAGGGTTCAATTTAATCGTTAAGGTAAGAGCAATCCATACGCCAAAAAGCTGCATGACATACATAAAGGTTAATAAGTTGGATGCGGCAACGGCATTTTGCAGGAGAGCAAACACAACAAAATAAGTAAATACAGCGTTGAATACATCCTGACTTAAATATCCACCCAAATACATCCCCAGATGGTGGCGAAATGTTTTTACTCGTAAAGTCGAGAATAAATCCGCATAGATCTTATGAACACTTTGTAAAAAGGTTCTATTATCAATCACTTTCTCTTCTGGTATTTCTTCGAGAGGACGTTCCCATGTATTTTTGTACAGCAGTGACAATACCACTATAAATATGACAGTGAAAATAATACCCGAGTACAGGAATGTAAGAGGATCATCCTTACCCAATGCTTCCACAAGACGGCCAGGAATAAATGCAGCGAATACAGCCGAAGCCTGAGCAACAAACATTCTAGCACCTGTAAACTTCGAACGTACTTTATAATCGTTGCTCATTTCAGCGGCAAGTGTGTCATAAGGAATTAAAATCATGGAGTACACAATTTCAAACAAGATATAGGTTATTAAGTAATACCAGTAAGAAAAACCGGAAACCCAAATGGCTGTATAGACAAGTACAAGTGGAATAGCGGCTAATATAAAGAATTTTCGTCTTCCAAAGCGTCGGCCAAGTTTTGTTTTATGAAAATTATCTGTAATATATCCCATCGTTGGCGCTGCAATCGCATCAACAATCCGGGCAATGGCGAAAATAGAACCTGCTTCAATGGCGGTTAGGCCACAAAAAGTTGTTAAGAAAAAAAGCAACCATGCTGCTGTCAATGCAAACGCGCCTGCCCCTAAGAAATCACCTAACCCATAAGACAAATAATTAATAAATTTGGGTTGTTTAACCACTTTATTCTCCTCCATTTTGTGAATTTAGCAATCGGAGATTTAAATCAGTATTTTGCAAAATCCTCAGATATACGTATGAAGATATTCGGATAGGCAAAGCACAGCCAGCGATTGTCCATAAGGCATGGTAGTCTTTCTGATTTCCTTGTAAAATTCCAAAGTATCTCCCATACCTGTTCCTACAGATACGTTTTGCAATGCTCCTTCTTTATTAATTTCATTGATAATTCCGCAAATAGCCCGGTGGGCGACTTCTTTATAGTCCTGACTGATATACCGCTTATGAACAGATTTTAAAATTCCATATGCAAAACCAGCTGAAGCCGAGGCTTCCAAATAAGAGGTCTGATCATTAATGAGTGTATGCCATAATCCGCTTGCATCCTGATAGTCAGCAAGAGCTTCAATTTGTCTGTTCAATGTATCAATCAGGAATTCACGGAGAAAATCTCCCTTTTCCAATTCCAATATTTCAATAATCTCGGGAATCGCAATCGTAATCCAGCAATTACCTCTTGCCCAAAGCGCTTCGGCATAATTATGGTTTTCTTCGAACATCCAGCCGTGGAACCATAAGCCTGTCTTTTTGTCCGTTAAATATTTGATATGGATTAGAAACTGCTTTTTGGCTTCTTCCAGGTATTCAGGTTTGTTGAGCAGCTTACCGATTTTCGCCAAAGGCAGCACGGTCATCATCAAGGTATCGTCCCAAAGCTGATTTTTATTCTCTGGTCCATAGGTCATATGCTGTAACCCATCTTCTTGGGTACGAGGCATATCATACATTACCCATTCAGCCCAATCCTCCAGATAGGGCAGGTATGTCTGGTTTCCGGTATCCTCATATAAAAATGCCAATGTTAATAGCGGCGCCATCGTATTGACGTTTTTCGGCGGTGCGCCTTCTTGGATTCTTGCATTGAACCATTCGTTGACAATATCCAAAGCTTTTTGGTCATTAGTCAATTTCCAATATTTATATATCCCATACAACCCCACACCCTGAGGCCAGTTCCAAACATTCCAGCTTTTATCATCCACAATTAACCCGTCAAAATTGAGTAAAAATTCACCGCTTTGGTCTTTGATTTCTGTGAGATTATTCATTAATAAATGAATACGATCCATGACCTCTTTCTTTTCGAAAGCTTTTACCTCCAACACAGCAATCCCTCCAAATAATGATCTCTTTCTCTTGATTTGTCACCGCTTACACTTATACTGTTATTGTATTGAAAGTGCTTTCTTGAAACCATAAAAAAAACAGTGGATTACGTTTAAAAAACATACTTGTTTCAATCCATTGTTATATCCACGGGATAACTTACGCTGGTTGCCAACGCAAAAACACCTCCAAGATTATCTCCATAGCTGACGATACGGAGAAATTCTCTTGAAGGTGTTTGGATTACTTATTTTTGCCTAAAATCGTTTCAGCTTGTTTTCTAAAGGACCTTGCTCCATCTTCCGGCGTCATTTTCTTAAATAAAATCTGTTCGGATAAATTATCAAGCGCTTTCATTATTTCCGCGTTGCCTAGTGGTTCAATCGGATCTGTGGTGCGTACATTTTGAGACGCTTTTTCAACATAATCAAAGATTTTGGTTTCAGCTTCGGTTAATTCGGGCTTGATTCCTTTGATCACCTTTGAAGATACCGGGACACCTCGATCACCTTTGATCAACTTATTGGCTTCCATATTATTTACAAAGAAATTAATGAACTTGGCTGCTTGTTCCTTTTGTTTTGAACTCTTAGGGATTGAAAAGAACATACTCGGCCTTAAAAATAAAGCCGTTTCGTTCGCGTACTCAGGAGGCAGTTTGATGGATAAGGGTGCTTTGGCCGATTCAGCAAATCCTAAATATTGATTGGACCAGTTCCAGCTCATTGCTGCCTTTCCTGCTACAATAAGTTCATCATTAATTCCTGCTATATGCGCTCGAACGTCTGGAGTCGGGAATGCCTTTGCATCAACTAGCCTCAGCTGCCTTTTAAAGTAATCAACAAATAATTGATCGTCTGTATAGCCAAGGCCTGTACCGTTTTCATTATAAAGACGCGAGCCTTGTGTTCTTAAATAGTAAGGGAAAAATACATCGGCAGGGTACATTCCATTTGTACCATACACGTCTGTAGCATTTTTGACCTTGATGGCTGCTTTTTCGAAGTCATTCCAAGTCCAGTTTTCATCTTCAATTTTAATACCGGCTTCTTTTAACAGATTATCATTTGTAATCACAGAAAGGACATTCGATCCAAGGGTGAAGCCATATAATTTACCTGCAATCCTTCCACCCGAAATGGCGTTTTCATCAATGGAGCGAGTGTCAATCGTCCCATTTTTTAGATACGGAGTTAAATCATCCAGTCGGCCTTTTTCACCATATTGAAACAGGTAGGCTCGATCCATTTGAATCACATCTGGCAATTGGCTAGCGGCAGCCATGGGAGCAAGCCTCTTCCAATAATCATCCCAGTTGGCATATTCCTCTACAATTTTTACATTTGGGTTTTCTTTCTCATACATTTGAATCACTTTCAAGGTATAGTCATGTCTGGATTGGTCACCCCACCAGGCCACGCGCAGGGTCACTTTTTCACTTTCTTCTTCATGATTGCCTTTATCGTTTAAATCGCAAGCAGCGACTGAAAGGAGCATTATAAAAGCTAATAATACCAAGCCAAACTTTTTCAAGCTTTGACCTCCCTTTTGCGAGTGAGCTTATGGATTCATGTACCTTTCCGGTATTCAGATGGTGTATAACCAGTATATTTTTTGAAAACCTGACTAAAGTATTGGGGGTTGTCACCAAAACCGATGATTTTGGCCAACGTTCCCACCTTCACATCGTCCATTGTTGAAATGTACTCCACTGCCTTTTCAATTCTTAATTTGGTAAGACAGGTTGAGAATCTCTGGCCAGTCTCCTGTTTGAACAGTTTTCCCAGATAATCTGGATTCATATATAGCATGTCGTTAGCTACCATTTTTAGCGATAGATCAGGATTGCCCAGATTCTCGACTAAAATTTCTATTACTCTGCTTATTAAGGAAGACTGCTTTGACTTGAAACGATTATAGTACTCATGGGTCATTTTTCTGGCTGTTGCTTCGATATAATCTTTCATCTGCTGGACCGTTTCCATCTCTAACAGTGCAGATGTTCCCATGAGGTAATCCTGCATGCGGTCTGTATCTACCGTCTGTACAATTGCCATATAGAGCTGTATACAATAGGATTTTGTCAAGTCAATCCCCAGCCGTAAATCCGTCATTTTTTCGAAAATACTGGTAATTCCGTTGCATACATCCTGAATATGCCCGGATTTGATTTTTAGAACAAGTTGCTGCTCATCGATCATAAAATCATGGGGGACGGCTGTATTTGCCGGTAAAATATCTTTTCTCGTTATAATGCTTCCTTCCCCCAAATAAAAGCGATGTTCCAAACACTCCATGGCCTCACGGTACAAGTTCCTGGCGTTTCGGAAATAGTTCCCTTCACTTATAGCAACCGTGGTATCTCTTTTGAAATATTGATGAATGGTTTCTCTTATTTGTATAATTTTTTGATGTAGTTTTTCCGAGTCATGATCATCCTCGATCAGGAACAGTGCATATTCACCAATATTGGTTGTTACCAAGACGGAGTCAAGGATTTCAGCTCCAATATTTTTAATGGCAAACAAATGCTCATAAGAAAAATAACCTTCCATCATAAAAAGAACGATTCTGACCTGCTGATTATTTATTTCAAAATCAAAAAGCTGCTCATAGAATGATAAATCATTGTCCAAGTAGCTTTTACTAGTTAAGAATTCGGTTAACAGATGCGCTTTGGTATAGGGCTGAGCGTTTTGGTATTTTTCCTGGAGCTCGCTAATAAAGGTTTCCTGAACCTTTTTTTCGTTTAGTTCATTAACGGTATCGTTAAGCGCAGCTGTGATTTTATCCTCATTGCATGGCTTTAACAAATAATTTTTAACATCATAGTGCATGGCGGTTCTCGCGTATTCAAACTCACCGTATCCGGACAGCAGGATAAATTTTATAGAAGGATATTGCTGATGCGCCTTTGAAACAAGACTAAGTCCGTCCATACCAGGCATTTTGATATCACTGATCACAATATCAGGTTGTAGTTCAACAATTTTCTCATACGCATCGATCCCGTTTCTCGCCGTTGCTACAAGTTCCGTATCCAATGCTGCCCAATCGACCACATTGGAAATACCTTCAACAATAATCCGTTCGTCATCTACCAATAACACTTTATATGACATTCTATCACCCCGTTTGAACAGGTAAAACTACCGTAATTGCGGTCCCTTTTCCCGAAAGATTTTCAATTCTTAAACCATACTGTTCGCCAGCATAAAGCTTGATCCGATCATCGATATTGTTCAATCCTATTCCAGTACCATTAGGATTTACTTTTCCTTCTTTTACTTTTTGAAGGATTAGGGGATCTATGCCAGGCCCGTTATCTTCAATCCGAATAAATAGCTTGTCCTCTTCCTGATAAACATGCAATTTAATAACTGACAAATAGACGGAAGGCTCAACTGCATGCTTGAACGAATTCTCCAGAAGGGGCTGCAATATTAATTTTGGAATCTTATATTTTGCAACATGGCAGGGGAAGTCTATTTGAACATCAATCCGGTCGTCAAACCGGTATTTTTGGATGGTTAAATAACTATTCAAAATGTCAAGTTCCTCTTCAAGTGTAATAATATCCCGGTTAAAATTGGTGGAGTATCTCATGAGATGACCCAGGGCTTCCACCATGCTTGAAATTTGCTTCTGTTTATTTGTTTTAGCCAACCAATTAACGGACTCCAGTGTATTGTATAGAAAGTGCGGGTTGATCTGAGCCTGCAATGCTTTAAATTCAGTTTCCTTAATCAGCAGCTGCTTGGAAAAGTTCTCCTGGATCAACTCATCAATTCTTTGGATCATGGTTATAAAATTCCGATACAGTATCCCTATCTCGTCTTCATGAATCATAGAGGGATTTAATTGATTTACGGCGTGAAAGTTCCCCTTTTGGACTTCCTGCATGGTAGATGCTAATTCTTGAATGGGATTTGTAAACTTTCTTAAAAATTTAAAACCAAGGGAAATAAGAAAAACGAACATTAACATAAAAACCAGCACCAAGGTATATTTTGCAGCAGTAATCTTGGAAAACATCATGTCAAATGGAATGATGCTCCAGTATGTCCAGTCCTTAAAATCAGTTGTAATATGGCTGACAAAGCTTCTTTCCCCATGAATGTATTCGATACTATAGCCCTGATCATCTTTTGCATTGAAATGATATTCTTTTAAATTATCTATTCCTTTTTCCGAATAAAAAATCTCATCCTCTTTTGTAATCACAATATTTCCTGCTATATCTCCGTGAGGCTTTGGTAAACCGCTTACAATCTTGTCTAAATGAACACGAATAAGCAGTTTGCCGATGGTTTCAAAGTTTAAGTTCCCATAAGACTGGATAAGGCGAACAGAAATTAAATCCCCATTGCTCCCTTCCAGCTCCATCCAATGGTTTTTACCCTCATACTTATCCGCCTGACTAAGTGCAAGCTCCTTATCTTTATTCTTTATTGGTTTGCTGCTATCCCCGGCCAAAAACTCCCTTCCTGCTGAATCGTACAGATAAATGGAATGAACGTAATTTGCCGGATCTATATATTTTTCCAATTCATCTCCAATTTTCTGTTCAAGACGATAGAAATCATAGCCTTTTACATTTCCTTGAAGATCTAATAAAATTTTTTGAATATACGGGTCGACTGCTATGTTATAACTGACTTCTTCTACTCTTTCAAGCTTCTCTTCTACGTTGTTGGACGACATCATCAGCACTTGTGCGGATTTTGCATAGATTTGCTCATCATAGAGGGAAAAAGCATATTGAAGCCCCCCTAATACAAATACTAGCGTTGTCATCATAATCAATGTAATCGTTAAGAAAAGCTTTACGTTTAGCTTTGAATGTATATAAATATTCGCAAAATAAAACCATATCTTCTTCATATTTGTTATTCCAAATAAAATACTTCCTTTAAATTTCTTGACACAGGACTGTTATCAGGGTTTGTCTCCATTAAAGGCTCCATATAGGCCCACCATTTTTGGCAAATATCGGTTTGAGCAATTTGTTCCCATTTTTCTTCATCTTCAATTTCCAAGAAAGCAAATAAGCTCCCCGTTTCTTCATCAAGAAATATGGAATAGTTGTGCGCACCGTGCCTTTTTAGCACTTCAGCCATTTCCGGCCAAAGTTTGTCATGGCGGCGCTTGTACTCCTCATAATAATCAGGAAAAACATGCATAATACTCGCTTTTCTAATCACTTTTCAACACTCCAGACTTTAAAAACAATTTTGTCTTTTGCAGTATTTTAGGATGAATTTGTTTATCTTTCTTATTTATCTAAATTACACTAGAATACGATAGATGCCCTATGACGCAATTCACTAAAATATTGTTTTTCACATCTTTTCATTGAACCACTCTTCATTTACGAAATGCATTCTGCAATAAGAGCATTGCCGCTGCTATAAGGATCATACCCATAAAAGCGGGTGCGGCATGACCAAGTGATACATAGATTTGACCTCCAATGATAGGCCCAATTATTCTTGCTAAAGCCTGAATAGATTGGCTACCTCCTTGAATCCTTCCTTGTTCACTAGAATCGACAGACTTGGAAAGCATCCCATTGAATGAAGGCCCGAAGATCGAATCACCAAAACCAAATATAAACATTCCAGCGATAATAAGAGGATAGAATGAGAACAAAGCAGATAGCGCAATAAGACTGTAACCTATAATCTCCGAAACCATTCCAAGAATTGCTATCTGTGCATCACTAAGTTTTTTCAAAAGCTTTGGCATGATGAAACCTTGTGAAATGATGTCTTGGACGCCCATAATTGAAAACATAAGTCCGATTAGTGCAGGCGCCCAATTGAACGTATCTATTGTAAATTGTGAAAAAACTGCCTGTAGAGATCCGTTGGGTATCCAAAGTAAGAACGCTGAGAAAAGTAGCCTTTTTAAGTTTTTTATGGAGAGTATGTTTACAAGCTGTATGAATGGATTCAACCTCACTAGAGTAATCTCTTTCAGTCTATTGTTCTTTTCAAGACTCTCAGGCATAAAAAAGTATCCATAAACAACATTTAATAAAGTTATTATTGCACCAAAATACATTGGTGCAGAATAACCAAACTTGGCAATCAACCCGCCTAGAGCTGGGCCAATGGCGGAGCCTACACCTGCAACCGCACTCACCCACCCAAAGTATTTGGTGCGCTGTTCTCCAGGAGTGATGTCTGCAAAATATGCGAAGAGAGTGCTTATGCTCCCGCCTGCTATACCTTCTATTATGCGCCCGGCAAATAGTACCCATAGAGCTCCTCCCATGGCAAAAACGAAGTACCCGATTGCGGAACCCAAAAGGCATACTAAGAGTAATGGACGACGGCCATATCTGTCGCTCAAAGCTCCAAGTCCGGGGGCCGCAAAAAACACGCAGACTGCATAAACAGAGGTCAGCAGCGTGACAACTATAGCTTGATCTCCCGGATTGCTTATATAAGGCTGCACCAAGAATGGGACGACAGGTGTTATGATACTGAAGCCTATTCCGCAAAGAAACACAGACATAAGACCGAATATTAAAGCCTTTTTATCTACGGCTTGTTTTGTGTTCTGTTCATTGTATGATCTAAATTTGAACACTTAAATTCTCTCCTCAAAAGTTATAATTTAGCTTCCTCGGAAGCAAAATTATCGTATCATTATTTTGCTTCCTTGGCAACAAAATAATAGCAATAAAAATGCAGCCTGTTCTCAATAGAGCCCGGCTGCCTGTGGTTTGATTTTCATTATTCAAATTTATTCCGACTTCATATCTATACCCTGTTTCTTTATTTCCGCATCCAAATGCCTACTATACTTTTCCATGAAGCTAAGCATACTGTCAAATTGTTCCTCGGTTACCTGCTCAAATACGGCTTTATCCCGCTCTTGAAACTCTTTGTGCAATTCCTCATGGATTTTATAAATTACTTTCCCTTGTTCAGTAAGCCTAAAATAGATTTCTTTCTTGTTATCCGGCTTCTGATAGCTTTCGATAATGCCTTTTTTTATGAGCTTCTTAGTTATTTTACTTATGGCACCGCTAGTCATATAAAGGGACTCCGCAAGTTTTGTCACGTTGGAATCCACATTTCTTTCAATGTATTCGATGCAATGTACTTCAGAAGACTTATAACCCTTAAGACTGTCTTCCATCTTAGACTTATTAAGCCAAACCATCTTGTTGAATAAGTCCCTGAACCTCATTATGACCAGTTCTTCTTTGTTCATGGCCTGTCCTCCCACCCGTTGGTGCATTAGCAATATTAAAATAATTATTTTTAAAATGGAATTGACCTTGTCCTCTACCTTACCAAAAACAAAAACAGAGTGGTAGTCCTGCTCCCACCCCGAAAATTTATAAATTCTATAATGTCAAAAAAAACGGCATTTCTGCCGTTTTTCTAAAGGATGGACTCTCAGGGACTCGAACCCTGGACCAATTGATTAAGAGTCAACTGCTCTACCAACTGAGCTAAGAGTCCATAATCAAAATATTGGTGGAGCCTAGGGGGATCGAACCCCTGACCTCATCGCTGCCAGCGATGCGCTCTCCCAGCTGAGCTAAGGCCCCATTTTTTGTAATTAAAAACGTTTCAAGCGACTTCTATATCATATAAAATATTGTACCCTTTGTCAATACTTTTATAAAAAAATTATAATCATCTCCCACCATTACCCAAGATACAGGCAGCGATCAGTCGCTGGCTGTATCTTTGGATAACAGTGTTTTCAGTTCCTTCATAAACATGTTAATGTCTTTGAACTGTCGATAGACGGACGCAAAGCGTACGTAAGCGACTTCATCCACAGGGTAGAGCTGTTCCATGACCAGCTCACCGATCTGCTGGCTGTCCACCTCGGTGGCAGCCGTGTTGCGGATGGCATTTTCCACCTGGGACACGATTAAATCCAGTTGCTCGACCGATACAGGACGCTTCTCACAGGCACGGATAAGACCGCGCAGCATTTTATCACGACTGAACTCTTCACGGCTTCCATCCTTCTTGATAACCATCAAAGGGGTCTCCTCCACCATTTCAAAGGTGGTAAAACGCCTGGCACACTGCTCACATTCACGACGGCGGCGAATGGACTTGTTATCATTCGCAGGCCGCGAATCCAACACCTTCGTCCCATTGTAAGCACAATACGGACATTTCATAATATCATCACTTCCTTTTTCCAGTAAATTCCCGTTACTTTACAGTAATAATTTTGTCGAAACAGATCATAATATGTTTACCACGTCGCGAGGAGGTGAACAACAATGGCACAAGGAAACTCTGGCAACTCCAACAACCTGGTAGTCAACAAAGCCTCCGGCGCTCTGGAGCAAATGAAATATGAAATCGCTCAAGAGCTGGGTATCAGCATTCCTCAAGATGGATACCAAGGTAACATGACTTCCTATGAGAACGGTTCGCTCGGGGGCTATATCACAAAACGCCTCGTAACGATCGCCGAACAACAATTGGCAGGTCAATACCAATAATCTCGGTATCAATGTAGATGTTACCAAAAAGTGTACGGATAGGCTGTGAAGTACAGCCTGTCCTGCGCTTTTTTCATTTTAAAGGCAAAAGGCCCATATTGTCATTCACTTGTCACTCAAAACTCATTATAAATTTTTGTATATTGCCTGTAATAGTAAATGACTCGCTGCACATAATGCCGTGTCTCACCAAAGGGAATTTGTTTAATGGACTCTTCCTTTCCATCCCACACTCCCTTGTTCAGCCACTCTTGAACTTTTCCTGGTCCTGCATTGTAAGCAGCTACGACCGCTACCGGATTATCTTGAAATTTAGTAGACAGATTATGCAAATACCAGGTTCCCAGTTCAATGTTGGTCCCCGGCTCATGCTTTACATTGTCAAGCGGCACCTTCTGAACCTGAGCACTGTCCATAATCCAATTGGCGGTATCAGGCATAATCTGCATAAGCCCCAATGCGCCTTTGTTTGACTGCTTACTGGTTTTGAAATTCGTTTCGACACGGATAATAGACGCCACCAAGAAAGGGTCTACTTGATACGTCTGCGAATACTGCCGAATTTCATCCTTATACTGAATCGGATAAAACCACGACATCCAATTGGAACTGAAAAACAGAATCAAAACAAAACCGACAAACAAAGCGAGCAGGACTCTTTTTTTACGCAGTATGTTCATGCAAGTCCCTTTCGCTGCCAAAATAGCTCAATTTGCCGTTCTGTTTCAGCCAGTGTTCCACTGTTATCAATGACGATATCGGCCATGCTTCTTTTTTGTTCGATATCCATTTGCGCAGACAATCGAAGTCCGGCTTGTTCCTCTGTCAGTCCATCTCTAAGCATCAGACGCTGGAGCTGAACTTCACGCGGTACATACACAACCATAATTTCCTTGTACAAGCTCTCCAGCCCGGACTCATACAATAACGGGATATCCGCCAACACAAGCTTGTCCGGCTGCTCCCGTTCGTAAGCTACCATACGCAAACGCATCTCCTCACGTATCGCAGGATGAGTAATATCATTAAGCGCCTGTCGCTGGGCAGGGTCTGCAAATACAATCTCGCCCAGTTTTTTGCGATGCAGAGTTCCGTCGCTGTTCATCACAGCTTGTCCAAAATGCTGTATGACCGCCGCCAGCACCGGATGCCCCGGAAGCATGACTTCCCGGGCAATGGCATCTGCGTCGATCAGCAGCGCACCCTTGGCGACCAAAAGAGCCGACACGGTGCTTTTTCCGGTAGCAATCCCCCCGGTTAATCCGATATTCATGCTCTTTCACCTCATAACAGCTTCAATATGCCCATCATAATCAGTAATAATGCGGGTAACACACCCAGCGCCTTCATAAATCGGAATGCCGACAGGAAGAAGCCTGCCTTCATCCCTACGATCAAAAACGTCCCGCTGAATAATGTAATAGCCATCGCTGTAGATAGGGGTTGGAAACCCAGCATGGCTGCCCCTAACCCTGCTCCAAACGCATCGACCGATAAGGCGATGCCTAGCCAAACCGCTTCCATGGCAGATATACTGCCGGAACGGTCCGTATCTGCCGCAGACGGACTTCGAAGAATACGAATAACAAGGCCCCATTTGCGGAACTCCAGCGAAAATACGGTTCGTTCCTGCTGTATCTCTAAAGTTTCCGAAGGAGCTTCGGCTGTTTCCGTACCCTCTACATTTTTATTCTGGTCCAGAACAGATCCGCTCACAGGATCGTCCGTCAAATCCTCTTTGCGATGCAGGGCTTGAATCAAAGAATAGCAGCCAATACAGATCAGAATAACAGCACCGAGAACAGTCGTATATACAGGAGACAGGACACGGGATAGTAATGCGCCGAGCTGCATCGATAGGCCAATCACCAGACCTGAACATACAGAAATGATGGCAATCGACAACAGTGGAATTTTCATCTTGCGCAGACCATATGTAACACCGACTCCAAAACTGTCCAAACTTAGTGCAAATGCCAGTAACAGCAGGGCCCCCCAATGATTAGGCACTCCAATTCCCTCCCATGCGAAGGAAGGGCCTTACAACAGCCGAAGCCCTTCGCAGTATTGGTACTTGGAACAATATATGAGAAGGATGGGCTTGGTGTGACTATACCTGCTTAATGCAGAGGCTGGCAGACCGGGCAATGATGCGTGCCACGTCCGGCCACGACAGATTTTTCGATCAATGTACCACAGTTTACACACGGCTTTGCATTACGTCCGTAAATTTGCAGCTGATGCTGAAAGCCGCCCGTTTTACCCTGTCCGTTAACGAACGATTTGATGGATGAGCCTCCAACCTGAATCGACGCGCCCAGTGTGGAGACAATAGCTTCATGCAGAACATGAAATTGACTATCAGTCAGGCTTTTTGCCGGCTGTGCCGGATGAATGCCCGCCTTAAACAACGATTCATCTACATAAATATTCCCGATACCTACAACATATGACTGATTTAACAGCGCGGCCTTGATCGAAGTCGAACGAGTTCCGACAGCGTCACGCAGCATTTCCGGTGTAAAGGACTCGTCCATCGGCTCCAAGCCGAGCTTGTTCAGCGGCTTTTCCAGCAAATCCTGTCCTGCTGGAAATAAGTGCATCGTACCAAACTGGCGCACATCCTGATAACGCAGCTCCGTACCATCTTTAAAATGAAAGATGACATGGGTATGCTTTTCCACAGGATCATCCTGTGAATAAAGCCCATAGCGCCCTTCCATTCTAAGATGGGAGACCAGCACCAGCCCGTCCAGCAAAATCCGCAGAAACTTCCCGCGTCTCTCTACGCCCGTAATCCGGTGGCCGGCCAATTCCATCGCAAAAGCATGGATATCATCGGGCCGTTGAATGATGCGCGGCAAATTTACGGTCACATGATCTATATGTTTGTCAACGATAAGCTCGTTAAGTGTTCGTTTAATGGTTTCTACTTCCGGTAGTTCCGGCATGATGTCTTCACCTCACCCTATATTATAGCGGAAGTAGCGTCAAAATGGGACTATCTACTCATTGAAAAATCTTACTTCGCTTCATACCAATTGAAACCGTAGCTTACTTCTGCTTTAAGTGGCACAGACAGCTTCAATGCAGCCTCCATTGTAGCCGGGACAAGCTCTTTCATCGTCTCTATTTCCTCAGGCGGAACCTCAAACACAAGCTCATCATGCACTTGAAGCAGCATACGGCTGCGAAGACCGCGTTCTCGAAGCGCTGCGTCCATCTGCACCATCGCGAGCTTGATAATATCGGCGGCTGTACCCTGAATCGGCGTATTCATCGCTGTACGCTCCGCGAATGAACGCAGGTTGAAATTGCTGGCGTTGATTTCCGGCAAATAGCGTCTGCGTTCCAGCAGCGTTTTTACGTAACCGTCCCGCTTCGCATCCCTTACAATATCATCCATATAACGGCGAACGCCCTGGAACACGTCAAAATACTGGTCAATAAAGCGAGCCGCTTCCTTGCGCGTAATATTCAGGTTTTGCGACAGGCCGTAGTCGCTGATCCCGTAAACAATCCCAAAGTTGACCGCCTTGGCAGAACGCCGCATATTCGAGTCCACATCTTCCGCCGGAACACCGAACACATCGGATGCAGTCTTGGTATGGATGTCCATATCGTGGACAAAGGCTTCCTTCAAACGCTCATCATCCGAAATATCAGCGAGTACCCGCAGCTCGATCTGTGAGTAGTCTGCTGCCAAAATAGACCAGCCCGGCTCCGACGGCACAAATACTTTGCGAAGTTTGCGTCCTTCTTCGAGACGAATCGGAATGTTTTGCAAATTTGGAAATTGACTGCTCAAGCGTCCAGTTGCTGCAACCGTCTGCCGGAAATACGTATGCACTTTACCCGTTTTCTCCGAAATTTCTTTCAACAATCCTTCGACATACGTCGACTGGAGCTTCGCAATGGTGCGGTACTGCAAAATGTTTTGCACAATATCATGGTAAGGGGCCAGCTTTTCCAGCACCTCCGCATCGGTCGAGTAACCGGTTTTTGTCTTTTTAATGACAGGCAAGCCAAGCTTATCAAACAAAATCTCACCCAACTGCTTGGGCGAATTCAGGTTGAACTCTACACCGGCAATGCTATAAATCTCACCCACTAGCGTTGCAATCTGGGCTTCAAATTCTTTACCCAAAGCGCGCAGTTCCTCTACGTTCACCATAACCCCCTGCTTTTCCATATCCGCCAAAATGCGGGACAGCGGCATCTCCAGCTCATGGAACAGCTTGTGCATTTCCGTTTTTTCCAGCTCCGCCTGCTGCACGGGTACCAGCGCTTCGATCACCGCCGCCTTTCGTGCTACATGATCGGACAGTACATCCACTTCAGGAACTTTATATTTAGCGCCTTTACCGAACACTTCTTCATCTGGACGAATGGAGGACAGACCGTATTTGGCTGCCAATCCGCTGAGCGTCTGGTTCGCATCGGTCGGGTCCAGCAAGTATCCGGCCAGCTGCACATCAAATTCGGCTCCGGCAAACTCAATTCCGTGCCAGTGCAGGGCCAAATCCGTACGATGCAGATCATGACCGCGTTTTTTGCGTTCAGCGTCAGCAAGCCATTCACGTACAGGCGCTGCTGCATCATTTTGCAGTACGTCCAGTGTCATAAAAAACTGCCGTCCCGCTGCGGCAAATATCAGCCCTACGATTTCAGCACTATGCGGATTGTCACCATGCGTCTCAACATGCAGCAGATCCACATGATCCAGTACTTCTATCAATTCGCTCATCCGCTGTTCATCCAGCACGGTCACGTCAGCCACAGCTTCCTCTACGTCTACCCCCGCACTGCCAACCTCGCCCGAAAGGGATAAGCGTTCCAGCAAGGACTTGAACTCCAGCTTCGCCAGCGCAGGTCCGGCCGTTTCTGTCTTTAGCCCGCTGAAGACGACATCTTCCAGTTGCTTGTCCAGCGTTACATCTCGATAAATGGTCGCTAATTCCTTGCTCATTCGCGCATCGTCTGCATGCGTTTCAACGCGCTCCTTCATTTTGCCTTTCAGCTCGTCCGTATGCGCCAGCACCTCTTCGACCGATCCATATTGGTGCAGCAGCTTGAGCGCTGTTTTTTCCCCTACACCCGGAATTCCAGGAATATTGTCTGACGTATCGCCCATCAGGCCCTTAAGGTCGATAATTTGCAGCGGCTTCAAGCCGTAGCGTTCCTGAATCTGTTCAGGTCCGTACGTCTCCACCTCGGTAACCCCTTTGCGGGTCAAGCCGACAGTAACATGCTCCGAAGCCAACTGGAGCATATCCTTATCCCCGGTCACGACGAGCACATGGACACCCGCTTCGTCCGCTGTTTTGGACAGTGTGCCAATAATATCGTCTGCTTCATAGCCATCCAGTTCGAACTGGGCAATGCCGAAGGCAGTCAACAGCTCTTTGAGCAGTGGAAATTGCTGGGACAGCTCCGGCGGTGTTTTTTCCCGTCCGCCCTTGTAATCCTCGTATCCTTTATGGCGAAAAGTTATTTTCCCGGCATCAAAGGCAACCAGGATATGTGTCGGTTTGTGCTCCTCCAGGAGCCGCAATAACATCGTTGTAAATCCGTACACCGCGTTCGTCTGCTGTCCGCTCGAATTCGTTAACGGCGGCATTGCAAAAAACGCCCGGTATATAATACTGTTGCCATCTATAAGCATGAGTTTATCCATTTTGCACCTCGCAAGTTCATCAATACATTTGAAACGTTCATACGTTTTACGCATTCCTCTTCTATCTTAACATACAAGCCCCCTTTTTCAGAAAAAAAACGGCTGTTTCCTAACCAAATTCGCCTTTGCTCAAAGACAAGTCTGGGTCAGAAACAACCGCTATATACCCGATAGCTTTACTGGTTCAAATCTGGTCGTTCCCCTGTCACGAGATATACAGTGCTTTCACCGATATTCGTAGCATGGTCACCAATCCGCTCAATATATCGCCCTACGAGCAGTTGCAGCATGGCTTGTGAAGCCTCTGCCGGTTTTTCCACCATAAAAGCATACAAATCGCTGATCATGTTGCTGTACATGGAATCCACACGGTCATCTTCTTTGGCCATTTTATAGGCCAGATCCGTATTTTCATCCAAATACGATTGTATAGCATCGTCAATCATTTCTTTAACAATGGAAGCCATGTGCGGAATATCCACCAGCGGCTTTATCATCTGCTGCCCTTCCAGGCGCAGAGTGACCTTGGCAATATCAAGTGCCAAATCGCCCATCCGTTCCAAATCACTTGAAATTTTAAAAGCAACAATAATCCGGCGTAAATCCTTGGCTACCGGCTGCTGGGTAATGATGAGCTTGGAACCCATATCGAGAATGCTCTCTTCCAGCGCGTTCAGGGATGCATCATTTTTGACCACCTGCTGAGCCAATTCTGTATTTTTGGTCTGCAAGCATTCAATAGCCTGATCAAGCGCCTTCGAAACATGTGCACCCATTTCGCGCAGTACGGCTCTCAGCTCAGCTAATCCCTCATCAAAACCTTTTCTACGTATCATTTCGAAGTCACCCCTTCTGGCATAATCATCTGGTTGGCTTTAGCCAAATCGCCCGGAAATATAATCTTCTGTGCGGGAATCCTGTGGCGTGGAAAACATCGCCTCTGTATCCGCCGCCTCCACCACGACACCATTCAAAAAGAACGCAGTTCGACCGGACACACGCGCCGCCTGATGCATGTTATGCGTCACCATGACGATGGTATATCTGTCCCGCAGTTCTTGAACCAGCTCTTCAATCTTGATCGTGGAGATCGGGTCCAGCGCAGATGTCGCCTCATCCATAAGCAAAATATCCGGCTGTACTGCAAGCGCTCTGGCAATACACAGTCGCTGCTGTTGTCCACCGGACAAGCTCAGGGCTGAACGCTTCAGAAAATCCTTGACTTCTTCCCAAAGTGCAGCCTGCCGCAAACTTTGCTCGACCAGTTCGTCCAGCTTTTCCTTTTGCCGGATTCCATGCAGACGTGGTCCGTAGGCCACGTTATCATAAATGGATTTGGGAAACGGGTTAGGCTGTTGAAAAACCATCCCTACCTGCTTGCGCAGGTTTTCTACCTCCATCGTATCGCCATATATATCCTGACCTGCGATACTCACGGTGCCTTCAATACGCGTTCCCGGTATCATATCATTCATCCGGTTTAGCGTACGAAGTAAAGTTGATTTGCCACAGCCGGATGGACCGATGAAGGCTGTTACCGTTTTTTCAGGAATATCGAGGTTTATATTTTTAAGCGCATGAAATTTCTCATAATACAAATTCAGCTTATCAATCCGGATTACGGAATCATTCATTGATTTATGATCTCCTTCGTGTTGCAGTTATGGTCCTCAAGCATTGCACCTGATTTGCACAATATGAAGATTATATAAGCTGTGTGTAAAATCAGTGTGATTGATTTGTTAACGGTATGTAAAATGATCAGGGATTCAGCATCAACTCAAGCTCCTGCGCAATACCGGCTGCGTTCAAGGCCGCTTCCTCTGCGGAACGGGACATTTGGCTGTTTTTAGCCTCAATTTCCGTAACTGCCTGCAATAGCTTGGCAAAGGTTTGGGTTCCGGCTGATATATATTGAGAGCCCGTATGAATCTGCTGCAGGCTTGTATCTGTCAGTTCCACGGTATCACGCAGCATTTGTTCAATGTCCGCTAGCAAGCTGGTGATCTGTTCGGAAAAGACCTTCGTCTGCAATGACATATTCCGCACCTCCTGCGACACGATCTGGAAGCCACGTCCGTGTTCGCCAGCATGTGCAGCCTCAATGGATGCATTGATCGCCAGCAGTCCGCTGTGATCTGCCAGTGCGCGAATCGACGAGGCCATGCCTGCAATGTCATTCAGCGATTGAGTTAGCGCCGTCATCTGCTCATGCTGGCGCTGCATTTGCTCAGTCACTGCACGATAGGAGATCAGAACATCCTCCAGCTCTACTTTGCCACGGCGGGATAATTCACTCATCGAGCGAGTGAGCCGCATACTGTCATCGGCTTCTTTGGCGGCATCCTGCACCGTCGTCTGAATACGGTGGACACCGTCATAGCTATGCTGAACCACATTACCTCGGTGTTCATCTGCTTCTTTTTGCATGCGCTGAAGACAGACAGGATATCACGAATCGTGAGCACACCGAGTAGCTGTGTACCTTCTTTAAGAAGCAAGCAATCGTAAAAACGTTGATCCTCGCGCAGCATCGCCAGTTCTACAATGTCCGATGCCGGGCTTTTCAGATCTACAATGAGTGTGTTGGGGTCCGCAAATATCGCCGCAGGCTTGTCATAAAAGAGGGCCGCAGCAAACCTGCCTGTAAAATGGCGATTATAGGCATCCCTCATAATAATACCCAAAGGAAGTTCATTTTTATCAACGACGATGACACAAGGAATTTCTTCCTGCGTCTTCATCAGGGCTAGCAGTTCTTTGCAAGACATATCCGTACCAATAATCGGAACCTCCCGGCATGGCACGTAAGTAGTAATTGGCTTGTATGTATCACGTTCAATCACGGCAGTGGAACTCGACTGGGTCTTTGGTTCCGTTATCATCGTTCTGAAGTCCCCTTTTTTTAACTACTTGGAGTGACGGGAACATCATATCGGTCATTTATTGATTGTAACGTCTATGTTTGTTAACGGAGTGTAAAATCACAAATTGGACACAAAGAAAACGCTCCTCATTTATAGTAAATGAGAAGCGCTTCTTTTTTTATTTACAACCAGTTTATACCCTACTCCGCGGATCGAATCAATATGAACAGAGTCGGGATCGAGCTCCAACTTTTTGCGTAATGAGCTGACATGTACATCCACCGTCCGTTGACCGCCAATGTAGTCAAAGCCCCACACCGCGTTCATCAGATCATCCCGAGTGAGCACCACACCTGGCTTACGGGACAAATAGAGAAGCACCTCGAATTCCTTGGGTCTTAAGCTGATAGACTGGCCTCCAAGAATGACTTCATATTTTTCTGGGTAAATCTCCAGCTCGCCTAGCTGAATTTTGGAGCCGTCCTTCTGATCGGATAGCACACCTTCATCCCCGCCGGATGTTCTTCGCAGCACAGCGGTTACACGGGCCAGCAGCTCAGAAACGCCGAAAGGCTTGGTGATGTAATCATCCGCACCCGACTTCAGACCCTGAACAACCTCGGCTTCACCGTTTTTGGCAGTTAAAATAATGATTGGCGTCGTCAGCCCCTGATGGCGTAGTCTGCTCAGGATATCCAGTCCATTCATGCCGGGCAGCATCAAATCCAGCAGAATCAAATCATAGGACTCTCTGGAGGCTTTTTCAAACCCTGCACTGCCATGATCCTCCGTATCCACTTCGAAACCTTCCTGTATCAAATTGTAGGATAGCAGTCTGGCAAGCGTTGGTTCATCCTCAATAACCAGCAAGCGTTGTCCCATAAAATAACTTCATCTCCTGTTTACCTGTTAAAGGCGCATTGGTCAAAATTCCAAAATCTTTTCCATACTCATGCGACACTCGTTTATTTTATCACGACATTGTTAACAGAATGTAAAAACGATTATAGTTCATTCTTCCTGTTGCAATAATGGCAATTCAATCGTAAATGTGGTCCCCATGCCTAGCTCACTTTCCACCGAAAGTGTTCCATGATGCAGGTCAACCAGATGCTTGACAATGGACAATCCCAGACCCGTTCCGCCCGAGTTGCGCGAGCGTCCTTTATCTACCCGGTAAAAGCGCTCAAAGATACGTGGCAAATCCTTTTTCGGAATCCCGATGCCTGTATCGCTGACCGTAAATACTACTTTTTCCGTGTCGTTCTCGCGCTGCACTGTCACAACCTTGACCTTCACCTTGCCGCCGTCCAGTGTATAATTGATGCCATTAGACAAAAGATTCAGAAAAATCTGCTGGAGCTTATCTTCATCTGCCTCCATAAACAGTTCATCCGGAACGTCCATATGCAGTGTAATTCGTTTTTTAGCAGCTACATTGTTCAGTTTCTCCAGCAATGATTCAACGAACGACGATACGTGCACTGGAGAGCAATCCAGCGGGGAACGCTTGGACTCGATTTTGGACAGGACCAGAATGTCGCCGATCAGCCGATTCAGCCGTTCACTTTCATCATAAATAATTTGTAAAAATGAACGGGCTGTCTCCTCATCCTTAACCCCGCCGCTAAGCAGCGTTTCGGCAAAGCCCTTGACCGCAGCAATCGGTGTTTTTAGCTCATGAGAAACATTCGCCACAAATTCGCTCCGCATATTTTCCAAGCGACGAATCGCCGTAATATCCTGCAAGAGAAACAGCATCCCGCGGTATCCACCGTCATCCTCGTACATAGGTACACCATCCAGCAAAATCAGTCGTTCCTCAGGATTGTACAAATGCACCTCACCATGCAGTCGTTCACGGCTTTGTATGCTGCCCTCGATTAGCTTGGTCAGCTCGTAATGCTTCTTTAGCTCATGATACGGTTTATCTGTCACCCGTTTACCCAAGACACCAAGCATCCGCTCAGATTCACGGTTTACAAGCGCAATGTGCTCACTGGCATCAATCATCAGAATCCCGCCGGTCATATTGCTCATGACACTCTGGAGTAAATCCTCGTTATCACGGATTGTTTTCATTTGGTTTTGGAGACTGTCTGCCATGCGATTAATGGCTTCACCCAGTTGCCCCACCTCATCCCTACGCTGTACGCCCACCCTGGCGTCATAATCCAGTCCGGAAATACGATTGGCAACACCCGTAATATGTTCAATAGGTGAGGTCAGGCTGCGGGCGATACGATAGCTGACCAGCCCGGCAGCGACAAACAGCAGCACGAGCCCAATTCCAATGGCCGTCCAGCCGCGTTGTACCCCCTCCTCTACCGCTTGCAAGTTCATCGACAAACGGATATATCCGTCAAAGCCCTTGTCCGATACAACAGGCTCTGCAACGTATAGCATGTTTCGCTTCAAGGTTTCGCTGTAGCGTATCGTGCGTCCAATTCCTTCTGTCGAGGCTTGCTGAATTTCTTCGCGAGATGCGTGGTTTTCCATCTTGCGCGGATCGCTTAACGAATCGCCAACCACCGTCCCGTCCTTGCGAATGAAGGTCACCCGCGATTCCGTCAGACGGGCAATTTCCTTCGCCTTTTCGGAATAATAAGACACATAATCTGTGCTTGAAAGAGCGTCTGCATTGACAAAAGGAAATGTAGCGCGCAGCAGGTCGATCTCCCGGCCCATGTTCTCCTCAAGTACTTTCATGTTTGAATTTTTAAAAATTTGTCCCATGGTAATTCCCGCAGCAAGGACAGATACACCAATCAAAATCAGCATGATCAGGGTAAGCCTGAAACGAAACGATTTCATAACATATGCCCATCCTTTATATAAGTTAAGTCCCATTCTACAGGCTGCCTGCTTTTTGTTCCACTGCTAAAAAAGAAAAAGGTCAGGGCATAAACTGCCCCGACCGTTTGCTTATCCGTTAATGATTTCACCGCCGTTGATATGAATAACCTGCCCGCTTACATAAGAAGAGTCATCTGAAGCAAGGTACACATAGGCTGGTGCCAGTTCTTCCGGCTGACCTGGACGCTTCATCGGTTGTGCTCCACCAAACTCGCTGACGGTTTTGGCGTCGAACGTGGACGGGATCAGTGGTGTCCAGATCGGACCGGGTGCTACAGCATTCACCCGAATGCCCTGTTCCACCAGATTGAGTGAAAGGGAGCGAGTGAATGTAGTAATCGCTCCTTTGGTGGATGAATAATCGATGAGCGTTTTATTCCCGGCATACGCAGTAATCGACGTTGTGTTGACGATGGCGCTCCCTTTCTTCAAATGTGGCAATGCCGCTTGCGTCAAGAAGAACATACCGAAAATATTCGTTCGGAAAGTACGTTCCAACTGTTCTTTGGTGATATCCTCCAGCTTTTGCTGCGGATGCTGCTCTGCCGCATTGTTCACGACGATGTCAAGCTTGCCCAGCTCGTTAACCGCCTGTTGAACCGCCTTTTTGGCAAATTGGTCATCTCCGATATCACCAGGGATCAGCACGCATTTGCGTCCCTCCTGTTCTACCTGACGCTTCGTTTCTTCCGCATCCTTATGCTCATTCAGGTAGACGATGGCTACGTCAGCACCCTCTTTGGCATACGTCACGGCTACAGCCCGCCCAATTCCGCTGTCTCCACCAGTAATCATCGCAACCTTGCCTGTCAATTTGCCAGCCGCTTTGTAAGTCGGCTTTTCAAATTGAGGTGCAGGCGACATTTTCGACTCGATTCCCGGTTGCTGTTCTTGATGCTGTGGGGGCAGGGTTTGCTGGGTTTGGTTGCTTTTTGTCATTATAAATTCTCCTTTCAGAATCAGATATCCCATAGGATGCAACATTTGCCTCCACTCTACTCCTGCTTTACCCATCAGCTTTCGGATTAAACGAAAAAAGATGGTTATAATATGGAATCGTTAAAAAATAAGGGGTATCCCAACTACTTTTGGTCTGCTAGACTATGGATGGCACCGTGTATACGGATAGCAAACAAGAGATTCAGAGAAAATTGCATGAGGGGGTTTATTGAACAAAATGCTGGAAAAAAAAGTGACCTGGCTGGAGCTTTTTTATGACTTGCTCTTTGTGGCCGCTGTTTCCAAAGCCACTCATGTTTTATTGCACGTGGAGCACGGTAGTATTGCGATAGAACATTTGGCCAAGTTCGTTCTTATTTTCATTCCCATTTGGTGGGCCTGGGTGGGACAGAGTGTTTATAACAACCGTTATGGTCAAGACACGACAACACATCGGATCTTCATGATCCTGGAACTATTTTTTGTTCTGATTATGACAGCCAGTCTGGATGCAGATTTCGACGCTAATTATGCACCATTTCTGATTGGATATATCGGGCTAAGGGGCTTAACTGCCATTCAATATTTGGTATCAGCTCAAAGAGAAAAGCATCATCGGCAGGAGACTGCACGCTTCTTTGGAACCTACTTCTGGCTTGGAATCATCATCTCATGCTGCTCTATCTTTTTTGATTCACCGCTTCGATATGTCATTTTATATGCAGGTATTGCGATTGACATCCTTGTTCCATTAATAGGCCGTAAAAACCTGGTGAAAACGCCCATCCATACCGCACATTTATTAGAGCGCTTTGCCTTGTTTACCTTGATTTTACTGGGTGAATCGGTCGTCAGCATGCTGTCTGTGTTAAAATCCGATAAATTCACACCTTCATCCATTGGTTTCGCGGCTTTGACCTTTATATTAGTCATTGCGATTTGGTGGCAATACTTCGAAAATGTAGAAAAACGTATCGATAAGACAAAGCAAACAGCGGGACAAACGATTATCTACGGACATTTGTTCATTTATTTCTCACTCAGCATGATTGCGGCTTCCATACAGCTCTTATTTCTGGAGCAGTTGGCATACTTGTTTATCGTTTGTTTTACTTTTGCCTCTGTTTTGATTTACTTCTTATCCGTCATGCTTGTATTTCATCAGTATCGGTTTCATCATCTCAAGCCAAGCTTCAAGAAAATGCTTTTATTATTGGGTCTGTTATGTATCTTGTTCATCTTCAATCTCGTTATTGTGGTCTCTCCTCACCTCATCGTAGCTGAACTCATGTTGTTTTTTATTATTTTTGCCAAAGCAACTGCATGATGTGACCGGGATTAGTAAAACTCGGCGATGCAGCTTGAAATAACAAAAAGGCCTGTGCTAAAAAAGCGCAGGCCTTTTGGCTGTAATTCAGGACTTCGTAAAATCCGTTCACTTATACCTTTAAATAATGTGACTGTACACCATTAAAAATGTGATCAGGATCAGGAATACTGCGAGCAATGTACTGAATGTACGCATTTTGCCAATATAGCCGTTAATCGGCTGATTATTGCGGAGTGCTTCCAGCGCCAAACGTAATGGCTTGCCCATAATGCCACCAATGGCGGAAATGGCCAAAAACAGTACAAACACGATGATGATCCATGCCACAGAATATGGGCCGCCAATGATCAAAAATATACCACTAACCAGCAGTATGATGAGCGCAAATTGGGCGATACGGTTCAAGAGCTGAACAGCCGACACCATACCTTCCTGCGCTGCGGGAGACAAGCTTCCGATCTTACCCACTAAAAAGGGCAGCACCAGATAAAAGCCCAGTGCCAATGTTCCAATCATGTGTAGAAAAAACATTCCTCATTACCTCCGTTTTCTTGTTCATTTATCCATTTAGTCTTTAAGTGTTAAACGGTATGAAAATATGAAACTCAAATCTATTATATAGGGCAAAAGGGACAAAGAGAAGCGGGTAAGTTTCAGATGGGGGGCTGGGGAGGCTCCGCGAACGGAACGTTGCTACCATCGCTGGTGCCAGCAAACCCAATCTGAAATTTCAGTAAGCTAAAAAGCAAAGAATACTACTAAATAAGACGAACTTGAAAAATGAACATAACAACGGAGCAGGCGGAATGGTGCTGTACAAGCGGGGTGGTGGCGATGGGAAGCACCATCTGCCTGCGGAGTGGCACGACAGGTAACTTTTAAAATCAAAAAAAGTGCCCCACAGCCATGACTATGACCTTGGAGCACCTTTTTCACAAATCCATACAAATCCATACAATCTTACCAGATAACCGTATTAGACGTTGACTACTTTAACTACATTGCGTACTGATTCGGCGGATTGATCCAGTGCTGCTTTTTCTTCAGCGTTCAATTCCAGCTCGAACACCTTTTCGATCCCATTGCCGCCCAGAAGGGTCGGTACACCGAGGAACAAGTCCTGATAACCGTACTCTCCCTCCAGATAGGCGATGACCGGGATAATGCGTTTTTTGTCTTTTACAATCGCTTCTGTCATCTGTGTAAGCGAGGCTGCCGGGGCATAGTATGCACTACCGTTACCCAGCAGGTTCACAATCTCACCACCGCCGACACGTGTCCGTTGTACGATTGCTTCAATACGCTCCGGCGAAATCAAAGCTTCAATAGGGATACCTCCGACACTGGAATAGCGTACCAGTGGCACCATATCATCACCGTGACCGCCCATAACAAAGCCGCGCACGTCTTCAACGGATACGTTCAACTCCTGTGCGATAAAGGTACAATACCGCGCTGTATCCAGCACACCCGATTGGCCGATGACCCGATTTTTCGGGAAACCAAGCGTCTGGTATGCCGTATAAGTCATCGCATCAACCGGATTACTCAGAATGATAACGATTGATTCCGGTGCATACTTTTTTACGTTTTCGCACACAGATTTTACGATTCCTGCGTTGGTATTGACCAAATCGTCACGACTCATGCCCGGCTTGCGTGCAATTCCGGCTGTAATGATAACAATGTCTGAATTGGCTGCATCCTCATAATTGGAAGTACCTGTGACCAGGCTGTCAAAACCCTGTACCGGACCGGCCTCTAAAATATCAAGCGCCTTGCCCTTGGTCGGATTCTCAAGTTGCGGAATATCGATTAGCACGATATCGCCCAGTTCCTTTTGAGCCAACATCAATGCGGTAGTGGCACCGGTAAAACCGGCGCCAACAATAGATATTTTTTTTCGTTGAATGGTCACGTGGCATTCCCCTTCCTACAGGTTACTAATAATAGTATCTGCAAATTCGGAACATTTTACTTGTGTAGCACCATCCATCAGACGGGCAAAGTCATAAGTTACGATCTTATCATTGATGGACTTTTCCAGCCCTTTATAGATCAGGTCAGCTGCTTCCTTCCAGCCCAAGTGCTCAAGCAGCATGACGCCGGACAAAATCACAGAACCAGGGTTCACAACATCCTTGTCTGCATATTTTGGCGCCGTGCCATGTGTAGCTTCAAAGATGGCATGCCCAGTTACATAGTTAATGTTCGCGCCTGGAGCAATACCGATTCCACCGACTTGGGCAGCCAAGGCATCGGACAAATAGTCCCCGTTCAGATTCAGCGTAGCGATCACATCAAATTCGGACGGACGTGTCAGCACTTGTTGCAGTGCAATGTCAGCAATCGCATCCTTGATGATGATTTTGCCTGCATCTTCAGCGGCTTTTTGAGCTGCATTGGCTGCATCTTCACCGTCTTTTTCCTTAATTTGATCATATTGAGCCCAAGTAAATACTTTATCTGCAAACTCTTGCTCAGCTACTTCATAGCCCCAGTTTTTGAAAGCACCTTCGGTAAATTTCATAATGTTGCCTTTGTGTACGAGCGTTACGCTCTTGCGTCCGTGATCCACAGCATATTGAATAGCTGCACGTACCAGACGCTTGGAGCCTTCGGAGGAAACCGGTTTAATCCCGATACCCGAGGTTTCAGGGAAACGGATTTTATTCACACCCAGCTCTTGCTGAAGGAACTGAATGACCTTTTTCACATCTTCAGAGCCTTCGGCATACTCGATACCTGCGTAGATATCTTCTGTGTTCTCACGGAAAATAACCATGTCTACCAACTCAGGCCGTTTTACCGGAGAAGGTACGCCGTTGAAGTAACGAACAGGACGCAGACATACGTACAGATCCAGTTCTTGGCGCAATGCCACGTTCAAGGAACGAATGCCACCGCCAATAGGTGTCGTCAGCGGGCCTTTAATAGCTACAATATACTCACGGATGGCTTCCAATGTATCGTTAGGCAGCCACTCGCCGTATGAATTGAAAGCTTTCTCACCAGCAAATACTTCATACCAGGCAATCTTTTTGGTGCCGTTATATGCTTTATCTACAGCTGCATCCAGTACGCGCTTGGATGCTTTCCAAATGTCGCGTCCTGTGCCATCACCTTCGATAAACGGAATAATCGGATGGTTTGGAACCTGCAGCTGACCGTTATCAATCGTAATCTTTTCGCCTTCAGTTGGGAGCTCAAACTTTTCAAATTTCACCATAAGTTCCTTTTCCTCCTCAGATATGAATGGGTACAGGGCGAAAGACGTGATCGTCATCACAGACAAAAACGTCCATCTCTCGCCGTCCCCTTTATTGTACCTTATTTTTTAAATTAAGGGTACATACCCTCAATATTCCTCCGACATGCGATTAGCGCAGCTCTGGCGATACATATTTTTGATCCAATGGTCCTGTGTACTCGGCACGTGGACGGATCAGACGGTTATTTTCGTACTGCTCCAAAATGTGCGCAGTCCACCCGGATACACGGCTCACCGCAAAGATCGGCGTAAACAAGTCTCTCTTGATACCCAGCTGGGTATAAACGGAAGCAGAATAAAAATCCACATTCGGTTTCAAGCCCTTTTCCCCTGTCACAATTTCCTCAATGCGAACCGACATATCGAACAGCGTGGTGTCACCGTTCATTTGACCCAGTTCACGGGACATTTTATGCAAGTGCTTGGCACGCGGATCACCGTTTTTATAGACACGGTGCCCAAAGCCCATGATTTTTTCGCGGTTATCCAGTTTGGCCTGGATATACGAGTCCACCTGATCCAAACCGCCAATTTCCTCCAGCGTTTTGGCAACAGCCTCATTCGCTCCGCCATGCAGCGGCCCTTTTAAAGCGCCAATGGCAGACGTAATTCCTGAATAAATATCCGACAAGGTAGCTACCGTTACGCGCGCAGCAAAGGTCGAAGCATTTAATTCATGATCGGCATGCAGCACAAGGGCCTGATCGAACGCTTTGATAGCCGTCTCTTCCGGATCCTTGCCAGTGAGTTGATACAAAAAGTTTTCAGCGATGGAAACACCTTTTTTAGGCGCAATCGGCTCCAAGCCCTCGCGTATACGCGCTATGGCTGCCACAATGGTGGGCAATTGCGCCTGAAGCTTGACGGCTTTGGTCACATTGGACTCTCTCGACATATCATCCGCCTCTGGATCATACAAAGCGAGAGAAGATACGGCTGACCTCAAGGCGGCCATCGTGCTCATATCCTTCGGGCACAACTTTAATTGAGTAACAATTTCCTCTGGAATAACAGCATATTCGCTTAATTGGTTGCGAAGCTCCTGCAATTGGGCTTGATCGGGAAGTTTTCCAAACCACAGCAAATAAGCTACCTCTTCAAAATTGGCGTTAACAGCCAAATCATCAATGTTATAACCCCGGTACGTGAGAACGCCATCTACGATAGAGCTTATGGAGGAAGTAGTTGCTACAATTCCTTCCAGACCTTTAGTCGCTGTCATCGTTACATCTCTCCTTTGTAAGAACATTGTGAACGGACTTGCAATGTAAACCTTTTCAAAAGTAAGATATGCCCTTTAAATAGCTAAGTAATGTTAACGCCATATGTCAATATTTAAACCTTCTTTTACTATACTAGATTTTGTCGTTTATGTGAACATTCAGGGCTATTCTGACACATTTAAATGTTTTATCGCTGTCATAAAGAATTTTTTGAAACCCCTTACATTTTTTAAAAATTCATTTGCACTTTTTTACACAGGTCTTGTCTCCCCCCCTTCCAGCATATGTATAACAGAGCACTTATTTTGTGGAATACCAATTGTAAAAGAAAGGAGCCGTGTGAGCTTGAGCCGTTTGATTCTGAACCGCATATTTCGTGCTCTGTGGGTCGCAATCGTGATAGTAGCTCTGTTGTTAGGCATATACGTGCTGTTCCCGCTCGTGTATCCTTTTCTGCTGGCCTGGCTTGTGGCCTATGCCATGAACCCGCTGGTTGGCTTTCTGCGTACAAAGGCCCGCATGCCGCGTTGGATGGCTGTCACGGTCTCATTGTTTGTATATTTAGGCGGAATCGCGATTGTCCTGTCTGCAGCAATAACTCGAATGGTTCGAGAGGTTATTAAGCTGACCATGACGTTTGACGGGCATATTGAGCATTTTAAAAGCCTGTTCATCGACTGGACTCAGAGTGATCTGATTCAAAATGTAATTAACGAAATCAACCATTTCATTCGCGATAATCCGGATTACCAGCATACGATTAACAGCAATATTGACAAAACAACACAAACGGTCAGTTCGGCCGTCACTACGCTGGTCGCTCAATTTTTTAATGGCGTTTTGAATTTGCTGACCTCTCTGCCTAATATGGGCGCGGTGCTCATGGTGGTTGTATTAGCCGCCTTTTTTATCAGCAAGGACTGGAACCAATATAGCCGGATACTCTCCAATACGATTCCAGATACGATTCGCAAGCCATTATCGGGTATATGGCACGATCTGCGCAAGGCACTGTTCGGCTATTTGCGGGCACAGTTTATTATAATCTCCATTACAGCATTAACAGTCATTGTTGGACTATTCATATTACGTGTGGAATCCGCCTTTACCATCGGCTTGATGATCGGACTGGTGGATTTGCTACCTTATTTGGGGGTAGGCATAGTAATGATTCCGTGGATACTGTATGCCTATATGTCAGGTAATTTGGCATTAGGGGTAGGATTATCGATCCTCTATATCATTCTGTTGGTTGGACGGCAGATTGTGGAGCCCAAGGTGTTAGCCAGCAGCGTAGGTTTGAACCCGCTTCCCACCCTCATCGGCATGTTCATCGGGCTCAAGCTGTTTGGCGTTTTGGGGCTGATTATCGGTCCTGTATCACTCATAATCGTCGATGCCCTGAATCGCGCGAATGTCATTCAGGACTTGCGCAACTATATTCTTGCCGGAAGAGTGCGTTAAGCAAGTAGGAATAATAGTCACTTACGTCAAAACCGGCGGAACGTAATACTGCCGTTTTTCATTTTTTTCTCCAGCCACTTCAATAAAAAGCGTCGGTACAGCGCACGTGTTAAAGGAAATACCAGCGTAAAACCAATAATATCGGTTAAAAACCCGGGGATAAGCAGTAAACTTCCGCCGAAAAAAACACATAACCCATCCAGCATTTTACGGCCGGGTACTTGCCCCCGGTTCATTTCATGTTTCGCATCGGCAATCACCTTGCGACCTTCAAATTGCATCATGGCTGCACCAATCAGGGTCGTCAAAATGATGAGCAGAATCGTTTTACCCGCTCCAATCCAGTGACTTACCCATATGAACCCGTACAACTCTGCCAAAGGAATGAGCAGCAGCAACAGCCACAGGCGCTTGCGCATCATCATGATTTCTTTCCCTCCCCGCCTGTAAAGGCAAAGCTTAACGCAGCATACAGCTCAGGCAGCGCCTGATCCAGCCGAACGGGCTTCCATTCGGTATTTATCCATGCGTGGCGTGTCGTCCCAGTAACGAGCAGCTCTCCAGGCAACGTGTCTGCCTGTGTCCACACCTTGCCGACATTGTTTTGAAACTCATCAGCCGTGACACGCCGAACCTCATAGGTATAATTCAGACGCAGCCTGGAGAAGTCCGTAATGGCTGCATAAACAATTATCATATCATCATACCTGGCAGGGCTCCCATATTTCGCATTGATTTCAAGAACTGGAAGCAAAACTCCCCGCTCCTCCATGCTCCGATAGTTAAAGCCTGCCTGACGGATCATATCGGTACGCCCAATCTCAAACCAGTTCAAATAATTTGCATGATACACGACCCCCATCTGGTCTGTTTCCTGATAACGGACTCGTAGCGGTGTACCATACCAGCGTAATTCCGTTTTTTTCTCCTCTTGAGTCATACTAGCTCTCCTAACTTGTGCAACTTTATCTCTATTTTGCCCTCTCTCCATTAAACCATATTTACAGCCCGGGAACAAAAAGAGAGCCGACCAAACGGTCCGCCCTCTCAACTATGGTTACATGTTCACTTATTATTTAGGCAGCGGCTTGGACAATTTGTAATATCCGCTTTCCGAAGCCGCAGCCAACAGACTTTTTGCCTGGCTTCCTGCCCAAGCATAGCCAAGCCGTCTCTCCTCACTGATTTTCATGATATCTGTATACTTTTTGCCATCTCGGTCAGAGAAGAAGTGCTTATTATCTTCCACATTGTAGAATCGATACCACATGACGCTTGATGCATCCTTTTGGAAAAACTCCGGACCTTTACGATTGTATTTGATACCGTCGATCCGATTCGTGTCCAACCATTTCAAGGCACTCTGTGCCGCCTTTTTCACCTCAGCCGTTTGCGGCTGGGACATCAAGAAGGCCGTAATGCCTACCGATTCCGTCGTTGTTTTGGATGGAAGCTCATATGCTCGGGCCCCAACAGATTCATAAGTAAACGGATCATGCTGTGCTCCCCAGATCGTTGGTGTGCCATTGTTTACAATTTGAGCTTTAATCGTATACTGTACGCCTTTATTAAGAGCCTGCTGGAGTCTGGAGCGATACGTGTTATCAAGAATATCGCTATCAAACGGCTGCTTCTTGTTCACAATGTCATCAGCCAGTACCATAACTCTAACCATTGCATCATCGTTGAAGGTTGCGGCATCAGAATAATTACCACGTTTAGGGTATACTTGCGGCCACGCGCCGGAGGAATATTGAGAGGTTAAAACGAAGTCAACTGCTTTTTGTACGCTGTTCTTAATGTCTTTGTTTTTTGTTTTTTTGTATACATCCGCCAAAAAGCGAATCTCGGTTGTCGTGGCTTCATTATCAAATGTCCCGAGCTCGACACCATCCTTGCTCTTCCAGGTAGAGCGTGCAGTCTTGCCATTCCATTTGGATTTATAATTCTTTTCCATCGCTTTGAAGAATCCGCCGTGCGGCATTTGCCACGATACAATATTCAAGGCAAGTGTAGTATCCTTGGCTGTGTTCCCCGTAGAAAATTTACTAAAATCACGGTACTTGTCCAGCAGACTATCTGTATTAACAGTTGCAGTTGGTTTCACTGCCAATAGTCCCCTGAATTGCCCGCGTTCCAAATCGCCAGCATTTACATCGTCACCATAAACATCCTGTACAACAGCAGAATCCGTTGTAAGCTCATAAGGAGCAGTGGACGATTCACGTACCGAATCACTTGTACCCGTCGCAATCTCCTGCGCTGTAGCCCATGAGGGGCTTAGGAGTCCTGACGTTACTGTAATCGCCACGCCTGAAAGCGCTAGCATTTTTGCGGTCGAACATATTTTCTTCTTCACTTGAATCTCTCCTTTGTTCTTTTGATGGGTAAATTCTGTTCAGTTTAACCCGATCTATTCTTGCTGGAATTTCACTTTGAGAGTTAGGGATACTGGACCACTATTTATGCATGATAAATAGATAGTTGTATTATATGAAAAATTACCCAATTGATCAATATGTTTTATTTTAGTTATAAATTAAATTCTTAGTAATAAATTAAACTAATTGAAAATAATAGACTTAAAGGCGAACGCTCTCATGAAGGCGTGTCATCTGCATTGAATCATAAAAAGCCTCCTACTAATACTGTATTAGTAGAAGGCTTTGCGTATTGCATATATATGGTAAGCGGATAGCAACTAGCCCTTACCCAAAGCGGCCCATAATGTACTCCTGGGTCAACTCATTTTCAGGGTTAGTAAAAATATCATTTGTCTTTCCATGCTCAACCAGGTTTCCGATATAAAAATAAGCAGTATAATCGGAAATTCGTGCAGCCTGCTGCATATTATGCGTCACAATAACGATGCGCAGCTCTTTTTTCAATTCGGTAATGAGCTCTTCAATCTTGCCTGTAGACACAGGGTCCAGTGCAGAGGCCGGTTCATCCAACAGCAAAATTTTCGGCTCTACGGATAGCGCACGTGCAATACAAAGCCGCTGCTGCTGCCCGCCAGACAGAGCCAGTGCGGAATCATGCAGGCGATCCTTAACCTCATCCCACAGCGCTGCCTTGCGCAGGCTGCTTTCCACGATTTCATCAAGCTGCTTCTTTTTGCGCACACCCCGGTATTTGGGACCGAAGGCAATATTATTGTAAATAGATTTATAAAAAGGGTTGGGACGCTGCCACACCATGCCAATTTGCTGACGCAGCTTGATTACGTCCGTTCCCGGTGCGGTCAAATCCTGCCCATCCATCCAGATGTGTCCTGTTGTAGAGGAAGATGCAATCTCGTCGTTCATGCGGTTAAGTGAGCGCAAAAAGGTCGACTTGCCACAACCGGAGGGCCCGATCAGGGCGGTGACTGTTTGCTCGGGAAAAGCCAGATTTACTTTTTTTACAGCTTCAAAGCTGCCATAATAAATACTCAAATCCTCGGTGCTGAATGGATGCGGCGGTTGCCCCGCAAGTTGTTCCGAGCGCGTAGATTGAACGGGTGTTGCTGGTGCTGCGGGTTGTGCCGTTCGCGTAATCACTTGTTCCATATTCCCCATCCCCTTTCTAATCCATACGTTTGGCAGCAGTCAAGCGGCGGTAAACGACTCTTCCAAACCATCTTGCACTCAGGTTGAAGACAAGTACGAGCAGTACCAGTACCGCGGAAGCGCCTGCGGCGATATCCTTGGAATCAGGAGCAATACCTTCACTGTTTACCTTCCAAATATGCACAGCGAGCGTTTCGGCAGGTCGCATCGGATTAATAGGCGATCTGGCATGCAATGGATTCCAATCCGTAAAGTCAAGCGGCGGCGTACTCATCCCTGCTGTAAACAGCAATGCGGCAGCTTCCCCGAAAATTCGGCCTGCGGCCAAAATCGTCCCCGTAATCAAGCTTGGCAACGCAGCGGGCAGCAAAATAGAGGTGATGATTTTCCATTTGGATAATCCGAGCGCAAGCCCGGCTTCCTTTTGCTCCTTGGGTACAGCCCGGAAAGCCTGTTCTGTTGTACGAACCATCAGCGGCAGATTGAATACTGCCAAGGCCAAGGCTCCTGATAACAGGGAAAAACCAAAATTAAACGTATTTACGATAAGTAAAAGTCCGAACAAACCGATGACGATGGACGGAAAGGAAGACAGTACTTCGACGACAAGTCGTATGAAGTCCGTAATTTTTCCCGGCTTTGCGTAATGCGCCATGTAAATACCGGCACCCCAGCCAATCGGAATGGTAATAATCAAAGTCAAGATCAGCAAAAATACAGAGTTAAATAGCTGCGGGCCAATGCCTCCACCTGCACGTAACGTTTGGGGAGCACTCGTTAAAAAGTCAAAGGAAATGTGACTTACTCCACGTGCTAAAATGAATCCCAATAATCCTACCAAAAGCGCAACAATGAACAAGGCAAAGAAACAGATGACAAAGGTTGCAATCTTATCGGTTGTTTTAGCTCTCATCAAATCCGGTTTCTCCTTTCGAGCAGCCTTACCAGCAGCACAAAGATAAATGTCATGAGCAGCAGCACAAGCGCCATGCTCCAAAGAGCATTGTTATGAACCGAGCCCATGGCTGTGTTGCCCATGCTAAGTGTAATAACGCTGGTCAAGGTCGAAGCGGATTCCAGCAAAGAGCTTGGTATGTGTGGTGCATTCCCGATCACCATCTGCACAGCCAACGCCTCCCCAAACGCACGAGCCATACCGAGAATAATCCCTGTCAAAAGCGCGGGCAGCAGCGTCGGAATAATGACGCGTGCAATGGTCTGCCAGCGGGTAGCCCCCAAAGCGTAAGAGGATTCACGCAGACCTCCTGGCAAGGAGGACAACGCATCCGCCATAATACTCGTAATGGTCGGCAAAATCATCACAGACAACACAAGACAGCCTGCCAGAATACCGATGCCTTGTCCCCCGAACACATTCCGCAGCAGCGGAACGATCACAGTCAAGCCGACAAAGCCATATACTACAGACGGAATACCGGATAATAGTTCAATCGCAGGCTGAAGGATACGTTTACCCGATTTCGGCACGATTTCCGTCATAAACAAAGCTGCGCACAAGCTAAGCGGACTGGCGATCAAGGCAGCCAATATAGTAACGGCAAAAGAGCCCGTAATGAATGGAAGCGCGCCGAAGGAAGCGGGTTCACCGTCCGGGCTCCATTTGGTGCCAAAGAAAAACTCACTTAGACTGACTCCATTCATCGCAAATGTAGCTACACCTTTGGAGGCAACAAAATATACGATGGAGACAATGACTGCAACTAAAAAAACGACACAAACCGACGTATAAATGCGGCCGGTCCATTCTTCCCAGTAATGTCTTTCTTTCATAACCTGGGAACGTTTATTCTGTTCCATGAATGCCTTCCCTTCAACTGGTTCCATACTGTAACTCCTTTAACCGAAGAATAGAGGCCGGACGCTAGTCCGCCTCTTCTTCGTGAATATACTTCGCATTCGCTACGTTCATCCGAACAGGAGGTGTATATCTCCTTATTTCGTAATGTTACCGTCAGCATCGCGTTTGACTTGCATACCTGATACTGGAATGTATCCCAGGTCTACAACATCAGATTTCTGGATTTCATCAGACAGGATGTAGTCCAGGAATGCTTTTACATGTTCCTTTGGCTCACCTTTGGTGTACATGTGCTCGTAAGCCCATACCGGATACTTACCTTGCTCTACATTTTCCACATTGGCTTCAACACCATCGAATTTCAAAGCTGTTACTGTGTTGTCGATGTAGGACAGAGCCAGATAACCAATAGCACCCGGTGTTTCAGCAATCAGCTTTTTCACTGTACCAGAGGAATCTTCCTGAATGGAGCCAGGCAGATCTTCCGTTTTTTGTCCCAAAGCGTATTTTTCAAATGTTGCACGAGTACCGGAGCTGCTTGGACGGTTTACAATAACGATTTTTTGATCCGCACCACCAACTTGTTTCCAGTTCGTGATTTTACCTGTGAAAATTTGTACCAATTGATCTTTCTTCAGGTCTGTCACGCCAACCTTAGGGTTTGCTACTGCTGACATCGCTACAACAGCTACTTGGTGATCGACCAACTCATCTGCACCGCTCTCCAGTTTTTCTTTTGCAAACACGTCAGAGTTACCGATATCCGCCTGCCCGCCGGAAACCTGAGTCAAGCCAGTACCACTGCCGCCGCCCTGTACTTGAACTGCAATACCTTTATATTTATCGACAGCCATAAATTTTTGTCCTGCTTGCTCTACCAATGGTTGAAGTGCTGTGGAGCCAACAGCCAGAATGTTACCTGTCAGTTCAGCAGCTGCTTTATCTTCTGTTCCTTTAGCAGCGTCTCCTTGTGGTGCAGCATTGTTGCCTGATCCGCAAGCTGCGAGTGCAAATACCATGGTGAGAGTCATCAGAATGAACGGCCATTTTTTCAACATTTTTTATTGTCCTCCCCTTAGTTAAGTGACGGTTTTTTATTTATGACCATCAACACTTTTACATTGTAGGCCTGGAATGTTAGATGAACGGCGTGGTTTTGTAAAACAAATATAAAATATTGATAGAATAATTGTTTTAGGGTATATAATTAATCTATAGTGTAAACTTCACACATTAAGACATTTAAGGAGATCTGTTCGATTCATGAATATTCTAAAATTACGTATTTTGATGCTGATCGATAAATTCCATAAGGCGACGGATGTGGCGGAGGCTTTGCAAGTCAAGCAGCCTACCGTCAGCTTTCATATGAAAAGCCTGGAAAAGGAAATGGGTGTTTCTCTGTTCTCTCTTCAACAAGGCAGAATTATGCTAACCGAAGCCGGAAAAAGAATGCTGCCTTACGCAAAGCAGATCATCTCCCTGGAGCAGGAAGCAAGACAAGCTGTAGATGAACTTACAGAGGAATCGCAGTCTCAATTACGTCTAGGCGCAGAGTCGATATCAGGCACATACCTCCTGCCCTCTATCCTTGCTAAGTTTGCGCAACTATATCCAGAGTGCCGAATTCAACTGGACATTCAAGCTCCAGATACGATCAGACAGCTGCTGCTGCAGGGAGAGCTTGATTTTGTTTTTCTGGACGATAAGAGCCCTCTACCGGAGCATACGGTGGCAGAAGTAGTGGCTACGGATCGAATTGGAATTATTAGGAACAAAAAAATGCATACTTCCAAATCAGTCGATGTTGACAGATCTGATATATTGGACAAGCATGCGTGGGTGAGATACAGCGGGGCATCTGCTATCGATTCGTATTCTTCTCTGCTTAAGCCCTCTATGGAGACCAACTCATGGGAGGCGGTTAAGCAAGTAGTAGGCGGCGGAGAAGCGCTTGCCTTTTTCCCTGCCTGCGGAGTTCATAGCAGCATTGACAGTGTTCCTACGGTGGAATGGCTTCCTTATACTGAGGTTATTAAGACTGATGAAGAAAGTGACTGCTACCATATAAACATCGTGTATCAACGTGATACACATCAGAGCATGATCCAGCAGGCGTTTCTCGAATTCATGCGGCAAGAAGCACAGAAAATTAGAAACTAGAGAACACCAAAAAGAGCATCCAAGTCGCAATGACCTGAATGCTCTGCTTGCTTGCTGTATCCAAACGATACAGCCTGTTTATTATTCCGAACAGGATAAAATTATGCTTGTGCAGGAACACAGCTAATTTTGATCAGGTTGGTAGAACCGGAATCGCCAAGCGGTACCCCAGCGGTGATCACAACCAAATCGCCCTCTTTAACGAGACCGGAATTGCGGCCGCCTTCCAGCGCATTGTCAAACAGACTGTCTGTTGTGTCAACAATCGGTCTTCCTTGTACTGCATGTACACCCCAGATCAGAGCCAGACGACGAACCGTTCTTTCCTGTGTTGTCACAGCGACAATCGGAGCTTCCGGGCGATATTTGGAAATCATACGCGCTGTTGTTCCGCTTTGCGTGGACGTCAGGATCGCTTTGGCATGCAGGTCAAGCGCAGAAATGGAAACAGATTGGCTGATTGCCTCCGTAATACTGATTTCTTGCGCCGTTCTCTGTTTCTTAAACAATTCACGGTAGTTCAGAGAAGACTCTGCTTTTTCTGCAATACGGGACATCGTCAGTACAGATTCTACCGGATATTTACCCGCAGCTGTTTCGCCGGACAGCATAATTGCGTCTGTTCCGTCAAAAATAGCATTGGCTACGTCACTTGCTTCCGCACGAGTCGGACGCGGGTTACGCTGCATGGAATCCAGCATTTGTGTTGCCGTAATAACAGGCTTGCCGGCTACATTACATTTGTTAATCATCAGTTTTTGCGCCAAAGGTACTTCTTCAGCAGGGATTTCCACACCAAGGTCACCACGGGCAACCATCAGGCCGTCGGAGGCTTCCAAAATTTCGTCCAGGTTGTCAACACCTTGCTGATTTTCGATTTTGGAAATGATTTGAATATGACCAGCGTTGTGCTTTGCCAGCAATTCACGGATTTCCAGTACATCACTTGCTTTACGAACAAAAGAAGCCGCGATGAAATCAATGTCCTGCTCAATACCGAAAATGATGTCGTTAGCATCCTTCTCTGTAATACCAGGCAAGGAAATGGCTACGCCTGGAACGTTAACGCCCTTCTTGCTTTTGATCGTTCCGCCATTGACAATGCGGCATTTGATTTCAGTGCCTGATACTTCAATAACGGTGAGTCCGATCAGACCGTCGTCGATCAGAATGGTGGAGCCGGGCTCCACGTCCGAGGGAAGGTCCTTGTACGTAATGGAGATACGGTCTTTCGTACCAAGAACTTCTTCCGTTGTCAGCGTAATGAACTCGTCCTGAACAAGCTCAATAGGTTCAACCTCGAGCTTGCCTGTCCGGATTTCCGGCCCCTTCGTATCGAGCAAAATAGCAACGTTTTTGTTAAGCTCCTTGCAAGCTTGACGGATATTCTTAATCCGGTTGCCATGCTCCTCGAAATCACCGTGAGAGAAATTCAGGCGGGCTACGTTCATACCAGCCAAAATCAGTTTCTTCACATTTTCCAACGACTCACTGGAAGGACCGATAGTACATACAATCTTAGTTTTGCGCATTTGGGTTTTTCCTCCGTTTTCAAAGGTGTTACTTTATATCTTTTTCCAACAATTAAATCTACTACACTTTTTCCTATTTGTATAGGAAGTTCGTCATATTTTTTGTTACTCGTTTCCAGTGTATTACAACATAGGCTCAGTTTCCGAAGGCTTCAAAAAGGTATATTGACCTATTTTCCGGAATTTTTGATACCGATCTTCCCTCAATTCATCGCAGCTCATATTCATCAGTTCGGCCAAATGACGTTCCAACAGCTCCTTGATTGCAGCAGCAGTCATTTCATAGTTGCGATGCGCGCCCCCTCTCGGTTCTGGCACAATGTCCTCGATAACCTCCAGACGCAGAAGATCATTCGCCGTAATTTTCATAGCTTCAGCTGCCTGATCTGCCTTGGAAGCATCCTTCCATAAAATCGAGGCTGCCCCGTTTGGAGAGATGGCCGAATAGATGGCATGCTCCAGCATCAGCACCCGGTTGCCGACCGCAAACGCAAGCGCACCGCCGCTTCCACCCTCGCCGATGACCACACAAATAACAGGCACCGAAAGCTTTGCCATCTCTCGCAAATTGCGGGCGATTGCTTCCGATTGACCTCTCTCCTCTGCTGTATTACCCGGATAAGCGCCCTTCGTATCAATAAATGTAATAATAGGGCGTTTAAATTTTTCAGCCTGCTGCATCAAGCGCAGCCCTTTCCGGAATCCTTCCGGGTGCGCACTACCAAAAAAACGCGCAATGTTATCTTTGGTATCCTTGCCGCGCTGCTGACCAATAACGGTCACCGGAATACCGTTCAGCTTGGCAATTCCGCCTACGACTGCCAGATCGTCTCCAAACAAGCGGTCGCCATGCAATTCAATAAAGTCTGTAAATACTTGTTCGATCAAATCAAGAGACGTCGGCCTTTGATGATGACGGGCCAAATGCATCTTTTGCGGTGCTGTAATGTTCGTATATATTTCTTCTTCCATCTGGAGATAACGTTCTTCCAGGCGGTTAATTTCATCCGTAAAATCAATTTGCTTATCCTGTCCGAATTGCTTGAGTTCTTCGATCTTCTGTCGCATCTCGACCAGGGGCTTTTCATAAGGCAATTCGCCAGCCATCTATTCCACCCCTTTCACACTGTGTAAATCAAGCAGTTGCCCAAGGGTATCGCGCAATTCCTTGCGGTGTACAACCATATCTAATTGTCCGTGCTGCAAATTAAACTCGGAAGTTTGAAAATCATCCGGCAGCTTCTGCCTGATGGTCTGCTCAATTACGATACGGCCTGCAAAACCAAATACAGCACCCGGCTCTGCAATATTAATATCTCCAAGCGTAGCAAAGCTGGCGGAAACTCCGCCTGTAGTCGGATCAGTGATAACGGAAATATAAAGCAAACCCTGCTCGTCCAGACGAGCGAGAGCAGCACTTGTTTTGGCCATCTGCATCAGACTCAGAATACTTTCCTGCATACGTGCCCCACCGGATGTGGAGAAGATAATAAGCGGCAAGCGCTTGTCAATCGCCTGCTCAATGGCGCGGGTAATTTTCTCCCCTACGACCGAGCCCATACTGCCTGTAAAAAAGTCAAAGCTCATCACCGCTACGACAACAGGAAGCCCATGAATAAGGCCGTCGCCCGTAACGACAGCCTCTCGCAAGCCGGATTTCAGCGTCTGCTGCTCCAGCTTACTCGCATATCCCGGAAAGTCCAGCGGATCAACTGAAATCATATCAGCATCATATTCCGTAAACGTGTCCTCGTCGAGTACCATGCGAATACGCTCCATCGCATTGAGACGCATATGGTATCCGCACACCGGACACACTTTCAAATTCTTTTCCAGCTCTTTGCTGTATTGAATGCTTCCGCACTTGCCACATTTGGTCATAAGACCTTCGGGAATCTCCCGTTTGGGACGATCCGGCATGTCCGCTTGATCGCCGCTCAGCGCCCGTTCCGAAGGGATCGTCGCGTATTTACGCTTCTTTTGGAATAAATCTTTAAACACAACTACACCTCTCCAGCCGTTTATTTGTCAGCCGTAACCGATACAAGGTCCTCTGCCGTCTGTAGCGGCACCTCTAAGCATTATGTTCATACACACGTCAACGCTTGTCCGCAAAACATTACCGCCGATCGTGCATCCTTTGTTCCATTCATGCTGCTGTGTCACTTCCGCCGTTCCGGACTCAAGGGCGCAAAATCGAATTAAGCACTTCCTGTATTTCTTCGACTTCGCCCGAAGGCACAAGTATCTCAAACTGTTGCTTGGACGCGCTAATGGCCCGGGTCTGCACCATAAAACCTTCTTCAGACAGTTTGAGCTTAATCATGTCAGCCAGTCTGGCCGTCGGTGCAATATAAATCACCGTCCACATGCCTTGTTTCTACCCCCTAAGCCTCAAGTTTTGAGCCCATATAATAGACTCATGATAACATACCTTACTTTTTTCCCGCAACAAAAGCCCTCCTGCTCGTTCAGATTCCTTCGGAGGGCCTAGAAGTTTATCCGCTCTGCTCATACAGTCGAATCAAGCGTCGGGCGACGCAGGATAATGCTTGGCTAGAACGCTCCGATGGGCGATACGCGAAGAAGCGGCAGCGGCTAAACCAGCGACGAGATCGTCCAAGAATACGTGAATACCGCTACCTTTTTGGTTCAACTGTTCAATAATTCCTGTCTTTTCCTTATCCAAATATCCAAAGCTGGTTAAGCCGATCATGCCGTACACGCTCGTAATTCCAAGAGCCAGTGTCTCGTCCACCCCATACAACGGTTCGTCTGCCTCCATAATGGCTTGCAGCGGCTCAGGGAGAAGTCTTTTTTCGGCCAGCTCATCAATCGCAATGCCTGTGAGCAACGTATATTGTACCTCGCGCTTTTGCAATACCGCTTTGACACTGTCTACACATTCTTCCATAGTTAAATGAGGATAATATTTTTGCTGCAGCTGAAAAACAATGTCCGCAATGGACTCGATACGAATGCCTCTGCGATTTAACAGGGTCTCAGCATATTCATAGGACATAGTTTCCCTCCCGCCTTCACCGTACAGTTCTGTTCTTCCACCGCGCGGGACCTCATGTGTGCAGGACTCATGTGTACAGGATAAGTATTGAAGCTGCTGTCCCGCCAGTTTTCCAAGTGTATGCGAGAGGGAAGGAAATTGTTCATTAAAGCATGTCCGTCATTTGACTTTCACCGTGCCTTCACCCAACATGGACTCCATCCGATCAAAAAGCTGGGGCGAAGGCTTGATGCTGTAGGCATCGCTCAAGGCCAGCAAACGCTGGCTGCTCTCATAAAACAGTACGGTAGGCAACGCACCGGGATGCTCCTGCAGCAGCGCCTTGAGGCTGACCAGCAAGCTGGCATCCTCCTCGGCCTGGCGGGTGATTTTGACAAACACCCGCTGACGGGCCTCCCGCTCCGGGCTGCGCGGAGCCGGGGCCTGCCCGCCTTGAGCTGCCTTGGCGGCGGAGCCCGGTGAAGCGCCCGTGGCGGGACTAGCCGGCTTGGGCTGCGACGAAGCAGGCGTTGCGGCTGTCGACGGCGTGCGCTGCGCTCCCCCGCCAGAAGAGCCAGCCGCTGGCACGGATGCTCCGGCTGCAGCGGATGGACGCGTCCCGGTGCGTCGACGCTGGAGGAGCCGTGCCAGCGAATCTTCCGCTAACGGAGCGGTTTCATCTGCGAGGAGCTTGAAGTGCTCGTCCTGCTGCTGCATTTTGGCACGCAGCGCCAGCAGCGCTCCCTTTTCAATCCACTGCTGGCTTCGCTTCCACACCTCAGGGAACAGCACCACTTCACAGCGCTCAATCTGATCCTCCAGCTCTATAAAGGCCATGGCCTTACCCTGCTTGGTCGTAATTGTCTTGAGCGACACCACCATGCCGGCGGTCACAACAACCGTTTCATCCGGCACATCGCCCAGTTCCATCAGGCGATCCGCCTGGCTGTTTTCCAGCAGCGTCTCAAAATCATCCAGCGGATGCCCGGACAGATACAGCCCCAGCAGCTCACGTTCCAGTTCGAGCTGCTGGCCCGCACTGAACTTCGGTACATCGGGATATTCGATATCCCAATTGGGCATTTCCACAAAACCAAACATATCAATTTGCAGATCGTCACGTTCCTTTCGCCACTTGACAGCTGCATCTACGGTTTCATCCAGCATGGCAAGCAGCTGTGCCCGGTGCCCTGTCAGCGAATCAAAGGCACCTGCCTGAATGAGCGATTCAATGACTCTCTTATTGCATACCCGCAAGTCCACGCGTCGGCAAAAATCAAGCAGGCTGTCAAATGGCCGTTCCTTGCGGACAGCGAGAATGCTCTCCATTGCCTGTGTGCCGACATTTTTAATCGCGGCCAGTCCGAAGCGGATGTCGCCTTGCGGCAAGGGGGTGAACAGCACGCCGCTTTCGTTCACATCAGGCGGCAGCACCGCTATATTCATACGACGGCATTCAACGACATATTCCGCCACTTTCCGGTGGCTTCCCATGACGGCTGTCAGCATCGACGCCATAAATTGCACGCGATAATGGGCCTTGAGATATGCTGTCTGGAATGCCAGCACGCCATAAGCAGCCGCATGGGCACGCGGGAAGCCATAATCTGCAAAACGGACAATCATGTCATAAACCCTTTCGGCTTCCTCCTCCGTGTACCCCTGCTTGACACTGCCCTTCACAAAATGGCCGCGCTCCAGATCCAGCACTTCGCGCTTTTTCTTGGACACAGCACGGCGCAGCAGATCGGCTTCTCCCAGGGAAAAGCCTGCCATGCGCGAAGCAATCTGCATGATTTGCTCCTGATACACGATAATGCCGTACGTATCCTTCAGGATCGGCTCAAGATCGGGATGCGGATAAGCAACCTCAACCTGTCCATGCTTGGCTTGTATAAAGTTAGGAATAAAGCCCATCGGACCGGGACGATACAAAGCCAGTACAGAGATGACATCCTCGAAAACACTCGGCTTTAAATCCTTGAGCACCCGGCGTATGCCAGCCGACTCAAGCTGGAATACCCCGCCTGTATCTCCTTTACCCAGCAGATCGTAGGTATGCGGGTCATTATCAGGGATGCGGCTAAAGTCAGGCGCTTCTCCATGCTCTTCTGCAATCCAGCGCATACAGCGCTCAATAATAGAGAGCGTGCGCAATCCGAGGAAATCCATTTTGAGCAAACCGATCCGCTCCAGATTTTCCATTGAATATTGTGTAAGGGGAACCCCTTCGCTTCCCTCCTGAAGCGGAACCGCATCGGTCAATGGAGTCCGCGAAATGACGACACCCGCAGCATGAGTCGAGGCATGGCGGGGCATCCCTTCCACTTTGATCGCCATATCCAGCAGTTCGCGTGTCTTGGGCTTCGTTTCGTACAGCGCCTTCAGCTCCGGGGTCATCTCCAGCGCATGGCGGATGTTCATTCCGAGTTGGGCCGGAATCAGCTTCGCCGCCTTGTCTACCTCGCCATACGGCACATTTAACACACGCCCGACGTCACGGACTGCGGCTCTCGCCGCCAGCGTTCCAAAGGTAATGATTTGGGCTACATGCTCGTTCCCGTACTTCTGAACTACATAGTCAATAACCTCGTCACGCCGTTCGTCACTAAAATCAATATCGATATCCGGCATGCTGATCCGCTCAGGATTCAGAAACCGTTCAAAGAGCAGATTATATTTCATCGGATCGACATTCGTGATGTTAAGCACATAGGCAACCAAACTGCCTGCTGAGGAACCGCGCCCCGGTCCGGTTGCAATCTTATGCTGATGAGCGAAAGCAATAAAATCCCATACGATCAGAAAATAATCGCTAAAGCCCATATTCTCTATCGTATTCAATTCATAGTTCAGCCGTTGGTCCAGCTTTTCACGTTCCTCTGGCTGCTCCCATCTGGGATCACTTCCATAGCGATGCTCCAACCCTTGCATACACAAACTGCGCAAATAGGATGAGGAAGTCATGCCTTCCGGCAGCGGGCGATATTCAGGCAAAATGGACTGGCCGAACTCCAGCTCCAGTTCACACTGTTCAGCAATACGCACCGTATTGGCAATGGCTTCTTCCACATGCGGAAACAAGCGAGCCATATCCTCCTGGCTTTTCAGATACAACTGCCGTGTCGGTATGCGCAAGCGCTCCTCATCGTCAACCGTCTTGCCTGTCCCGATACAGATCAGAACGTCCTGGACATCCGCATCCGGCTCGGTCAGATAATGCACGTCATTTGTCGCCACCAGTGGAATATCCAATTCTTTTGCCAGCGCAATCAATAGAGGATTTACACGCTTTTGCTCCGACAGACCGTGATCCTGCAGCTCCAGATAAAAATCATCGCCAAAGATGCTCCGGTAACGTTCCGCCGCCCGTCTGGCCTCGGCTTCCCGGCCATGCAGCAAATGCTGCGGTACTTCACCGCCCAGGCATGCGCTCAGGCATATGATGCCTTCATGATGGGCAGCCAGCACTTCCATATCAATGCGCGGCTTGTAGTGATAGCCCTCCAAATGGCCGATGGAGCATAGCTTCATCAGATTTTGATAGCCTGTTTTATTTTTGGCGAGCAAAATTAAATGATATATGGGCTGATCCTTGCGGCTTCCGCGCTCTTTGCGCGAACCCGCTGTAATATAAGCCTCACACCCGATAATCGGCTTAATGCCGTTTTCCACACACGCTCTATAAAAAGGAATAGCGCCGTACATGACCCCGTGGTCCGTAAGGGCAAGCGCCTTCATTCCGTAAGCTGAAGCCTGTTTGACCAACTCCGCGGTACGAGCCGCGCCGTCCAGCAGGCTATACTCGCTGTGAACATGCAAATGCACAAATGAACTCATGCGCTTCTCTTCCTTTCACCGCTGGTTTTTCTTCAAACTATTTTATCATATCCGCGTTAGTAGCGCCCATACAATAAAAGTACAGACCCCGGGCGGACAAGCGCGGGCCTGATGTATACACACAAGGAGGAAAAGAGCATGAGCACTTTTATATCCAAAGCGATACTCGATTTCTTCATCGCCTTCGGCATCGTGCTCGGGGGAGCCATGCTCGGCGGAATGGGAGCGGTGATAGCTCTTCAGCCGCCTACCCAGACGATGCTGGAGGTTGCCGGAAGAATAAAAATATGGGCGCTTGCCGCTGCTGTAGGGGGGACGATGGACCCGATCCGGGTCATCGAGAGCAATATGATAGATGGCAATCTATCACCTGCCATTAAGCAAATCCTGTATTTGATTTTCGCCTTTTTGGGCGCTCATATGGGCACAGAGCTGGTCAAATGGGTGTGCGGAAACGGACGCCTGTGAGGTGAAAAGATCATGAGAGTACCTCCCTTCGAGCGTCTGCGCCCTTTTATGCAACTATCCTCGGTTTTTGTACTAGGTATGATTGCCGGGGGGATGGTCTACAATGCCATTTGGCATGTCAGCTTCAATGAGCTTTGGAAAAACAATCAGGATCTTCAATTCCAGCTCCAGCAAGCTCAGGAGGACAACAAAACACTGCGCAAATACAGCAATCGCCAGACCGTTGTCAAAGAAATCAAGCTGATCGCGGAGGAAACGTCGGCTGAAAAAATAGACTCCATTAACCTGAAAGAGCTCCTTCGCCGCGTCATTCGGGATTTGGAGGTGCTGCGCGGCAGGGATATGTTCGAGATTGACTCCGACAGCAAACTGGTACGCATGCTGCTGAATCAAAAAAAATACACCGTTCGCGACAAGGAATATACAATCCAGGTCAAAACGATGCTTGTGATGGAAGGTGTGCTGCAAATTTGGCTGGAGGCGAAGGAAAAGCTTCCCGAAAGTCACTAAGTTAATTTTTTCATGCTCATTTTTTTCATCCCCGCTCTCCGCTCCAATCCATTGGCGTTTATCCGTGTTCAATGGATTGAAGCGACATTACCGCCTTGCATACCAAATAGTTTTCCCGCAAAATGGAAATTTCCAGCTTGCAGGTGCGACGACTCATTTCAAGCAGCAACGGACGCAGTACGACTGCATCCTCAATCTGTACCGGCCGGATAAAATAAGTCATCAAATTGTCGAGCACATAATCCTTGCCGCTCATGTCTCTTGCCGCCCGGTAACCCGCTTGTGTCATGACGTTAACCAGTACGCCTTCCGAGATCGTACCCAAATGGGTCGCCATCTGCGGAATGATAAAGCCGCGAAAAAATAACGAGCCGTCCTCATTGCGCTCCTCGGCAAACCCGTTCCAAATCAATTGATCGAACGTCTCACCCAGTTGCGGCTGCTTCTGGGCATTACGCAGCGCCTCCAGCACCTCACGCCGTGTGACTGACCCTAACAGTTTGCGATTACGATCTACAACCGGCAAGTAGTCTACACCTTCCCACGCCATCATCTGCGCGGCTGAGGCCAGCGAAGTCTGATAGGTGACCGTTACCGGATTGCGGATCAGGCATTTGTCCATCGTGTGCTCCGGCTGGAGTCCTTCCACATCCTTGCGGCTGACGATGCCTATTAAACGGTTCCATTCATCAACTACGGCAAAATGATACTGCCCGGTCGTCTTCGAAAGCTCTTCGAATTCGGTGAGCGTGCTGTTGATTCTTAATGTCAGTGCCTTCGGTTTACCTGCCGCTATATCTTCGATCAGCATAATTTTCTTTTTGATCAAGCGGTCAAATATCGCTCTATTAATCATGGAAGCCACAGTAAAGGTATCGTGGCGCGAGGAAATAATCGGCAGACTGATCTGGTCGGCCAACTGCTTGACCTCCCGGCTCGTACCAAAGCCCCCTGTAATCAGCACGCCTGCTCCCTGCTCCAATGCAAGAGAATGTGCATCCTCCCGGTTACCAACAATCAGCAAACTGCCTGCATCAATGTAACGGGCCATGGCCTCTTCACGCATCGCCCCAATGACATATTTGTGCAAAGGCTTCTCCAGCCCCTCGCTTCCGCCCAGCACATGTCCTTCCACAATATTCACGACATCTGCAAAGGTCAGCTGCTCGGACAAACCGCGTGGACGCTTTTCCACCCGTACCGTTCCGATTCGTTCCTTGGTAATGACAATTCCCAGGTTTTCTGCTTCCTTAACAGCGCGATAAGCAGTCCCTTCACTGACGCTCATCTCTTTAGCCAGCCTGCGTACAGAAATTTTGGAGCCTATTTTCAACTGCTCGATATGACGCAATAACTGCTCATGTTTCGTAACTGCTTCATCCAGCCCGTCCAACTCTGTTACACCCCCAACGTTCAATCTGTATCATTCTGTATCTATTATAGCACAAAATCCTTGTATTTAAGACCTTTGTTCATTTCGATATCGCTACTGGGAAATAACAAAAAGCGATTCCCCTTTTTACAAGGGAACCGCTTCTTAACCGTGCTTGATGTGTGACATCGGAGCAGGCTCAAAACAATCAATGCGAAAAGCTCACAGCATACTGCTTTTGTCCGTTTTATTATCCCATTTCATCTGCCACTGCTGCATTTTGGCCCGTCGTACACGCTCCAGCGTTTTGCGCTTTTCCTCATCCACACCCAGCAAAAAATGCAGGTTCGCGCCGATGACAAGCAACGCAAAAAGTACCCATACGATACCAAAACCGTTGACCCAGTTCAAACCGCCTGCAAGCGAGATGCGCGGCAACGCCACAAACACCATAGCCAGCGCAATCAGAGTGTACAAACCGTGTTTCCATTTTTTTAGAGAACCCAATCGTATCCCTTCCTCTCCCTGTGACTCTATGTATCTAGTCTATGAGAGAACAGGAAGGAATATGAGACAAACTTACATAGACGAGCCGTACAAATGCTGAAGGCTGTCTGAAATAATTTTGTTGACGTCCTCAATGATCACGCTCAGGCGGCGTTCGGCATCAAACAGACGACGGATGTTGAGGTTCAAACTAAGGACCTCGAACAGCTTTTCCATCTTTTCCATCTCTTCCTGTGCCGGCATATCGCCGCTCATCATCCGCTGCTGAACTTCCATTTGACGCTGACGGAAATCATCCAGCATTTGCTTGGCTTCCGGGTCGGTTTCAATCAGCTTCATCGCTGCCGTAATTTCCTCTACCTCTTTGCTTTCCTTCAATGCTTTTGCTAAATCATGGGCTTTGTCATAGATATTCATGATTGTTCATTCCTCCAATACAAGTATAGTGTCAACATTTCACATTGTCCGTCAATCACCAAGGAATATATGTCCTCATATGATGAATCAGTGCTATTACAGCCCATTTACGTTTCCCGTTACTTTCAAGACATCAAGTTGCTGCCCGGAAGGAGATCCACGATGTCCATCAAAAAAACAACGATTCAAATCATCGGATCGGGCATCTTGCAGGATGACGTACTCATGGTCGGCGAGTCCTTGCTTCGCAAATGGAAAATATCCGCAGGCCACCCCGTTCAGCTCGCCTTCGGTTCGTTCCGCCAAGAGGTTACCGTCATTTCGGTACCCCGCTATAGCGGCCTACGTGTAGGAAGCGTGCTGGCCCGTAAAATGGGTATTCATTCCAATTGCAAGCTGCGAGTAACCTACAGCCGAGGCCGCCGGACACTTCGAGTGGGCCCGCTTATTAGCGTGCTGGTCAGCCGGGACTATCCCGAACAGCCTGATAAGCCTTTCGGGTCGATCACCCTGTTCTGCCATGAACTGGTCGGGGAATGTCGTAGACAAGGAGCATATGTGTATTTTTTTACCCCGGAGCATATCGGAAGCCAGCCCGGTCGGGTTCAGGGATGGGTGTACGACGGAAGCTGGAAAAAGACTGTCATGCCCGCTGGCGATGTCGTCAATAACCGGCTTACCTCCCGTAAACTCGAGAACAGAACTAGCGTACAGCATTTCATGAAAGAAGTAAAATCCCAGTACGGTACGACCATTTTTAATGAAAAGTTCTTGGATAAGAATGAAGTGTTTGATGCGCTTAAATCTAATTCATCCCTGCGCAAGTATTTACCCGAGTCCCACTTGCTGCAAACCTTTGACGTATTCAAAAAAATGTGCAACCAGTATCCCGCTGTTTTTCTTAAGCCGGTTCGTGGGAGCCTGGGCAAAGGCATCATGCGTATTAACAAGCAAACGGACGGTACCTTTTCCGTGCTGTCCACGACAGCGGGAGCACCCCAAAAGAAAACGTATACCAATGTCGACAAGTTGTACAAAAGCTTGGCGGGAAAAATGAAAACAACACGCTTTCAGCTCCAGCAGGGACTCACCCTGATTGATCACGGTAAGCGCCCGGTCGACTTTCGTGCGCTTGTGCAGAAGAATGCAACCGGGACCTGGACGGTGACATCCATTGTCGCCCGGATTGCCGGAGGGAGCCACTTTGTGTCCAATCTGGCGCGAGGCGGTACGCTGAGCACGGTCAAAGAAGCGCTGGCTAAAACGACACTGCCCGCGACCATCAAATCAAACGGCCTCCTCTCTCTCAAGACAGCAGCACTGAATATCGCAAGCGCAGTTGAGAAAGCCATTCCCGCCCATTTCGCGGAACTTGGCATTGATCTGGCCATTGACAGCACGGGGCGCATCTGGCTGCTGGAAGTCAATTCTAAGCCGTCGAAAAATGACAACACACCATTAAATGATCAGAAAACCCGTCCATCCGTGAAAAAAATGATTGATTACTGCTGTTATTCAGCCGGTTTCAAATGATCCCTCTCTTTCAGGGTCCGGCTGCCAAAGGAGCTGTTATCAGTGTCTCTTGTCGTGCCAGGCACGCTGGGCGTGCTCGTTAGCCGGAATCAGGCCGCCATCCCCCCCATTACCGAGGCCGATTTTTGCCGCAGGCTAAGTTTATTGGGCAGGCGTTCTGGTCTCAGCGTAATGGCGTTTACCGCCGAAGGAGTTTCACCTGAAAAGCATTCCATACGAGGTTATGCTTATCATGACGGAGTGTGGACATCCGGTCGCTTTCCCCTGCCGGATATTGTGTATAACCGCTGTCTCCATATCCATGAGAGCCAGAATGTCGGGCACACACTGGAAAAAATGGCGGTGCAGAAATCGCGCAAGCTTCTCTACTGGTCGCGCAGCTTGCCTGGCAAATGGCAGGTGTACCGCACTCTGCACAAGGTAGATGAAGTGCGTTCCTTTGTGCCGCCTACGACTCCTTACCGGGACACGGCCCAGCTTATGGAGTGGCTGCGACGCCATTCGGGGCTGTTTATGAAGCCGCAGGCCGGAACGCACGGCAAGGGTACACTATATCTCCGCCTGGCGGAAGGAGACCGGGGACTGCTCATACAAGGCAGAGACTCTCAAAATCGCACGTTCCGGCGTTTGTTTTCCAATCTGGATGCAGGCTTGTCATGGATCAACGGAATGACAGACAAACGTGCCTACATCGTGCAGCCTTATTTGAAATTAACGAGTCAAAGCGGGCGTCCCTTTGATGTCCGCGCACTTATGCAAAAGGATGGCCACGGCTGTTGGCGCCTGACGGGCTTTGCCGTGAGAGAAGGCAGGAAAGGAACGCTGACCTCCAATCTGCACGGCGGAGGCGAAGCGCATCCGGCAGAACCTTACCTTCGTGAACAATTTGGCGCGGACAGCACGCGTCTCATCATCGGACAGATGATGAAGCTGTCCCTGACCATTACCGGGGCGCTGGAGGAACGATATGGTCGCCTTGGCGAGCTGGGAATTGATTATGGTATTGATCGGGATGGGAACATCTGGCTATTGGAGGTGAATTCCCGGCCTGGTCGGGCTTCCTTTTTTCAGATCCGCCAGCCAAAGTGCGCTTTCCGGGCGATCAACCGCCCGCTCGAGTATGCCCGATATTTAATAACCCAATCCAAAACGACGGGGCTACAGGGCATGGGCGCCTCCCTTGAACATACGGTATAGGAGGATAAACAGATGAGTTTAACGCATTGCAATGTGCATTTCTCACAGCAGCCCGACAAGGTGGCTTATATATCCACTGCCTTGTTGAAAAGCCTTAAATTATCCGGAGCCAAGTCCATTCGTCTGCGGCTTGGTAAGGATCAGATTCCCGCCACTGTGAAACCGATTCAGAAGGCGGGGCGTCATCTATACTTGACCTCCAGCTTGCGTAATGCAATCCGTGTTCCCAAAAGCGGGTCTATCTATTTGCGAAATCTGGACGGTGATGTACAGCTAGGACCGCTGATTGGAGTACTGTCTGACGGCACCTCCTCCTCCACCCGGCCTTTTGGATCACGCACAGGCTTTATTAAGCAGCTGCTGAAGGAAGGCAGCAATAAATCTTATATTTTTGCCTTCACTCCTCGGGATATCAACTGGCAAAATGATACGATTAATGGCTATTTTCTATCATCCAGCGGGGATTTTACACGTAAAATCGTACCTCTGCCGGATGTGATTTATAATCGTTTACCGAGCCGTCGCGCTGATTTCTCCCCGGCGATCAATCAACTACGCGAGCGGTTATCCCGCAAACGAATTCCCTTCTTTAACTGGAGCTTTTTCAATAAATCAGATATCTATCACCTGCTGGAAAGCAATCCGGAAGTCAACCGCTATGTCCCTGAATCGTATATGAATCCCAGCTCTGAACGAATCCGAGGCATGCTGGAGCGTCATCAATTTGCTTATTACAAGCCAAGTGGAGGCAGTCTCGGCAAAGGGATTTACCGTCTTTCCCATGTTCCCAAACAAGGCTATTTTGTGAGGTATCGCAAAAAAAATAGCAATGTATTATTGCGCTTCACATCTTTTAACTCTATGCTCCGTATGCTTCATTCCAATCAAGGCCAGACGTTAAAAGGCTACCTCATTCAGCAAGGAATTCAGCTGATCGAGATTGACAATTGCCCGATTGATTTCCGGTTTCATATGCACAAGAACGGCAATAACCAATGGGTCGTCGTCGGTATTGGAGCCAAAAAATCCGGACGTGGCAGTGTCACGACTCATATTAAAAACGGCGGCTCCCTGATGACTCCGGAGCAAGCGCTGGACCGGGTATTCGGCGATCGGGCGGGCGAGGTGCTGCAACGTGCCAAGAATGTAGCGATTACGCTCGCAGAAGCCATTGAGAACCATCATCAACATCTGCTGGGTGAAATCGGCTTCGATCTAGGCATTGATCAGGATGAAAAGGTATGGATGTTTGAAGCCAACTCCAAACCCGGTCGATCCATTTTCCAACATCCATCATTGCGTGCGGAGGGTAAAGCGTCCGTGGAGCATATTTTGGACCACTGTCTTTACCTCAGTAAATTCCGCAGAAAAGAGGAACTATGAATACCCGGGCGGAACAAAAACCAGTCGTTGCTGTATTGACCGTGCACGACGACGGGCAATTTTTCAAGGGGAATCAGCGTAATTTCAGGGATATCCTTGAAACGGGAACACGGATGGGTTATCAGGTGTACATCGTTACCGTCAGGGATCTGAAGCTGCCAGCTGAAACGGTCAAGGGGTATATCTTCAACAAAAGCTTACAGGCTTGGGAAGAACAAAATTTTCCGCTTCCGCAGGTCATTTATAATCGCATCCCAAACCGCAATTATGAACTTAAAACCTCTGTGCGCGCAAAGCTGGAGGAAATTTCGCACACTTCTGGCATTGAGCTATACAATCCGGGCTTTTTTAACAAGTGGGAACTGTTCAAATGGCTCCGCACCTCGGAATCCACACGGCAGTTCGTTCCCGCAACCAAACGGTTAAGCGATCTGCCTGCCTTGGGGAAGATGCTATCTGCGTTTCCATACCTGTATCTCAAGCCGGAAAATGGCAAGGCCGGAAAGGGAATTATGATTCTTAAATTCCAACCAGAGCATCTAATGGCCTACAGGCTGACGATTCAGCATGACAAAAAAAGCGTAACCTACAAATCCGTGTCGCTGTCTCGGCTATGGGGACGTATCCGCCGGGAAGCAAGTAATTCGCCTTATATCATTCAGCAGGGGATTGACCTGGCAACTTATCAAAAAAAACCGTTTGATCTGCGTATCCTGGTACAAAAAAATGCCCGCGGTGCGTGGAGCATTACCGGAGTCGGTGCCAGACTGGCGGGTAAAGGAAGCATTACGACACATGTTCCGCGCGGTGGAAGTGTGGAGGACCCGTTCCAGCTCCTCTCCTCCCTGTTTGGACCTGAGGACAGCGAAGATTTGCTGAGCAAAATTAAAAGCACAGCCATTCAGATTGCACGTCAAATTGAACGCGCATCCGGCCTTTCCCATGGCGAAATGTCTATGGATTTGGGTGTGGAAACAAATGGAACTCTCTGGTTTTTTGAAGCCAATGCCAAACCAATGAAATTCGACGAGCCGGAAATCCGTCAAAAATCGCTAAGACGCATATTCCAGTACAGCTCCTTTTTGGCTGGGCGAATGAAATCATGATCAAGGAAGTGGAATCATGCTGCAATTTAGTGATGTTCATCATATGCCCACCCGAAGCTGGCTGCTGAGACGACGACAGTTACTGTTTCTCGCCCGCAGTTCAGGCGGCATGCGCATTACTCGCAATGCGCTGCGGCAGTTAGCCGTTTTAACGCCGGAGCAATTGAACAATCCCGGCTCCTCTCTCCTGTGCGCTTATGTGCGCACAGAGAAGGGCTTGCGGATTGCGGGATTTTCCCTCGCTTTGAATTACGGGAAGGATGCATGCATCGTGATCGTTCGTCCGCTTTACCGGGGCCGCAGACTGGGCGCTAGACTGCTGTCCGCCCAGCTCGAACAGTTGCACCGCCTGACGTGCAGCGTAGCCGCCGACAATATAGCCAGTCTCAAAACCTGTTTTCGAGCCGGACTTGTTGCGAATGAAATGACGACTGGACCGACCGGAAAACCCACGCTAATATTTCGCGGGGAGCTATCCGAAGATAAGCAGACGGCAGAGGAAGGTGGAATGCTGTGCCAAAACCTGTCCTAGGCATCATGACCTTGTATTTGAACAACAAGAAGCATTTGGAGGAGCGCGACATATATGAGCGCATGATTGCAGAAGGCAAAAGACTGGGACTGGATACGTATGTATTCACTCCTGCAGATGTCCATAAGGATCGCAGGCTTCTCCTTGCCCAAATCTATGATCCACATAGCAGAAAATGGACCCTAAAATGGCGAGAATTTCCGGATATGATTTTCGACCGTTGCCGGGTACAGCGCAGTGAGCGGTATCTTCAATTGAAACAGTTTCGATTGCAATATACAGACCTCGTCTATTTAAACCGACCGCTGAGTAATAAATGGGCCATTCACCAGCAGCTTGCGAGAAAGGCTGCCTTTCGCCCCCATCTGCCTGCAACAGAGCTATTCAATGGATTTCATAGTGTAAAGCGAATGCTCAAGCAGAATTCACTGGTGTACCTCAAACCGATTAACGGTACGGGAGGGCGCGGTATTTTACGCATTGAGCCTATTAACAAACAAAGGGACCTGTATCTGGTTGAGGGCCGCAATCTCAAGCGTCGCATTATTCCCCAGCAACGGGTACGCCTGGACCGTCTGGAGCCACGTTTAAGCAGATGGAACATGAATAACTACATCGTTCAGGAAGGCATTCCTGTACAGCTGCCGAATGGCAGGGTCCATGATTACCGCATGCTGGTACAGAAAAATAGCCAAGGAGTATGGGAATTAACCGGATGCGCCGGACGGATCGGGGCACATCGAAGCGTCACTTCCAACCTCCATGGCGGAGGCAAGGCGGTACCGATGAAGCAACTGCTGACTCAATGGATTCGTGATGAAGACCATAGAGAGAAAATTATCAAGCAAGGGGAAAAGCTCGGACTGGATATTGCTGCTTACCTGGAGAAGAGCTACGGAGCATTGTGTGAGCTTGCACTTGATCTGGCAATCAACAAGGATGGTCAAATTTACGTGCTGGAGGTCAATCCCAAGCCAGCCCGCGAGGTATTTTCACGTATTGGTGAAAAAGAGACCTATCGCCGTGCCATCGCCAGGCCCATGGAATACGCCTTGTGGGTCTACCACACACAGATTAATCCAAAGCCCCAGACGGATAAGACAGAAGATAAAGCAGAGAATAAAACAGAAAATAAAACAGAGGATAAAATAGAAGATAAAACAGAGAATAAGGCAAAGGAAGGCTCCGCGTAAAGTGGCTGCCTTCCTTTTTTTGTTGTCTGCCCGACATTGCTTGGATTGTGTGTATCATATATATATGACGCGTCAAGCATATCTAGAAGCAGTAATTTGCGGTACGTAATTACTTAGCGTTTTTATAAAGCGTAAGCAGCTGGGTGAAATCCGTAATAATCGCATCGGAGCCCTGCAACTCGTCGTTTACGCCAAATCCGGCATAAGCGCAGCCGATGACCGTCTGTCCGTTCTTTTTACCCGCTTCCACATCAGAGGAGCGGTCTCCAACCATCCATATGTTCGAAATTTCATGCTTGCTCAATAAAATTTTCAGCAAATCCACTTTGGAAAGCGTGCTGTACTCCCCGGCACTGTACAAACCTTCAAAAATAGGAACCATCTCATAGGCAGCAGCGATTCCCTTTACATAATCCTCCAGTCCGTTACTTGCTACAAATAGTCGGACACCCTGCTCATGGAGAGTCTGGAGTGTTTCTTGTACATGTGGATACAGCGCATGACTTCCGTTCTTCAATCCCTCCAGCTCTAGCTGAAGCAGCAGCTCGTCCGCCCTTCTGTGGGCTGCTTCACTGGCTTCCGGCATCACTCTTCTCCAGATTTCGTCCAGCAGCATGCCCAAACTATTCAAAATAAGCTCCTCGGGAGGAGTCTCCCCTTCATAAAGCCCTTCGGCGCGCAGCGTATCAAACAGTTTGTGGTATGCAGGTAGCAGCAATGTCTCCGTCTGAAAAAGTGTACCGTCCATATCAAAAACCATAGCCTCAGGCTTCTTCAACACAGGTGCATTGTTCATGTAGTTATCAGTCATTCCTTTCCTATGTAGGTTTACAACTTCAACCCCTCTCATGATAAGCAATAAGAGAGGTCGTGTAAACCTCATAGCGCATAGCCAACGATTCATCAGGTGTTAGATACTCCAGCACTGAAATACATACAATTTTATCAAAGCTGGCATCCTCATACGACAGGGCGGTCAAATTGGCATGTGCGGAGTGGAGGCGAACCGGCGAAATTTCCAGAATGCGCTCAGCCGCCTCCTGTTCAAATGATCAAATTGCCCTTGCGACACAGCAGAGCTCATGTCCTCGTTTCTCGCCTTGAAGTTTGGCCAGCAGCCCCATTTGTTCCGTAAAATCAAGCTCACCGTACAACGGATGGGCTTCCAGCAAAGCATCCAAACCGGAGGAAAGCTGACGGGTGAACAAAGCTACTGGGCGTAAGCCGGACTTCGCCAGCAGCAGCGCCAACGTATGCTCCGAATAATGATACAAATGATTTTCCTCCGTGAATAAAGGTGAATAAGCGCCGTAAGCTTCATTGGTAAACGAGTTTTTATTGGGAACTGTAATATATAACGTCCCGTCAGGCAGAAGCTGTTCGCGTAAATCCATCAAAAAGGCGATCGGGTCCGCAATATGCTCCAGCACATGCCAGCATGCAACGGCCTCGTATTGGTTATCCAAGGATAAGTCAGTATCCTCCTCCAATTTTTCCGGTTCTTGTGGAAGATCATCTGTTTCAATTTTTCCGTTCCAATAGCCTGGCAATAAATCTACATCATATTTGTCTTTAGCATAGGCACGCGAGTCAACAGAAGGCTCAATCCCCATTGCATTCCATCCGCTTTGAAGCGCGGCATGGATAAACTCTCCGGTACCCGATCCGATCTCGAGTAAATTTCCTTTGCCCGGACTGAACATATCCAGTAGCATAACTCCAAAAAGGGCATGCTCCTCGTAAGTTGAAGCCGCAGCGCTATCTTGCATGGCAGCCCATTTGACATTATAAATCTCTGCAATCATATCCTCAGGCTGTATACGATCCACATCATTGCGGAAAACCAATCCACAGGAGCCGCACCCCAGCAGTGTAAAATGCTCATATCGATGAAATACGCCTATTTCAGATGAGCCGCATAATTGGCACTTTACGCCTTGCTCTACTCCTTTTTCCTGCTCTACTCCTTTTTCCTGCGCTTCTCCCTGTTCATAAAATGTGTCCTTTGCTTCCTCGTTGATTTCTGGCTCCGGATTACCAACAACCTGAACACTGGCGATCCTGGCGACATCCGAAGTGGTATTGTGATGGATACCTTCATGTTCAGAGGCCGGTTCGTCCCTTACTTTTTTGCTATCTTGATCTACCCAAAGCGTGAGTCGGGGATTCGGATCCAAAATCGATTCATATTGCTCTTTCCAGCCATAACGAGCATTCGGGTCCAACAGCTGGTACCGTTCTAATTTGGCTGCCCGAATAGCAGGTGTATACCATCCCCAATGCTGGACACGGTAGTTGCTAATCTCACTGGGAAGGTCAAGCACATTCTCGGGAAATCTCCCGCAGCGCAAAGATTGCTCCTTCCATTTATAGGAAAACCCTTCCTTGTATCGAATTAAAAATGGGCGATAATACCGATGGGCCTGCCAATAGTCATCATCGCGATAATGCGTGGAAGACCACATATCATACAGCCTGAAGCAAATCGTATCGGCTTTCGTTCCCGCTAACAAAGAATGTACCTCTTGAGCAAATCGGGATTCGAACATTTCGTCAGCATCCATATTCAAAATCCATTCCGGGGAGGAGGCCACAGTCTCTCTCCACTGCTGCTTCCGCAGTTCCACTTCATTGGCAATGGAGGCTGTTTCATTCCGAATCAAACGCAGTGGAATTCCCTTCAGCAGCTCCCGGCACAATTCACCGCTACCGTCATGGCTGCCATCATCAATAATGACCGCTTCATCAATGTATTCCCGATGACTTAGGAGCACATCTCTGAGCTTGCGATCCGCCTCATTGTATACCGTCATGCTCAGCGTCAGTTTGGGCTTGGAGGCAGCTGGTGTATGAAGCTCACTTTGACGTGGTCCGGAGAATGCTTGCGGCACTACAAAAGAATCTGTAATGTACCTGGCAAAGACTGCAGACTCACGGAGATGATCAGGTATTCCAGGTTCAGAGAACTTGGGGGTTCTTGATGGAGTGGAAGGATTGTAGGACAGAAAATGATTAGAAGCATCTGGGTGTTCTGCATGAGCTAAATGTTCTGGATGGTCCGTATTAGCAGCACTCGAAGTAAAATAATTTAGAGTAGATAGTAACTGCTCTGCCTTGATCCGATCCGCTTCCCGGTACAGATGCATCGCCGGATAGTGCGTATCTACAAAAAGTGGAAATCCATACGCTGCCGCCCGGATACTAAAATGCCGATCTTCCCCCCAATAGGAAACGTTTTTAATTTTACCAAAGTGAACCCCTGCTTCCAGCGCCCGTCTGCGGATTAAGGTACAAGCTCCCAAACCGCCCACCTCATACAAGCCCGGGATATGCAGCTGGTGTATAAAATGCAGCTCGCGATGTGCTCGCTCCTCTGCTGACAATACCTCGCCTTCTTCACGATGAAACAAATTATATTCGTCACTGACCCACACTTGAGGCAACAGTGCCCCATCCGGCTGCCATCGTGTCCAGAAAATCTCGGATACGATATCCTTCTCCGTCTCTATCAGCCTGCACAGGGTACGGGAATGGAGAACCAGGTCTGAATCAACCAAAAATAGCGCGTCATAATGATGCTGAAGTGCATACTCAATGAGACGATTTTTAAAGCCGGCCACTTTCCAGACGAGGGCAGGCGGCCAATGGTGGATGTTCTCATCAATACGGTCCTCCGCTTGCTGCAAACCTGTCAACAAGGGCAAAACCCGCCCTGGCAGCCGATTGGCAAAATCAACAAGCCACTTGCTTGAGGTCAGATTGTCATTATCATCGACGAACAAATAATCCGGCAGCACGTCAGGTGAGTCCAATCGCTCCAATGCTTGAAGAAACAAACTCAAAATTTCGGGCTTCTGATGTACCGGACTGCCGATTAGTATACGCATGAGTCAACACCTCCATCAGGAAATACAATCTTCCCTTTCAGCATGCTGTTACAAAAATCCCCTTAAAATACCTTCTTCCGGTCTCGTTCCCCCTTCAAAATTTCCACAGATTCGCGGAAGCGGAGGGAATGGATTATTTCGCGTTCACGCAAAAACTTCAAACTATCCTGCAAATCCACATCGTCTGTCAAATCAATCAGCCACTGGTATGTAGCTCTCGCCTTTTCCTCTGCCGCAATATCCTCATACAAGTCTGCGATGGGATCGCCCTTGGCTTGAATATAAGTCGCTGTAAAAGGAACTCCGCCTGCGCTTTGGTAAAATAAAGCACGGTCATGCGCTGCATAATGTTCGCCCAGACCGGCCGCTTTCAATTGCTCCACACTCGCATCCTTTGTCAGCTTGTATATCATCGTGGCAATCATCTCGAGATGGGCAAATTCCTCCGTGCCTATATCATTTAATACACCGATGACCTTATCGGGAATGGTATAACGCTGATTCAGGTAACGCAAAGCTGCGGCGAGCTCACCATCCGCTCCACCATACTGCTCCATGAGCAACTTGGCCATGTGAGGATCACATTTGCTAACACGTACAGGATATTGCAGCTTTTTCTCATATACCCACATTCAGGTCCCTCCTTTATAAAAGGTTATATCTGCCTATACCTGCCACGGCCAAGGGGTTTGGCTCCATTCCCAAGGGTATTTGGAATAGGCGCGACCAAAGTTTTGCAAAGGTCCGTATAGGAGCTGATACTCGTTAGCAATCGCAGTTCTTTCCCGTGTGAGCTTGTTGAACTGTTCAATCGCCTGCAAATCATCCGGGTGTGTATTCAGATACAAATTCAGCTCTACCAAAACAAAATCCACTGCTTGGAGCTTCTCCAACAGCGCATAAAACTGTGCATCCCCCGGTTTGGGGTGAGGTGTGTAGCTCGGGTGCGGGTTTCTGGCTTGATCATAATCCTGGGCTTGGCTCTGGTACTGATTTTGGTTTTGGTCTTGGTTTTGGAACTGGTTTTGATACTGGTACTGATATGAATTTGAATAGGGGCTATGATATTGATTCTGCTGTTGATGCTGACTTACTTGCTCGTTTGGCTGTTGAGACTGGTTGTGGGTCTGACCCTGATTTGGATTTGGATGCTCCATGTTACTCGCCTCCCTCCTGGTTTCGCCTAGGCTGATAAGGGCTGAAAAGCAATGGCCATAGCGTTCCTCTCGTCAGCGCCTCTTCCGGACTGAATTGCGGCAGACCAGGCGGCTGAAATTGTACAAACAAATTTGGCGGTAACACATAAGTCTTGCACAGAACGGGCGGACACGGATCGAACGGACCGACAAACGGTGCATACTCACCTTGCTGGGGAAATTTCACGGGCCGGGACCTCCTTTGATTGATCCATCTGCTTTACTATTCAACATATGCCGCATTGCCCAAGTCTCGAACAAAAAAATGCAGATAAAAAAAGAACCTTCAAAACCACGATAACGTGGATTCAAAGGCCCCTTCTCTATTCTTCTATAATAACTTACATACCTGAACTGACCGCACCTATCTATTGGGATCAGGATTCATCGGTAGAAAGCTCATCTTCAATCACAGGTTCAGGCTTGCGATGAATTTTAACCCTCATTATGCGAAGCCTGGTTGCTTCCTCCACCTCAAAGGTCAGATTAAAAAACTCAATTTTCTTCCCCTTCACCGGACTGCCTTCCAATTCCTTGAATAGCCAGCCTCCGATGGAATCCACCTCGTCGTCTTCAATGTTCACACTCGTCAAATCATTGACATCCTCAATAAGCATACGGCCATCCACAGAGATAAAGTTTTCCTTGATTTCCACGCTCGGACGCTCATCCTCAAACTCATCATAGAGGTCCCCGACGATTTCCTCCAATATTTCCTCAGCTGTTAGCAATCCGGCCGTTCCGCCGTATTCATCCACCACGAGGGTCATTTGGGAATGCTTTTTCTGCATAAGACGGAGCACATGACTCACTTCCATAGACTCCGGTACATTCAAAATAGGACGTACTACCGAGGCCAGATCCAGCTGCTCCCCTTGCTCAGCTAACAGAAGATCCGTAATATGAACAAAACCGATAATCTGATCTTTGTCCTCAACCGCTACCGGGTAGCGAGAATGCTTGGTATCACTGATGATTTTCAGATTTTCCTTGAACGATAAGTTTGTGTACAAACAGTCCATATCCGTACGGGGCAGCATAATCTCACGGGCAAGCAAGTCGGAAAAATCAAAAATATTATCCATCAGCTTGATTTCGTCCTTATCAATCACACCGCTTTTGGCGCTCTGATTCATCAATATCCGAATTTCTTCCTCCGAATGCGCCGCTTCGGCTTCACTTGCTGGCTGAATACTGAATGTTCGCAGCAGTAAATTCGCAGCCGCATTCAACACCCAGATCACGGGCAGAAAAACCTTGTAGAAGAGCAGCAAAGGAGCCGATAAAAATAACGCCACCCCTTCGGTTTTCTGAATCGCCAGAGACTTTGGAGCCAGCTCGCCCAATACAATATGCAAAAAGGTAATCACGCAAAATCCGACAACTACGGATACGGTTGTAATCAGTGTACCATCAGTTACACCGAGTTTGTGCATGAGTGGCTCTATCAGGTAGCCGGATATTGCTGGCTCACCAATCCAACCCAAGCCGAGTGAAGCCAGCGTAATGCCCAGTTGGGTGGCGGACAGATAAGCATCCAGCTTTTGGTTCACCTTCAGCGCATAGCCTGCCAGGCGATGACCCTCGCTTTGGAGCTGCGTCAATCGGGATTGGCGCATTTTGACCAGCGAAAACTCTGCGGCCACAAATACACCGTTAAGAAAGACAAGCAGCAGTACCAAGAGGAGATTCACAACTAGCAATCCCCAATGAAACTCGGTATGACCTTCCAATACGAACTCCCCATTTCTTATAGATAGCATTTTGCATCATTTGACTTGCAGCACTCATCGTGAACTATCTAGACGAATTGAAAGTTGCGAATGACATCATGCAACATGCTTATAGTTGTAATGCTTTTCTGGATTTAAAATCTACTCCCTTGTAATACATATCCGCGACAAGCAGATTCGGTCCGCAGCAGGCAGCGGCATCACAATGGCAGTTGACGGTCTGGTTTAGCGGATGCTCATTCAGCCATTCACCGAAAATTTCGTCCAAACCCTGCTCCTGAATGTTCCCAAAAGCAGGAATGTCTGCGAAATCCGTCACGTACACGCTACCCGTGAACATATTCACATTAACGCGGTTTCTACCATCCGGATCATTACGAACTGTAATATTCGGTTCCTGATGCAGGCGGCGAAGCAGCTTGCGATCCTCCTCCCGGTCGGAGCATGCAAAGAACGGCAGGGTGCCAAATAACATCCACATATCCTGATTACGCACATCCAGCAACTTATGGATCGCGTTGCGCATGTCGCCCAGTGAGAGCACAGGCAGGGCAGAAGCAAAATTGGATGCGTACATCGGATGAACTTCATGCCGTCGGCATCCCATTTCATTGATTAATTGATGAATGCCCTCCAGCTTCGTGTGAGTCCGATAATTAATCATGGATTCAGCTGAAATGAACATGCCCATCTCGCTTAGCTTGTGAGCGTTCTCCACCATTTTCTCATAAAGGCGAACAGCACCTGCACGTGGAGTCGGACGTCCGGTATTCGCAAAACCCACTTCATAAAAATCGTCGGCATTCAAATAATTAAACGATATATGCATGACATCCAGATAAGGAAGCATCTTCTCATATCTGCGGATATCCAATGTCAGGTTGGAGTTAATTTGCGAGCGAATACCGCGCTCCTTGGCATATTTCAGCAGCGGTACGATCACTTCGTCAACCGTTTTATCGAGCAAAGCAGGTTCTCCGCCAGTAATACTGATCGTCTCCAGATGCTCAACCTCATCCAACCGCTTCAGCATCAAATCTAGCGGCAGGAAAGGAGCCTCCTTCATAACCAGCATATCGCCAACAGCGCAATGCTCACAACGCATATTGCATAGATGCGTTACGGTCATTTCCACACTTGTCAGCAAATGACGACCATGTGTACGCAGCGAGACAATCGGGTCCCACGGATCATACGCTGGCGATATCGGGAGAAGTGAGTTATTTTGTAGAACTGTCATTATGTTTTCACCTTATTTCTGTTATTAACCTCAAAAGACGTATAATTATCATATCATGATGTGTAAAGCGTCTGCATGCTTTCTTCCACATCTTCTGCTAATCTACATGTACTTCTCCAAAAGGGACTATGGTCGCGCCCAGTGTGTTCGTAATCATAACCGAAAGGGACACAGACAGATCCACATCGTAAGGTGCTTTCAGTTCCTGCCCATCCCGGTCTCTCACAATGCGAATGACAGGCCGTTGCGGAATTTTGGGGTGTATACGCACTACTACCCCTTCCTCCCCTGTATTGAGCACTACAGAGAGCCCCAGAGGGTAAATTGCCACACAGTCACGGAAGGCTTCCAGCATCCGCTGCTCATACAGCGTGCCTGCGCCGGCGTACAGCACCTCCATCGCTTCATAAGGCAACAACGCCTGCTTGTATATTCGACTTGCGGTCATCGCATCGTATGAGTCCACCAAACCGATCCACTTCGCATATTCGTGGATTTGGTCCTTCTTCCAACCGTTCGGATATCCGCTGCCGTCGATACGTTCATGATGCTGCAATGCACAGTGAGCTGACAACAAGGGAATCCCCGGTTCATCTTTAAGCAGCTTGTAGCCAATTTCCGTGTGTGTTTTCATATGCTCGTATTCCTCGTCCGTCAATTTGCCCGGCTTATAGAGCACTTGAGGTGAAATTTTCATTTTTCCAATATCATGCAATAATGAACCTATTCCCAGCTCCATAAGCTGGTTGTGATCATAGCCATTGGCTATTCCCAGTACAAGCGTATACAGACATACGTTTAATGAATGATGATACAAGTCCTGGTCCGCAGCCCCAATATCCATCAGCATAATGATGGCATCCTGGCGGCTTCCGATATCGTCCAGAATGGACTCCATCACCTTATAAAAAGACTTTCCAAAATATTTGTTTCTATGATCTACGGAATAGGATGACAGACCCTGAAACTGCTTTTTGATCTCCTGTAGCGCCGCCGCCCTTGTCTGTTCATGGATCATTTCAGGAATCACGATATCTTCGGTCACCGCATCCTCAATGTATACATATCCAATACCGACTTGGCCTAGACGTTCAATCAATCGCGGAGTAAGCTCAACACCCTCAGAGAGCAGCACCATTCCGTTTTCATTGAATATTTTTTTGCCCAGCTTCATGCCGGCTCTTAATAATGTAACAGGTACCAGTCGCAGCTTAATCCTCTCCCGATTGTTTTGATACCTGAAGCCACCTAGCTGCAAAACACTCTTCCATCGCGCCCGGACGCTTCAACTCCATTTCAATCAAATCCCGTAAAAATTCTGGAAGCATAAATCGGAGCTCCGTTCCGTTCGCAAGCACCTTATAACCTGCTCTGAAAGTGAACATATCCAGCGTACCCACCGTATATTCCTCTTGCTCTTCCAAGATACCACCCGCTACACGAATGTGCATGACTTTATCATAAGGAGCGCGATCCGGGTCATACTCTATCTCCAAACCTTCCACACACAACGTACCGAGCACTTTACCTCTGAAGCCAAATCCCGTCATTGGCTTGTCTGCAAATTCAGGCAATAAGGATTGCTCCAGTGCCAGCCGAATGTCCCTTCCCCGCAACTTCATAACACAGGCATTAATCGGCGAAGGACATAAGGAATGCAGCATTCCTTTGCTGATAACCCCTTGAGGCAACGCGCCGAGCAGTTGCCCTGCGTTAACCAGAGCAATAGCTGTCCCTGTAAAATGTGACACCGATTGTGCCAGCAAATTTCCGAAAGGGGACTCCTGATCGTATGCAATCCCCAGTTCCCGATCCGTCACGGCTACGGTACTCTCCAACGCACGCTCTGCTTGTCTGCGATGCAGGGCGATGGCCGATGTCACTTTTTCGTCCAAAAGCGTCTGATCCACAGGAATTACGCCGCCTGACGACACCCGAAATGGTTCATGACTGCTGCTGCGTGTTAGTGTCACTTCACCCAGCAGCGTTCCGAACTTACCCGCCCCACATAAAGCTGTGTTCCCGATCCGAAGCGGTTTTTCCAGCACATGATGGGTGTGGCCTCCAAGAATAACATCAATTTCAGGAAACTGTGACGCTAATTTCTCATCGGAAGGCAAACCCAGATGAGACATCACGATCAAAACATCAACCTGCTGTCTCAGCGCTGCGATCTGCTCACCCAGTACCTCAAACGGATCGAGAGCATCCCAGCCCAGCAATCGATAAAACTCTGTAAAAGGAGCCGTCACGCCGAGCAAACCGACCTTGATCCCTGCCTTGTCCAAAATCAGAGATTCCTTCATCCACGAAGGTCTTACCCCCGTAGCACTTTCTATCATATTGCCACATACGACCGGACAGTGAATTCCCGCATAGGCCTGTTCAATGATATCCGGGGTAAACGTTAGTCCTTCGTTGTTACCGATCGTAATCGCATCGTATCCTGTTAGATTGATCACATCCACATTTGCCCCACCCAGCGTTCCTTCTGTTTCGGGGGCCATCCGGTCCATGTGGTCTCCTATATCCAGTACGAGCAGCGCATCCCCTAATGCTGCTCTTCGTTCCTTAATCATTGCGGCTATCGAAGGCATACTGCCAAAATGACTGTGTATATCATTCGTATGCAAAATGGTCAACGTTTGCCGAGTCGTCATCTCCATAACCGCCTCCTTCTTTATATATCGACTTTGAAGCTTCTAATGTTTAAGCATACCATTTTCTTTATCATTATGGTACATATGAGTGGGTGGAGCCTCACCCGCAATCAGCTTACTACAGGCTCAAGTCATAGACCCAGTGAAAAGCATTAACATTACCTTCCGCATGCATCTAGAGGGTTCTTCGTACCTATTTTACAACTCGGAATAATAGTAAATTAGTCGTTGTCATCCCATATAATTCTTGATATATTAGGGGTGTTTCGTATTTTTGACACATTTACGACAATAAGGAGGTTAGCACATGAGAGTTCACGTTACCGATGCCAAGCCCGGAGATCGTCTCAAGTCCGATACATACAATGCGCACGGTGTACCTGTCTTAGTTCAGGGCACCGAGCTTCAGCATGAAGATATCTCCAAGCTTATCATGCATGGTGTCGATTATATTGACATTGATGCTGGTTCTGCGAGCATTCCGGTTGACTTTGCCCCCGATGTTCCAGCTTCCCCCGAATCCCTCAAACGCGCCGTCCCCCTCATGGAGCAGAGCATCAATGGCTTTGAGAGCATGTTTCTCGAAGCTTCCGCAACTGGCAAATTTGATGAATCTCGAGTTGATGAGCTATTCGGCCCCCTTGTTTCAGAACTGGCTCATCAAAAAGATGTCGTATCTATGCTGTTAATTATGGAACGGGGAGATCAGTATACGTATAATCATTCTCTCCAAGTAGGCGTACTCTCATATTACATTGCCACATGGCTAGGATATACAGAGGAAGAGGCTTATGCCGCGGGTAAAGCCGGATATTTGCACGATATAGGCAAGTCCATGATACCGGATGAAATATTGAATAAGCCTGATAAACTTACGCCTGAGGAATTCCAGGAAATGAAAAAGCATCCCCGCTATGGCTTTGATATTATTAACAATTCGACCGGTGATGAGATTTCAGCTATCGTCGCCTTGCAGCATCACGAGCGCGAGGATGGAAGCGGATATCCACATGGACTCTTTAAGGAAGAGATTCATCCTTTCGCCCGCATAACAGCTATTGCCGACGTGTATAGCGCTATGATTTCCAATCGTGTGTATCAGACGAAGCAAGAGTTGCTCGCTGTGTTACGCCAGATGCATAGCATGAGCTTTGGACATCTGAATCCCGAAGCTACCCAGGTCTTCATCCGACATATGCTTCCGAATTTTATTAATAAGCAGGTGCTTCTAACCACAGGTCAGACAGGAACGATTATTCTGAATAATCCAATTGACTACTTTAGACCTTTGGTGAAGATTGGCGATAATGAGTATGTAGATTTGTCCAGAGAACGCCATGTATCCATTGATGAAATTTATTTGGAATCCTGATCTGCAACTGCTGTCCGGCATTACTTCGGTAGAACGGAATGCTTTACCGAAAGCACAAGCTGCGCGAATAAAAAGAGGCTGTCCTTGATCCGTAGGTTCTTCCTACAAAGGACAGCCTCTTTTTATGTTATAGATAAATGCAACTCAATATCCTTTGCAAGCCATCTCTAGAACGTATTAAACAAGAGGTTGCTGAATCAATGTTGCAAAATTAAATTGGTGTACATGACCATCATTTAATGTAGTTTGGCCTGTAACAAAATGTACATGCTTGCCATTTCCCACTGGAATAGCGGGTCCTGTTCTAATCCTTCTCAGATTATGAAAATGGTTCAAGAAATCAGTATTCGTAAGTTCAATTTCATGGATATGGCTTCTTCCTTGTCGAATCGCTTGCCCCGTTACACCTGCAAAGCGATGGTTATGCCGGTCTGCGCCTTCCTCAGCCAGTTTGGTACTGCCTTCAAATTCATGTACGTGTCTCTGTGTCTGTGTAGAAGTGAGAGTTTTCTTCTTCACTGTAGTTTTCTTCTTCTGCATCCGTTGGTATGCCTCCTTATGTTTATGTCACTCACAACATCCTATTAAGCAAACATCTATAAGTGCTAGGCAACTATCCGCAGTTCTAACAATAATTTTACCTCCCCATCTTCTCCCCTCTCCGGTGCCCATCTTCACTTAACTATATTATTTTGGAATACGCTCTTATAGTCTCAGATCACGTTTTTTTAGGTAAAGCATAAGGTAATCTATATTATGTTAAGGAGTGGGAATATGGACAGACTATTACCCGGACAGATGCTTCTAAAAGGACAGAGTCTGCAATCGGCAAATGGGGCATACACACTTATTCTTCAAGAGGACGGCAATCTTGTATTATACAGTCGAGGAATAGCTCTATGGAGTAGTAAAACTAACGGCAGAGCAGTTAACTATGCAGTCATGCAAACAGACGGTAATTTTGTCATTTACGGATATCCAAATCCTATATGGGCTACAGGTACGAACGGCTGGGGCAATGCATTTCTTGTTGTACAGGACGATGGTAATGTAGTTATTTATGGTACAAAAGCAGCATGGGCAACCGGTACCAATAGGCTTCACAGCACCGATCAATCCTCTCGATAGACAAGCGTTTTGTATCATAGTTCTAGGGCTCAGTATGTAAAGTGCTGGCGAAACGTTCGACTTGACATCCTGCCATGTCTGTGCAAATTGAAAACGTTCCTTACTCCTTATGAACGATATATCCAATAATAAGAAAGCTGAATTTTATTTGGTTCAAACTCAGCAACGCAAGAAGAAACAATGGACTAATCTCAGATAACACTTTGGCGAGCAAGTATGACTAAAATCTTTTAACCCAATTCCTATTTATTTAAGTTTGCTTTTTTCGAAAAAATACCCATATTTATCCCAATATTAGGATTTTCGCAGAATGAAGGTGAAGAAGACGAACTTCCAAAGTTCGCCTCCTACACTAAAAGATAAAATCAAATCGGCAAGCCGACAATTTTGCAATTTATAACAATCCTTAAAACCCTTGATATACAAAGGTTTTTTCTTTGTTATCCAATAGACCCTTCCATCTCGAACTTGATCAAACGGTTCATTTCCACCGCATACTCCATCGGCAGCTCTTTGGTGAACGGCTCGATAAAGCCCATAACGATCATTTGTGTCGCTTCTGCTTCGGTCAGACCACGGCTCATCAGATAGAACAGCTGATCTTCTGAAACCTTGGACACCGTTGCCTCGTGCTCAAGCGTAATATCGTCGTTCATGATTTCATTATAAGGAATCGTATCGGAGGTCGACTGGTTATCCAAAATCAACGTATCGCACTTGATATTCGATTTTGCACCTTGAGCCTGACGACCGAAGGAAGCCAATCCGCGATACGTAACTTTACCGCCATGCTTACTGATCGACTTGGATACAATGGTCGATGTAGTATCTGGCGCCAAGTGGATCATTTTTGCCCCTGCATCCTGATGCTGGCCTTTGCCTGCAACTGCGATGGACAAGACCATACCTTTGGCTCCGCGGCCTTTCAGTACAACGGCTGGATACTTCATCGTCAGCTTGGAACCGATGTTGCCATCGACCCATTCCATTGTTGCATTTTCTTCGGCAACCGCACGTTTGGTTACCAGGTTGTAGATGTTTGGTGCCCAGTTTTGGATCGTTGTGTAACGAACGCGCGCGTTCTTCTTACAAATAATTTCCACCACGGCGCTATGCAGCGAGTTCGTGCTGTAAATCGGAGCCGTACAGCCTTCTACATAATGCACAAAGCTGTCTTCATCGGCAATAATGAGCGTACGCTCAAATTGTCCCATGTTTTCCGAGTTAATGCGGAAGTATGCCTGCAATGGAACCTCACATTTTACACCTTTTGGTACGTAGATAAAGCTGCCGCCTGACCATACCGCACTGTTTAGTGCTGCAAACTTATTGTCCGCAGGAGGCACAACTGTTGCAAAGTACTCTTTCAGAATTTCAGGATGCTCACGCAGCGCTGTATCAGTGTCCATGAAAATAACGCCCTGCTCTTCCAGATCCTTTTGCATGCTATGGTAAACAACCTCGGATTCATACTGTGCAGATACACCAGCCAAAAACTTTTGCTCCGCTTCAGGAATCCCCAGTTTATCAAAGGTTTCCTTAATTTCCGTAGGAACCTCTTCCCATGTTTTCCCTTGTTTCTCGGAAGGTCTTACATAGTACTGGATATCATCGAAATCCAGCTCATCCATATCCCCGCCCCAGGTTGGCATTGGCATTTTTTCAAACTGCTTCAATGCTTTCAGACGGAATTCCAACATCCAATCCGGTTCACCTTTAATTTTGGAGATTTCTTTTACAATTTCCGGAGTGAGACCCTTACCTGTTTGGAAAATGGATTTGTGCTCGTCACGAAAGCCATATTTATACTCTTCCATTTCCGGCGCTTTCTTGGCCATGTTTCTCAAACCTCCTCTATCCTAGTTAAATTATTTATCTTCATCGATTCCTTTGCGCAGCGCGTTCCAAGCCAGTGTCGCACATTTAATGCGAGCCGGGAACTTGTTAACGCCGGACAAAGCTTCCAGTTCTTCGTAATCGTCGAATTCAACGGCTTCCCCCTGCATCAGGGAAGAGAAGCGGCTCGCCATATCCAGTGCCTGCTCAATCGTTTTTCCTTTGACCGCTTCCGTCATCATCGAAGCAGAGGACATGCTAATTGAGCAGCCTTCGCCTGTAAAACGAGCATCTTCGACCACGCCGTCTTTCGTTTTAAGCTGAAGGGAAATCCGGTCACCACACGTAGGATTATTCAAATCCACCGTGACCGCATCATCCTCAAAACGACCGCGATTCCGCGGATTTTTATAATGATCCATAATTACGCGTCGGTACAAGTCATCAAGTTGCATCGCCAAAATACTCCTTTGTTTGGATTAAGGCGCTGACCAAAGCGTCGACATCTGCTTCCGTATTATAAAGGTAAAAGCTCGCTCGTGCGGTTGCACTAGCTTTCAGCCAGCGCATCAATGGCTGGCAGCAATGATGGCCTGCACGTACCGCAACCCCTTTGCTATCCAGTACGGTAGCTACATCATGCGGATGCACATCATCCAAATTGAATGTTACGAGTCCCACATGACGTTCTGCAGGCCCGTAAATTTTCAGGCCATCCACTTCACGAAGACGCCCGAGAGCATAATTGACCAGACGGCTTTCATGCTGTGCGATTGCGTCCAGACCGATGCTTTCCAGAAAATCAATAGCTGCCCCCAAGCCGACAGCTCCGGCAATAATCGGGGTTCCACCTTCGAATTTCCAAGGCAGCTCCTTCCATGTGGATTCATACAATCCCACATCGTCGATCATTTCCCCGCCGAACTCAATGGGCTCCATGTTTTCCAACAGCGTCTTCTTGCCGTACAGCGCCCCAATTCCTGTAGGAGCACACATTTTGTGACCCGAGAAAGCATAGAAGTCAGCATCTATGTCTTGCACGTCTACTTTCATGTGTGGCACGCTTTGCGCACCATCAACAACGATAATCGCGCCTTTGCGATGCGCAATCGCTGCAATCTCTTTAACAGGATTTACAACGCCAAGCACATTGGAAACATGCGCAATCGCTACAATTTTGGTGTTTTCTGTAATGGTATTTTCCACGTCAGCAAGATCAACGCTACCATCCTCTTGAAGCGGAATATATTTTAAAGTCGCACCTGTGGCTTTGGCTACCTGCTGCCACGGAATCAGATTGCTGTGATGCTCCATCGGCGTGATCACAATTTCATCACCCGCCTGGCAGTTGGCCCTGCCATAGGAAGAAGCCACCAGATTCAGTGCTGTTGTTGTTCCTCTTGTGAAAATAATTTCCTGGCTGCGCTTCGCATTCAGAAAACGGGCTACCTTCTCACGTGCACCTTCATAAGCATCCGTAGCACGGCTGCCCAGCGTATGCACACCGCGGTGAACATTCGAATTGTCATATTCGTAGTAGTGCTTGATCGCCTCGATGACCGCCAATGGCTTTTGCGAAGTGGCCGCATTATCCAAATAAACCAGCGGATGACCGTTAATCTCCTGATGTAAAATCGGGAATTGTTCACGGATCAATGCAGTATTCATTGGCCCAACTTCCTTTCAACAAGGCTTTGCAGCTGCTGTTGAAGTCCTTCGAGCGGAATTTCAGATACGACAGGTGCCAGGAAGCCATAAATAATCAGACGTTCGGCTTCTGCACGACTAATCCCGCGGGACATCAAGTAATACACTTGCTCACGGTTAACCTGACCAACCGATGCTGCGTGACCTGCCGTCACATCATCTTCATCAATCAACAGGATCGGGTTAGCGTCACCACGCGCTTTCGGGCTAAGCATCAGAACACGTTCTGTTTGCTGACCGTCTGCTTTCGTAGCCCCTTTTTCGATTTTTGTAATTCCGTTAATAATGGAAGACGCTTCTTCACGCATTACTGCGCGTGTAATCATCTGACTGGCGGAATTTTTACCAAAATGCTGTGCTTGTGTCGTATAGTTCAGCTTTTGTGAGCCGGAACCTACGGCAATGACCTTGGCATCCGAGTTGGAGCCATTGCCTTTGAGTACAGACATCGTATTGCTGGCTGTGTTGCCGTTGTTCATTTCGCCTACAATCCATTCGATGGCGGCATCATTGCCCAAAGTAGCACGACGAATAGAAATATCCGTTACTTGCTCCCCTAGCTGGTGAACCGTCGCATAACGAACTTTGGCTCCCGCATTCGCAACCACTTCTACTGCACCGTTATGAATAACAGGCGTTGTCAAATCCGCAGATACATAATTGTCTACGTAGGTTACAGAGCTATGGCTTTCAGCAATGAGCAGTACATGCGGCGCAAACGTCGCTGCCGCATCATCCGTCAGGAAAACAGCCTGAAGCGGAACGTTCAGCTCTACATTTTTCGGCACATAAGCAAATACTCCACCGTTCCAAAGTGCTGCATGCAATGCAGACAATGAATTTTCCTCAGCCTTAACTACTGTATTCAGGTGGGCTTTAACCAAATCGCCATGTTCCTTAACCGCTGTTTGCAAATCCGTGAAAATGACACCTTGCGCTGCCAGTTCCTCGTTCAGCTTTACGTATACAGCACCGGAGTTGCGCTGAATGATCAGACCGCCCTCCTGCTGTTCTTTGACCAGATCAGCAATTGCTGCGGGAACCTGCCCCAGCGATGCGATGGCCTCACTGTTTTTATGTTGACCGTAATCGTTCAAATTCCAACGCTCGATTTTGGTTTTTTCAAATACCGGAAGCTCCAGTTTGCCTGCAAGCTCAAGTGCTTTTTGTCTGTCTTCGATCAGCCAGGATGGCTCGCCGTTACGTTCAGACAGAACACGCAGTTGCTCGGAATCTACCGGAAGGATTGTTTGTGTACTCATCAGTTTTCCTCCTCGCTTCCGGCTTACGCCTCTTGTCCTACAGTTTCATCAACGATGCCCAGCTCTTCCTTGATCCAGTCGTAACCGTCCGCTTCCAGACGCTCAGCCAGCTCAGGACCACCGGATTTAACGATACGTCCTTGCATCATTACATGAACATAATCAGGCTTAATATAGTTCAACAGACGTTGATAGTGAGTAATCACGAGGAAGCCACGATCTTCAGAACGCATAGCGTTGACGCCGTTAGCCACGATTCTCAAAGCATCGATATCAAGACCGGAGTCGATTTCGTCAAGAATGACAATTTTCGGGTCAATCATCATCATTTGCAGAATTTCATTCCGTTTTTTCTCACCGCCGGAAAAGCCTTCGTTCAAATAACGATGAGCAAACTCCGGATTCATTTCGAGCTCCTTCATTTTGCTTTCCATTTGACGAATAAACTTGATCAGGGAAATTTCTTGTCCTTCTTCACGGCGTGCATTAATGGCACTACGCAAAAAGTCAGAGTTTGTTACCCCTGCAATTTCACTCGGATACTGCATCGCCAGGAACAATCCCGCGCGTGCGCGCTCATCCACTTCCATGTCCAGCACGTCTTCTCCATCCAAGGTTACGTTGCCCTCTGTGACTTCATATTTAGGATGACCCATCAAAGCGGAAGCCAATGTACTTTTACCTGTTCCGTTAGGACCCATGATAGCGTGGATTTCTCCACCCTTCATTTCAAGGTTAATACCTTTCAAAATTTCCTTACCTTCAATGGTCGCTTTGAGACCTTCAATCTTAAAGTTTGTAGCCATATTCGGAATACCCTCCAAAAATTGTAGTGTGGTGTCGAAATCAGAAAGTATATTTAAACAGGGGAGCCCCCTGATTTCAAGCAGAAAAATAGTTAAAAATTTATTTATAATCATTCTAAACTGATTCTCAATGATTCTCAAGTTATTTTATAATAAATATCTTTGATGGTGCAAGCAATAGACACGCGTTATGTGCCTTTCTTCATAAAATGTTCATCCTCCCCAGCACACAAATAGCCAAATGCATCCTCCAGATCATTATAAACTTACTTTTGTGCTAACTTGAGGTGGAAAATTCTTCTTTTATCCATAAAAACGCTACTGACAGCAGAACGTCAGTAGCGTTTTACATGTAAAGGGTTTATTACAGAATGCCCATCATCCGTATGGGTGCTATTAAACTGCCCGAATTCACATTTAACCGAAATTTCTTCTGATTAGCCGAGATAGGAACGCAGCATCCACATATGCTTCTCCAAATCGGCTTTGTAGCCGATCAGCAAATCTGCGGTAGGTTGATCGGAAGAGCTTTCTGCCAGCTCAATCCCTTCTTGAAACTCTTCACATACAGTTGCAAAGTCCTCAATTAAGGTTTGTACCATTTTGGGGGCATCTTCATTGCCGGTTGCCTCGTGAATGGAGGACAGCTCCAGGTATTCTTTTAGCGTTGCGGAAGGTGAACCTTTCAATGCGAGCAGCCGCTCGGCGATCTCGTCCATCTTCAACGTAATTTCATTGTACAACTCTTCAAATTTAGCATGCAGTGTATAAAAACTGGAGCCTTTCACATACCAGTGGTAATTATGAATTTTCACATATAACACATTCAGGTTAGCGACTTGACGGTTTAAAAGCTCCTCCACCGAATTGGTTTGTGTATTTTTCGAGTTACTTGTTGTTTTAGCCATCATAAATCCCTTCCTTTTTATTAAATTGACATTCATAAACGACTACCCTTTATCCATCGTCATGCTGACGAGGAGACTCTAGCGGCATCATGATGATCACCTACCGGACGTCTGCTTATTCATTACCCTTTCTGCATGGCGATGAAACCAAGAAAAAAAATGTACAAAACTTCACTGATTTTCGTTATACTTTCTCTAACCTATCAAAATACTTGGTTTAATATTGTAATATTTTTCGTATTTTACCGCGCACAATTTATGGAGGTGACTTCGTTGTCCCAATATCATCCTTTAACGACAGAAGAAGCAATCGAGTTCGTGAAGAACATCCCCGGATTTTTTAGTCAGGAAGCCCGTCTGAAATGCCGAGAAATCGGTGATGGCAACCTGAATCTGGTTTTTCATATTACGGATTCTGAATCTGACAAGAGTATCATTGCCAAACAGGCACTTCCCTATGTGAAGATTATAGGTGAATCCTGGCCGCTGTCGCTGGATCGTGCTCGCATTGAACGCGAGGCACTTCAGCAGGAACATCAAATTTGCCCTGAACTGGTTCCTGCCGTACTAGCCTTTGACGACGAGCTTGCGTTGACCGTGATGGAAGATCTTAGCTCACACACCATCATGCGCAAGGGATTAATAGAAGGAAATACCTATCCGCATTTTGCCGATCATATCGGAGAGTTTCTGGCGCGCACGCTCTTTTTCACTTCCGATTTGGGCATGAATCAGCAGGCTAAAAAAGACCTGGTTAAACGCTTTATTAACCCGGAGCTCTGTAAAATAACGGAGGATCTTATTCTGGATGAACCATATCGATTCTCGGATAATAACAACTACGGTGAGTATATTGAAGACGAAGCAGAGGTACTCCGGACAGATCAGGCCCTTCATCTGGAAGTGGCTTTGCTGCGGGAAAAGTTTCTGACACGGACAGAAGCGCTGCTGCACGGCGATCTTCACACTGGCAGTATTTTTGTAACAACAGAGTCTACCAAAGTCATTGATCCCGAATTTGCCTACTACGGGCCGATGGGCTTTGATATCGGAGCGGTAATTGCCAATCTGCTATTGAACTACGCAGCCCAGCCCGGCTGGATTTCTGGGGAGACGGCTGTACAGGAACGCCGTGACTGGCTTTTGCAGACAGCGATTCAGGTGTGGGAGCAGTTTGAAGGCAGATTCCGCAAGCTTTGGGACGAGCATGTCACCGACCCTATGGCACGTACGACCGGATATCAGGATTTGTATCTTCAAAAAGTGCTGCAAGATACGATCGGTTTTGCAGGCTGCAAAGTGATTCGCCGCATTATCAGCCTGTCGCATGTAGCGGATATCGATACAATTGCCGATCCTGACCTCAAGGAAGCCGCTGAACGTCTGGCGTTATCTATCGGAAAAAACCTAGTTCTGCGCAACCGTAAGCTGCATTCGATTCAGGAACTGGGAGACATTGTTCGGACAGCAACGGCTGTCCAAAATAAAGGAGCTTAATGGATATGAGTGAAAAGAAGCAATCCACCCCCGTAACCTCTGCTGAAGCCGAAGTATCCAGCGGTCAGGCTCTGTCTTCGCTGGTGTGGAAAGGCGACCGCTTGTCCATGCTGGATCAGCGTCTGCTGCCCGAAACGATTGTCATGCTGGATTTGTTCACAGCCGAGGAAGTGTGGGATGGCATTCATACGATGAAGGTACGCGGTGCGCCTGCCATCGGCATGGCTGCGGCCTACGGCGTAGTACTGGGAGCTTCCGCCTACAGCAACGAAGACGCTGCCGGATGGCTGGAGCATGTACACGGTGTGTGCGGGTATTTGGCTACATCACGACCAACTGCCGTGAACCTGTTCTGGGCATTGGACCGCATGAAGAAGCGGGCCGGGGAACTTATCGCTGAGGCTGGTGGAGGACTGGTGGAGGACTGGAATGCCGGGCTGGAGCGTGAAGCGATAGCCATTCAGGCAGAGGATGAGGAAGTATGCCGCCAGATCGGCATCCATGCTTTACCTTTGTTCGAGGACGGAATGGGCGTACTCACTCACTGCAATGCTGGCGGATTGGCAACAGCAAAATACGGAACAGCGCTCGCGCCCATGTACCTTGCGCAGGAGAATGGCATCCACCTGAAAGTATTTGCCGACGAAACCCGCCCTGTGTTGCAGGGTGCGCGCCTGACCGCTTTCGAGCTTCAGCAGGCAGGCATTGACGTAACGCTGCTCTGTGACAATATGGCGGGCATGGTGATGTCCAAAGGATGGGTACAGGCCGTCATTGTCGGCACGGACCGAGTGGCCGCTAACGGCGATGTGGCCAACAAAATCGGCACCTATAGCCTGGCTGTGCTGGCAAAGGCGCATGGCATTCCTTTTTATGTAGCTTCGCCGCTGTCTACAATTGATTTGCAGACCGCAACAGGCGCAGATATCCCCATTGAGGAACGTTCTGCGGAGGAGGTTACGGAAAGCTTTGGCAAAAGGACAGCTCCGCAGGGCATCAAAGTCTACAACCCGGCTTTTGACATTACCCCTCATGAGTACATTACCGCCATCATTACCGAAAAAGGGATTGTCCAAGCTCCCTTTAACGACAGTCTGACCGCTTTGTTTGCGGATTAATCTGTTCTTGCAGATCAAACAGCTCGTATAAGGGCTAAAATTGCTTTAGTGATATAGGGATTCCTCATCAAAAAGACCGGAGCCAATAAGCTCCGGTTTATTCGTTTCTTGCTCCTCTTCTTTTGTGCGGCATAGTATATTAACTTTATTTAGACTAGTTTTAAAAGTGCTTCGTATCCTGGCATACCTGGCTTGATCCCCAGTTGCTCCGCCTCCGTCGTCACCGATTCCATCGGCGCTTCCAGCAATTGCTCCAGTGTTTTAACCCCCACAGCCCGTGCAGCAAGAATTTTCCGATCCGCCAGCCGCTCATTGAGCAATCCAACATCCAGTGCACCACACATGATGTAACCACGGGAGTTAGAGATCGTCAACAGCGTTGTTTTAGGCAGTTTGACCTCGACTCCGATAAATGTATGCTCACCCACTTGTATAGGTTCCATGTGTATCATGGTTATTACATGCACCTCCTCTTTGTTCATCCGGGATATTTTATGCATCATTTTCGGGTGGGTGTGGACGTCCGTGGATACCTATAAAATATTTAGAGGCTTATTCATGTATAACAGAACAGGCAATAAAAAGGCTAGACGGATAACTCCATCTAACCTCTTGATCATAGTCAATTTTCTAGGTTCTACTATGATCTTGAACTTGAGACCATTTTATTTTCACATTCCTAGAAGGTCGGGACCAACTTACTCTTCATACTTTAGATTCCGTAGACTTCCCTCGTATGAGCAGATGCATGTTTTTTAAGTTACGTAAACAACAGTTATTTTTTGTAGCCATCAGAATTAAAGTTTGCTCTTTATTCAAACTTCTTTAAGTACCGTGGGGGTACATGATCGGCAAGCCAAACACCATTGTTTGCTTTATAAAACTTCACTTGCTTACCCAATGCCTTTGCTGTGTCTACTTCGAGAATAACTAGTTCTCCACGTCTTTTGCCCGCTAAGATTGCAAACTCAAGGGATTCAGACAGATGTACATACTTTCTGCCCATTGGTTTAATACCTTCAGTGAGGATTTTATTTAGTACCTTTGTGTTTGTACCGTGATATAGAATTGTTGGTGGAGTAGCTTCCTTATAATCTAATCTGCCTGCGCTGTGTCCATAATTAGCCCTTATGTACCCATTAACAATCTCATACCTTTGCTTTGCACAATTCTTTACTACTTGCTTGATATCCGACTCACTGGCATCAGTCCATCTATTCTCTGATCTAATCCCTTTAATCAGGTCCTGAATATCACAATAGCCCTCATGATCCAGAGCAATTCCAAATTGTTCAGGTGTGTGTCTCAGAATTTTACTCATAAATTTACTTAGACTTTCTTCTTGTTTTGTTGTTAACATTATATACTCCTTCTAATGTAATATTTGTTTTATCTATAGTAACCGATCCCATGATTCATAACGTCTTGTGAAATAAAATACTGATTCATAAATCGGTTTCAATTGTTGTGAAACTCAGATTTTGTTTAATCGGTCTATAACACTGCACAGCATATCTACTACTTGGTGACACTCTGCAATTTCTTCTATTGTATACTCGACCAATAGCGTGAACAATCTCCTTTTCACATGTTCCCCCAGCTTCTCGCCATTCTCAATACGAGATAATATCAATGGACTCAAGAAAATACACAGACAATGATTCCACAGGATTCACAACGTACAATTGCATGAAGTGTTCATCTGATAGCTGATTACTCTGAAGGTATTCGTCCTTCAATGGTGAAGTAAAAGTAATGTACTTTCACCGTTAACGTTGATTAATTAGGCTAATGAAATCATTACGGCGTTCAACTGTATTGAGGTTGACTTGCATATCATTGCGGATACCTGTTGCTTCATGAGGAATATTGAGCATGTTAATCAGATCATTAGTGGTAAGATTGGTATTGTACAGGGACTCAATGATACGAGTCCAGTCGTCGTTACCATGTTCAAATACCTGGATAGCGTCTGAGACGTTTAGGCCAACAGTCTTCCATTTATGGTCAAGATATCTGTAATGTGGTAGCAGTATAAGACTGTTTCAGCGTCTCTCTATTCTGATTCCCAAACTGGTACTGCAAAAAGAAGCCCAAATGACTGAGGTGTTTTATGCGCTTGATTTGTTTAGTATTATTAATGATCCTTACATCATGCTCAAATGTAACAAACAGTTCGACCCAAGAGGTGAGTACTGAATATGAAAATGTTCAAGAACTTAACAATTTACCTGTTCCCAGCACGGCCATCGAAGTTGATGAAAAATCTGCTAAAGATTTAAAAAAATACGAAGTTCCTCAACCTTTTGAAAATTTTAATGCAGCATATCAAGAAGAACTTAAAGGTGAGGGGTGGGAATTAACTGAAGTCGAAAGCAACAAAGTAATATCAGTAGAGAAAAACAATATTAAGTACTTACTGATTATCACTAAAAGTTCTGACACTCAAACAACCAAAGTTACAGTTAGAAAAAATTCTTAAGACCCCGCACGGGGTCTTTATTTATGTCATAAATAGGAAAGTCTCAAAATCCCCGTGAATCTCACCTGTGCTGGCTTAACGCTCTCTTTTGAAATTATCTCATTTACTATTCTCTTCCCTGCTGATATTTATACAAATATCTTCTTTTTAATAACCTTTCAATAGATTTGTTATGGATCAACTCAACTCAAACAACCATTTGAGCAGACCTTACAGGAGTATGATGCACAATCACATGCTTATCCCCCTCAAAAAGGTCACAAATGCGGTCACAAAATTCTGTCGTTTATAAGATTTTAATAGAATGAAACAGTACAGATCAGTAAATTAAAAATTGCTATGAAAGCTTGTAATGCTTGAACCTCTTGATCATAGTCAATTTTCCAGGTTCTACTGTGATCTTGAACTTGAGACCATTTTATTTTCACATTCCTAGAAGGGCGATCAACTTACTCTTCATCTTCGTTAACCACTTTAATCAGATTTCCGTAGACTGCCTTCGTATGAGCAGATGCATGTTCTTTAAAATGTGTAAACAACCTCATACATCTGATGGCTTGTATTTTATTATTAGCTTCAGCAGACCTTTCCAAACAACTGAACAAAAATGCGAAGCCGTCTGAAAACCTCCCCTTACGCAAAAGATAGATCGCCAATTCCCTTGAGAAATGAGTATATCGCTCCGTTGTGAAGCGTTGAGTATACAACCCTTCCACTTTTTTCTGCTCCAGAAAAGAGGCAATTTCTCCTTCAAATTGCTTTAAAATAACATCTACATCAAAATGATACCGATTTGCCGCCCTAAGAATAATATCAAGTGCAGGAAGAACTTCATCTTTTCTTGAAGAAATATAATTTACATAATTGGGAAGAACGCTCTTATCGCCAGAAAGAAGCTTAATTAAAAACGTATTCACTACTGCCCAGTCTTCATATTGCCTCTTCCACTTCAAAGCAGTTTCATCCGTAGCATTCACCCAACTCAAATCGGCGTAAGCATAAGTGTGCTGAAGTGCTTGCTCGTAGTCTTTCCTCCCTTCACAAGCTTCTGCACGAAGTAAATGGGAGAATGCCCAATAAGCAAACAAAGGAAAATTGGGTTTCTTCGAATTGTCTTTGTTCACATGGTATCGCTGCTGCTCCAGTTTGTATTGAATTTTAGCCTTGTCTCCCATAGCTTTAGCGAATAGTTCTAATTTATCCCATTTTCGTAACGAACGGTATGTATTCGCCAAATCTTTTAACGCCTCTAACTGATCTATCTCATCTAACCGTTCAACGTAAGGCTCAAATTGAACAGCCGCATCATAGTTTTTCTCTTGATCGTCTCCAATACGAATCGTAAACAATCGATACTGGCAAACTGCAAAATTATCCGAATGTTGATTCTTCTCGCTTACTGCTACATTTTCGTACAGGAACGCCGCTGCTTCATTGTAACCGTCTTTGTATACATTTTCAGCAACTTCAAAGAGCGATGGCAAATATTTAGGATTATCCAACAGCAGAAATACAACGCGCTGCAAGCAATCAAGTCGGTCAAGCTCTACGCATCGGTACAAAAAAGGACTAATTCTTCGCCAGTTCAGCGGTTCTTCCTTAATACATTCTTCAATGAAACGTTCATAAAGATAGTCTGGCGGTAATTCCATCCCGGTAGTTATGCGATCCAATTGGTTAACGGATAAAACACGATTTCCAGTAACAATACTGCTAACCGTACCTACATTTAAACCAACGATGTGTCCAAACTCGGTCATGCTCAAACCCTTATGTTTTAGATATTGTTCCAATTCTGCTCTAATCGTAAGTGTGATTTTCATGAATAAACCACCCTTTCAACGTAGACTCGCCATATGTAGTTGAATAAATCAATTTATCACCCATAATTGTACCATCTTTTGGAACAAAGCTATATACCTTTCAGTTATTTACTTTAGATACCTTCTCGGGGCTATAGGCTCTTCCATTTTTTCAAACTGAAACATTTTTCCAATATAGATCGTCTATAAAGCAAATAGGCAAAATTCAGAAAGAGGGTAGCTCTTATTATGCGGAAAAGTAGAATCTTATTTTTGACTATCGTGCTGTTGTTAATAACTACTTACAGCTCTATCGCAGAAAAAGAAGTTATTGCTCAAAGCGCAAAGGAACAGGAGACGCTTATCGTTTATAAACTACAAAAGGACACCACTCTGCAACAGCTGACTAAAAAAGATGTACTTGCTACATTCAAGGATAAAACTGACACCAAGATTTTTATCAATGCAATGAATACATCAGAAAAAATATCAGGTATTGTTAATACAGCTTCTCCAAATTACGAGCTTACTTTCCACAAGGATGAAACTGAAGAGTCTTATTATTTATGGATTAACTCTAACGATTCGACCAGCAATGCTATGTATATAAATAAGAAAGATCCCCATACTGCATATAAATTATCAGTCAACTCCACAAATTCAATAAAAAAATTACTCATGAAAACTAAAAATTAACTAAAAAGACCTGTTCTTTGGTTTTATTCAAAAAACAGGTCTTTTTTTGATTTTATTTTAATCCATATTTTTCCAACACAGATTCTCTAAATTGTTCTTTGGAGTCTTGTTTATCCACCGAAGAACTGGGAGATTGAGATGATGACTCAATAGCAAACTTGCCAAGATCCATATTGATCACACTATACTGCCCTTGTGTATTTTTTTTGAGAAAAATAATACTTTTTTCATTTTGCTTCAACTCAGTATAATCCTCATAGGCTATTTTTTTCTTGCCTCCAGCATCATCAATATAAGAAATCGGTTCCACGATAGACAGAGGCTCTTCTACGTTTAATGCTGTGCCTTCGGGTGATTTAATTACTTTATCAATTTTTATATTCGTAAGTGTATAAAAGTCTTGTATCGTACCATCATCAAAGCTTGTAACGATATGTTGTCGATTATCAAACCCCTGCAAAGGAGTCCCTATCACAATAAGCTCTGCATTGGAGTCCAATTCGCTTACAGTTTTATAATCAATATAAGAAGCTTCCAGCGAAATTTTGGGAGTATTCAGTTCTGAAAATTTTGGAGAAGCGTTCGTAGATGTAAAAAAAAGACCCCCTGAAGCAATGAATCCCCCTATCGCTAATACAGAAATACCCAGCTTTATTTTTTTATTAAAAGTCATAACAGTACCCCTTTTCCCAAATTAGTAATTACGCTAATTAGTTTCCCCACTTAGCAATTAAGGATTGCTTGTCATAGGATTGAACACCGATAGACTGGATACCTTGTTTCATAACAGAGCTGCTAGAAGTTGATGGATGTGCTTGAGATAACGTATGACCAACCTCATGGGTTGCATTGGAGGTTTTTTGTACGGAGTTCATACCATAAGCCTGCATCTGGTTGTGATAAATCACCACTGTGGCATATGCCCATTTATCGCTTACTCCCGCTACACCACCAGTTGTTTTATACGGAGTTGTCAATCCCAATAAACCCGAAGTGGCTGTAGAACCGACATAATATCTATCTGGGTTCCCACTCGTCGATGTCGTTTTACCAATGTTTACTGATCCAGATGCAGCGTTCCAATCGGAACGTGCGGTATCATAGGCACCAGTATAGCCATTTTTAGAAACCGAGGAGTCATAATATGCATTAAAATTGGCAGAGCTTCTTCCCCCGGTAAAGCTAGTAGCAAAAGAAATAGAACTAATAGAAATCACGGCAAAAGATAATATTCCGACCATAGAAAAAAGTTTTTTCTTGGAAGCCAATAGTTTTTTCAAGGTTAGCACCCCTCTTAGGAAATTTGGAATCTTCTAATCAATCCTGATGAAATAGACTTTTCGCTGGAATATCATTCCTATACCAATATACCGATTATTTTTCTTTTTATCTACATTAAAAACAATATATTCCACAATGCGACATGAATTTGGTTCTTTATTCCTAACGAAGATGTATAGCTCAAATGTCCATTTAGTCTCAATTTACTCTATGTATCCGCAGCAGCCTTATGGTGCATGTACAATAAAACAGGTGATATAAAAAAAAGGACCAGACGGATCATACCATCTTGCCCTTTCACTAATTATATCGTCTTATTTCTAAACGAAATGATTACATTTCGCCATGGTGAGTTGATTGATGGCTGGACCCTTGATTATAAAAATATAAGGGCATAGTCACTATCGCTACTAACATAAAACTGCTTGCTAAAAAGGTCAGAAATATTTTACGTTTCATCTTTATCCACCTCGTGCATTAAATTTCTGTACGCTGTCTTCGTCTCAGATGGTGCATACTCCTGATAAAACTCATACAGCCTCATACATTTAATTATATACGATTTATTATTGGTGGATGCAGATTTTTCCAAACAGTTTAATAAAAATTGAAAGCCATCAGCAAATCTTCCTTTGGTCAAATAGTAAACTGCTATTTCTTTTGAAAAATGCACAAAGCGTTCTGTTATAAAACGTTGAGTATAAAAGCTCTCAACCTTCTGTTCTTCCAGATAGGATGAAATATTCGCCTCGAATTGCTTTAAAATATCATCTACATCAAATTGATATCGGTTAGCCGCCTCAAGGATATTATCAAGCGCGGGCAGAACCTCGTCTTTTCTTGAAGAGATATAAGCTACGTAATTGGGAAGAACACTCTTATCGCCAGAAAGAAGCTTATTTACGTACGTATTTACTACCGCCCAGTCTTCATATTTGTTTTTCCATTCCAAAGTTTCTTCATCTGTATCCGTAACCCAGCTTAAATCAGTATACTTTCTAATATGCTGAAGTGCCTTCTCATAATCTTTTCTCTCATCACAGGCTTGTGCACGAAGTAAATGCGAGAATGCCCAATACGCAAACAAAGGAAAATTAGGTTTCTTCGCATTTCCTTTTTTTACATGATACCCTTTTTGCTCCAAATTATATTGAATTTTGGCCTTATTTCCTAGAGCTTTAGCGAATAATTCTACTTTGTCCCATTTACGTAACGAACGATATGTATTCGCCAAATCCTTTAACGCCTCTAGCTGATCTATCTCATCTAACCGTTCAACATATATTTCAAATTGAACTGCTGCTTCATAGTTTTTCTCCTGGTTGTCTCCTTGCCTTGTTTGGAACAAGCGGTACTGACACATCGCCAAACGTTCTGAGTATTGTTTCTTCTCACTTACAGCTACATTTTCATAAAGTATGGCTGCCGCCTGGTACATCTTCTCATGAAATAGTTCTTCCGCAAGCTCAAATAAGGATTCTGAATAGCCTAGTTTATCCATCAACAGATTTACAACTTCGTGAATACAGTCCAATTTATTTAATTTTGCACAATTATGTAAGAAAGGACTCATTCGACGCCAATTCGGGTTAGCCTCTGCTAAATATTCAGACACATAACGTTCGTAGTAATAGCCGACAGGATGCCCCATCGCTTTCGTAATTCGATCAAGCTGATCCACTGAAAGAGTACGATTCCCATTAATAACACTACTCATGGTCCCCGGATTCATTCCTGCTTCTCTCGCTAGGTCGCTTAGAATTAAATCATGATCTTTCATATGCTTCGTTATCTCTGTGAGTATCGTGGTTGTATTGGACAAATTTAACCACCCCTTATCAGGAACTTGTTAGGATAATCAACATTTAAAGAGGACTATTGCAATCCGATGATTGTATAGCCTTTCCGCAATCCATTGTACCATCTTCTGGAACATTATCATATACCTTTCAGATACTTACTTAAGCTCCCTTTTGGTAGGGTTTACATAGAAATTTTCTCTATTAATTTTCAAACTTACGTTATTTCTCTACCTTCCCTCTCTAGTTTAACGCACGTTTACTTCAACTGCACTCAATTCATAAAAAGGCTGTTCCCCCTCGGAAAATCCGTTTGGGAACAGCCTTATCATGTACAGCTTCACTACACTGATTTGATTTTATTGGAGCGATACATCAAGTACAGGAAATATGGAGCGCCAATCAGGGCGATCAGCAGCCCGGAAGGAATCTCCGTCGGTGCAAGCACCGTCCGTCCGATCGTGTCAGCCAGCACCAGCATTACCGCTCCCAAAATGCTTGACAGAATAATGGATCGGCGTACATGGTGCCCGATCAGCGTGCGCACGATATGCGGAGCAATCAATCCAATGAAGCCAATCGTACCCACGCAGGCTACCGCTCCGCCCGCTAGCAGTACACCCACTGCCATCGCCAGTAAACGGGTGCGCCGCACCGGAAGCCCCAGTCCCATGGCGCTGCTATCGTCAAATACCAAAAGATCGAAGCGACGAGCCAGCCACCAGGCTACTGGCAGCAGCACGAGTAGAAAGGCCAGAATCGTCATCACCTGTCCCCAGCTTCGAGCGTAGGTACTGCCCGTCAGCCAGATATACCCCGTGCTGCCCCACAGTGAGCCCTGAATGATCAACACCTGAATTCCGGCTGATCCAATTGCCGATACGGCAATCCCAAGCAATATCACAACAGACGGGTTCAGATGCTTGTTCCAGGACAGAAAGAAAATCACCGCCGCCGAGACCGTTGCTCCGGCGATTGCCGCGACTGGCAGCATATATACGGGCAGACCGGGCCACAAGATAATCACTGCAAGCGCGCCGAATCCGGCTCCTGAAGAGACCCCGATGATCGAAGCATCGGCTAACGGATTACGAACAGCCAGTTGAATCAAAACGCCGCTAACCGCAATCGCGATGCCTGCCCCGGCCGCCACCAGCGTGCGTGGAATCCGGAACTGTAGCAAGGCCGAATTCGCGCTCTCCCCGCCGAACAATCCAGACAGCAGATCGCCTACCGGAATACGCATTCCCCCAAACATCAGGCTGAATACGGTCAACAGCACAGCTACGCACCCGAACAGCGTGGCCAGCCTGCCGAAAGGCAATTTGCGTGCACGGACACCTATGTTCATTGAAGACTGTCCGCCACTGCCGGAAGGCAGCTTCATCTTCCAGAGAATCAGCCAAATTAACCACGGGGCCCCAATCAATGCCATAACTGCTCCAGTTGGCAGATTCATGCTTGATTGGTGAACCATTTTCGCCAGCACGTCAGCGCCCGTTAGCAGTAGCGCTCCCCATAGGAAAGTGCCGGGCAGTACCCAGCGGTGCATTTTCAGGCCGCTTAAGCGTACCAAATGCGGAGCAACCAGCCCCACAAACCCGATAGGTCCGATGACGCTCACCGTAACCGTCGACAGCAGTACCGATAATACAATACCCACAGCCCGCGTCAAGCCAACCCTTTGCCCCAGGGACGTGGATGTGGACTCATCCAGATCGAGAACATCGAACTGCCTCGACAGCAGAATTGCAATAATTGAAAGCCCTACGACCCAGGGCCAGGCGTAAATCGTACCGCTCCAGTCGTTTTGCACCAGTGAGCCGGAACCCCAGAGAAACAGCCCCTGTGTTTCAAAAGAATAAAAGATATGCAGTGCTCCGGTAAACGAACCGAGGACCATAGATACAATCAAGCCCGCAAGCGCCAATCGAATTGGACTTCCCTTTCGCCCGCCGCCCATGAAATAAGCGAGCATTGCCGCCAGCAGACCGCCTATGGCAGCGAACAGAAACGGCGCTTGATGCAGTAAGCCAGGGAACATCACCGCACCAAGCACAACTACAAAGTAGGCTCCAGCGTTAATTCCGAGTGTATCAGAAGCTGCCAACGGATTTTTGGTAATCGCCTGCAACAATGCACCAGCAATCGCCAGTGCACCGCCAGCCAGGATTCCAATGACCGTGCGTGGCATTCGCAAATCCCAAATCATATTGTGGTCCAGTGTATTCTGTCGCTGGACCAACGCCTCAATGACTGTACGCAATGGTATGGATGACTCTCCATAGCACAAGCTTACAAAAAAAAGCACAGCAAGGACGGCCAAACCGCCCCCAAAGATGCCCCCTACACGCCAGACCTTCGACAATCCTGCTGTGCCTGTCTGGGTCATTTCGTCAGAACCCCGACCACTTGGTCAACCAGCACTTTGGATGAGATTGGGCCACCGAAGGTCCATGTTGTTCCATCCAACGGATAGGTTCGTTTGCCTTTGACGAAGTTCAGTCCGTTCCAGACCGAATTGTTCTTCATGGCGGTTCCGAAAACATCGTCCGTCTTCTGCGTAATGTAGATGAAATTGCTGTCCTGTACAGCAGGCAGGGCTTCGATGCCAACCGTGCTAAATCCGTATTTCTCAGTCTTGTCCGACTTCCAATCGTTCACCATGCCGATTTTCGACAGTGTTTCCACTACAACTGAGTTGTCCTTGAACATGCGTAGGCTGGCGGCATTTTGAGCCGTAAAGGCCTGTGTCAGCGCGTAGTGGAAGTCCGTTTTTCCCGCTTTTTCCAATGCAGCCTTTGCCTCTACATAATGCTGGTCAAGCTCACTTAGAACTTTATCAGCCTGCTCGGTTTTCCCGGTAGCCACAGCGATCTGCTTGAAAATTTCGACCATACGGTCATAATCATAGCCGTTCCCTTTATAAGGATCGTATTCTATCGTTGGTGCGATCCCCTTAAGTTGTGCATAGATGGCTGCATTATTATCTGCGTTAGAGATAATAAGATCCGGCTTGAGCACCGCAATTGCTTCCAGATTCGGTTCGCCCCGTGTGCCTATATCCGTAACGGAATCAGCCAGCTTCGCCTCTGGCGTCACCCACAGCTTGTAGTCTGCATTGTCCGCATTTCCGACAGGCTGCACCCCAAGTGCAATCAGATCTTCGGTAAACGTCCATTCGAGTACAACGACACGTTCTGCCGGCTTGTCCAGCTTGACTTCCCCATGATCATCCTGCACCGTCACTGGTCCAGCCGCTGGAGTCGTCTGTTTAGGTCCCGGACTGGCTCCCGTCTTCGAGCTATCCCCCACCTGACCACAGCCAGCCAGCAGACCACCCAGCATAATAGTAAAGACCATAAATAACAGTAGACCATTCCACTTTTTCTTCATTCCTCTTCATTCACCCCTATATGTATACGTCGCCTTAGACAATGATTATCATTATCACTAAAAAGGGTATAGGGGTTAACGATTTTTGTCAATAAGGATTCTATTGAAATAGTGTAAGCAGCAATTTTTTGCAAAAGTGCGGCTACTCGTTAGTCAGAAATCCAAATTGAATCGCAAACGTGTTCCGTTTATGATAGCTTTATCATTGTTTTAAAGGGAGGCTGCATTAACGTGGCAGTATTAATCAACGAGCAAATTAAGGCGGACGAGGTGATGCTCACCGGACTCGGAGGGGAGCAGCTCGGTATGGTCTCCAAGGCAGAAGCCTTGGCTATGGCCCAATCCAAAGGGGCGGACCTGGTCTGTACCTCATTGATGAGCAGCCCACCGCCCTGCGCCCTGGTTCCGAAGGGCAAGGGGAAAGCGCTCGCGCAAAAAGAGTCCGCAGCACGCAAAACAAATGTCGGGCGAGCTGTTGGAAAGAGCGGTAAGGAAAAATCAAGGAGCTGCGCTTCACTGCTCATATTGAAGAGCATGATTACGATACGAAGCTGCGTCAGGCAGACAAATATCTGCGTTCCGGCAAGCCAGTACAGTTGGTTGTCAAATCATCCGGCGCGAAGGAAGCCCCTGTCGCCAAAGCGGTGCTGGAGCGACTGCTGGTCGACCTAAAGGAAGCCGGAGTGAAGGACACTGGAATCCAGACGGGCGGCAAGGGCTCACAGGTGAAATTAAACCCACGCTTCCGATAAGAAAATCCTTTGGGAGGAATTCGAATGCATCGAAAAAAAGTACCCCGTTAAACCCGAGGCCCCCATCCATGTGTGCGTGTCTACTCCAACCAGTAAAGCAAAGGGAAATGACTATGAACATGAATGGACCTGTGTCCAATACGGGGCCATGCTAAAACCTGTTTTCATAGCAATTATAATAATATGACCACGTTTTGGATATGTCGAAGACCCCTTTTATTGAGGGGTCTTTTCCTATTTTGCTAACTGTAAAATATTTAAAATTTAAACCTCTTGATTTCGCCCTCCACCTCATTTATTCTCGATATATATTTATAATGGGCTTTAAGCCTACAATTCGGACAGTTTCAAGAAATTTTGATGCATAGGTCTTTATGCAGAGTTAATTTTTGTTAATATCCAATATTAGGGCCTAAGGTACTATGATAGATTACATTTTAATGATATATTGATAAATAATATAAAAGACTATATACCCAGGGCTTGGGCTGGAGGATGTATGAAAAAGGAATCAAATCAAGACGAAACCAGTTATTTATTTAATGTTGATGTATTAGTTAAAGGTCGTTCGAACGTAGAGGCCCTTCAGTTCTTGCTTAACCTCTTGAGCCAACATGATCAAATTGCCGATAGTCGGATTCAATCTGGCATCGAACTTGGTAATTTAATCGAAGCTGCTTTGTATCTAAAAAAACAGTCTGGTAACGACTCATTGGACCCCGCCACTAAGCTTGCGGAGAGGTTTTCTAAAAAGAAGTCCGCCGCGGTTATGACTAAGCCAGCTGCCGTTCAAGAGATCAAACAATCCCGCACACAGCCAAAGCCTGCAACACAACAAGAACTTAACACATATGAATGGATTCAACGCTATATACAAGATAATACACTTGTGCGTTTAATCGTGAATCGCTATGGCGGACAGCGCAGCATTCCCTGCCGCATTCTCAACCTGGATCATGCTAACAACTTGCTGAGTGTGTATCATGTGGATGAGAAGCAAGTGTACTCCTTTAAAATGAATGAAATTGATGAAATTACAACGTAAACACTATGACTTCCAACACGAACTAAAGCATGAAAAAAAGAGAACTGATAGGAAAGCGATACGCTTTTCCTATTGATTCTCTTTTTTCGTATTCCCGAATCGGGTCACTAATCCTCTTTCTTCAGCCCCATCGCAGCCCAGGCCAGGCATACCCAGCCTGCAATAAAACAAACGCCCCCCAATGGGGTAATAGCACCCAGGACACGGATTCCGGTCAAACTTAGCACATACAGGCTGCCGGAAAACAAAATTATACCCGTGAACAGCAGACGCGCTGCCCATCTTAAACGGTTTGAAGCCCCCCATTGCCCGGCAGCCAATGCAATGATCAGCAAACCGACAGCATGAATCATATGATATTTTACACCTGTTTCATACACAGCTAATGCATCCGCGTCAATTCGCGCTTTCACAATATGTGCTCCAAACGCTCCAATGGCTACTGCCAACAGCATCATTATGGATCCCACAATTATCCATCTACGTTGCATATTTATGTACTCCTTTCTTCTCATTCATTAATCCCAACGTTCTTCTTATTTTATCGAATAGGTATGAAGTTTACCAGCTAGCCTGCATGGTTGGATTCCTGCAGAATTTGATGTTTAGACCTTGCCTTTTGGAGGGTAATGTGTAAGATGGCTTGCTTTTTTGTTTATTTTGTGGAAAATTAGTACCTGTTCGGACTATGTTCAAGGAGTTGAAACCATGAGTTACCAAGATCCTGATTTGCAAAAGCCTGCTGCGTCTGAGGAGCACCCTGTTTTTTCAGAAGCTCCTGTGTTCCAGCCTCCGGTCAAGCTCAAGCACTCCGGTCCCGGGATTGCTTCATTTATTATGTCGCTCGTCAGTCTGATCGGATATATTATTATGGCTATTATGGTCATTAATCTGCTTGCTCATTTCAGCCAGTACCAAACAATGAATCCGGAAGTCGTTCTGCAACAAACCGGAACGGTGCTGCTTCCTTTTATTTTTCTAGGCAGTCTGTTGCTGAATTGTAGCGGACTTGTGGTCGGTATTATTGGAATCGCATTGAAAAACCGTAAGAAGGCCTTTGCTATCACAGGATTGATCATTAATGCACTCATTATTGTGGGCTTTATTGCACTTCTTGCCATCGGCCTTGCCATTCCGAATAGCACTGCGGATATTTATCCTTCCTCCGTACAATCTTTATAATTTTCCCGCATCACACAGAGAGGATTCTATGTATGAACAAAATCAAAATTTTTGCGGACAGTACCAGTGATATTCCTGCCGACTGGCGCCAACAATACGAGATTAGCATTGTACCATTGTATACCGTGTTTGGTGATGAAGCATTACAGGACGGGGTGAACATTCAGCCGGAACAATTATTTCAGCGTGTAAGCCGCGAGGGACAATTGCCGCGCACCGCTGCACCTTCTCCAGCTGATTTTATTCAAGCCTTTGCTCCCTACATAGAACAAGGGGACGACATTCTATATATCAGTCTGTCTTCTGAGCTGTCTTCGACGTATCAAAATGCACTGCTCGCTGCCTCTGAATTCCCGGAAGGCCGCATCACGGTCTTTGATTCTCTGAATTTATCATGCGGCTTTGGCCTGCTTGTGATGAAAGCTGTACGCGCAGCAGCAAATGGCAATACGATGGAGCAGATTGTAGAGATGCTGACGAAAACCCGACCGTTGGTGGATACGGAATTTGTCATTGATACACTCGAATATCTGTACAAAGGCGGCAGATGCTCAGGAATGCAGAACCTGATCGGCAGTCTGCTCAAAATTCGTCCGGTCATCAAAGTCATTGACGGAAAAATGACGCCTGCATACAAAGTCCGTGGCAAACGTGAAAAAGCACTGGATCAGATGCTGCAAAACGCCCTGAACCAGCGGGATCAGATGGATAACGACATCATCATTGTCGTACATGCTTTGGCCGAGGAAGATGCGCTCATGCTGCAAGCTCGTTTGAAGGAAGAAACGAATGCACAAGAGGTGCTGTTGGCTACAGCCGGGTGCGTCATATCGAGTCATTGTGGACCTCAGACCATCGGTATTATGTATGCCAAAAAAGCATAGTTTCAAAATCTAGCTCCGCTTACCCTACAGGTAGCGGGGTTTTTGATATTTTTCCAGCAATTTAGCAATGAATAAATTTACTATTTTTGATAGTATTATTCGTCGAGTGACGATCCATGTATCTACAATCTATCATAAAAAAAGAAGGTTATTCGGTATGAGTTCCAAGCGATCACGTTGGTTAACCCGGCTCACCCTGGCAGCGACTACAGCCATAACGATATTCACCACATCCACTTCATATTTAGCTGCCCCGGCAGCAGCATCCGGCGTAGCGTTTCAGGATATTTCACACAGCTACGCCTATCAATCTATCATTTCCCTGCACGCTAAAGGGATCTTGACAGGTACACAACCAGGCTTCTTCTCCCCCAAAAAAGCAGTTACGAGAGCCGAATGGGTTACTGCACTGGATCGCACGCTCGGTCTGCAGTCTGTAAAAGCGACCGTTGCTTCCTATCGGGATGTATCCAAACAGGCGTGGTATTACGGCTGGATCGAAGCTGCTTCCCAGCTTGATATCGTCCAAGGAGGAACGGCCGCTACATTCCAGCCCAACCATTCTGTAACCCGACAAGAAGCGGCCTTGATGATCGCACGTCTTATCCGCTCTTCGGGGGGAGCAGGAGAAGCCACTTCCTCTTTCACAGATGCTGATGAGATTGCAGATTGGGCGCTTGAAGCTGTCAACACCGTGAATCGTTACGGCTTTATGAAAGGTGAAAACAAGTATTTTCACCCCACATCTTCCCTCACCCGAGAAGAAACAGCGGCCATACTGGAACGTCTGCTGGCGTATTCCACGCAGCATGCCCGGCCAACCGCTTCCTCCGCCACTTCTATCCGACTAGGGTGGCAATATGACCAAACCGTTCAGCAGTTTGAAAACACCGTGCTGCAGTCCAACATTAACACGCTGTCACCACGCTGGTTTTTTCTAAACGAAACAGGCAGCCTCAGCGACTATACGGATTCGCCGCTTCTTGCCTGGTCCAAACAGCATCATAAAAAAGTCTGGGCTATGGTCGGCAATCGCTCCAACCTGACGATGACCCATCAAATTTTGTCCAGTGAGGTTTTACGGAGTAAAACTATAAACCAGCTTGTCAATGCCGTATCTGTCCATAAATTGGACGGGCTTGTCATTGATTTTGAAAATGTAGACGGACAGGATCGAGCCAATCTCACATTGTTCATCCAGCAATTAAAAGCCAAGCTGAAAAGCCTGAATGCTGTACTGGCCATTTGCGTATCGCCTGATTACGGCACGGACTGGACTGCCGCCTTTGATTATAAGCAGCTTGGCGCTGCGGCAGACTATATGATCCTCATGGGATATGACGAGCATTGGGGAGGCAGCTCGACTCCCGGCTCCGTATCCTCATTGCCATGGCTCCGTGAAAGCGTGAGACGCTTTGAGCAAACGACCGATCCTAGCAAGGCAATATTGGCGCTGCCTTTATTTACAAGGAATTGGACGCTCAATGCGAGCGGCCAATCAGTTGCTTCCTCTGACATTTCACTAAATGAGCAAAATCAGCTCATGTCCCGTGCCTCTTCCAAACCGGTGTGGAATAAGGATGTTCAGCAGTATACGGTGTCTTACAAAGACACGCAGCGGCATAAGCTATGGCTGGAGGAAGGACGATCCTTTACCCTTAAGTATCGATTGGGACAGGATGAAGGATTTGCAGGCTTCGCCTACTGGTATCCGGGCGGGGCAAGCTCTGATCTGTGGTCCAGTATAAAAAATGCAGACCGCTTCCTACAGCGTGGCTTGTAAAAGCGAACAACCTTCAACCTCACGTGAAAAGTGAAGTTGAAGGTTTTTAGTATACATATCGCCAGCCTACGACTGGTACGCGATTTTCCCGTTCACAACCGTCATTCGTACCTTAACGTCAAGCAAAGCTTGCGGGCTTTCCGATACATCGCGGTCAATGACCGTAAAGTCAGCGGCTTTGCCTTCAGCAATCCATCCCCTTTTATCCTCCTCCCCGGCTGCCACTGCGCTTCCCGTAGTAAACAAATGAATGGCTTCATGAATATCCAACTTTTCGGCAGGAAGATAACCCTCGTGCGTTTCTTCCGGCTTGGTACGAGTTACAGCTGCATGCATCCCGAGAAAAGGGCTCAGCGGCTCAATCGGTGCGTCACTGCCGCCAGCACATGGAATCCCTGCATCCAGCAGCTTTTTCCAGGCATATAAATATTCGGTCCGTTCTTTTCCAACCCGATCCAGTACCCATGGGAAGTCACTTGCGACAAAACGCGGCTGAATGTCCGCAATCAGCGGCAGCTTCGCCATTCTCTGGACCAACTCAGCCGTAAGCACCTGTCCGTGAATCAGGCGATCCGGCAAACCGCTTTTCTCCGTAAGCGGATGGGTCTCCATCGCTGTCAAAATCATGTGCGCCGCCCCATCGCCTATGGCATGTACAGCCACCGGAAAGCCTGCCGCTCTGGCTGCCGCCACCATCTGATTCAGCTCTGGCTGCGGTTGAATCGCCATCCCGCGGGTATGCGGAGCGTCACTGTATGGCTCGGACAATAATGCAGTTCTTCCGCCAATGGCGCCATCGGCAAACATTTTTATGGCACCGATTTTATACCATTCATTTCCAGCACCTGCACGCAGCCCTTGTCCCTGCGCTTCTTTCAAAAATGGATGATAGATCAACTGGTGTGTACGAAAGGCAAGGCCTTCTTCCCTCAGCTCCCTGTAAATCCGCTGCATCGTCTCCACGCTGCCCAAAAAACGTAAATCCTCCGTGTGCGCAGCGGTTAGACCGAGACGTAGCGCATCCAGGCATGCCCGTCGAATTGTATCCTTTTTAATCTCATAATCCGGCTCTGGCTGTACGCTTGTAAAGGCGAAGGATGCCTCCTCATAAATCAATCCGTTTAACCGTCCCTCAGCATCTCGCCCGTAGGCTCCCGAGGCTGGATCAGGGGTGCTGTCGCTAATACCCGCACGTCGAAATGCCTCTGAATTGGCCAAGAATGTATGAAAGCATGTACGGGTCAAATAGACCGGGTGCTGATCTGTAATGGCATCCAGCTCGTCTATACCGGGAATTTCAACAGGAATAAATGCATTTTCGTTCCAGTTAAGCCCTAAAATCCACTCTCCCGGCGGTGTTACAGCGACCCGCTTGCGCAGCATGTCCAACATCTCTTGCTTGGAGGCAGCTGATGTCAGATCCAGCATCGCCAGCTTCAACCCATGCATGGACAAATGCATATGTGAATCGGTTAAGCCTGGAAGCACATAGGCGTTTTCCCAATCCACAGTTTTATACTCCTTGCCGGACAGCTGCAATTCAAGCTCCCATGCATATCCGATGGCCTGTATGCGGCCATGCTGCACCACGATTGAATCTCCTTTGGAAGCCCAATCCCCATACAACCGGCCATGCTTGAACAAAACGAACGTCAACGCTGCTCATCCCCTTTTTAAGCTATAACACTTATTCCCTTCATAATTGCGCCTGTGTCGATACTTCCGATTGTAGTGTAGCTATATCTACCTGCTGTATCTGCCGGGCAAAGTGGTCATGAGCTGCACAGACAGCCAGTTTATACTCTTGATCCAGCTCATACTGTTTAAAATGGCAATACTCGGTGGTGAACCCCTCGGTCGTGAAGCCTATGAACGAATGTGCCCTCAACTCGAATGAAAAAGACTTCAAAGGTAGTGTTAATCCCTGTCCCTCGGCCTTCACAAAGCTTTCCTTAAGCGTCCATAGATCATAAAAATAGGATAAGCGACTGTCTGCATCCTGACGCATTAGCGCAGCATACTCTGTATCCGAAAAGCATACCCTGCCTACCTCAAAATCAATAGGACGGAGCTGTTCAATGTCGATGCCGAGCGGATGATCATCAAGGGCGCATACCACCCATTTTCCCGAATGAGAAACATTAAAATGGAATGCCGGTGTATTCAACAAGGAAGGCTTGCCGAAAGCATTGTATGTAAACTGAAGGCTGGCATTAGGTATCTTCAATTGCCGACAAGCCAGCCATCTTAACAGCACATCGGCGTATAAGCCCCTCAGAGCGTCTTCCCGATGCAAAAAACGATCCAGCTTCTGCTGCTTTTCCAGTGAAACCTGGTTTAACAGCAGCTCATAGTGAGCCTCAGCCTCCGGTTTGCTTGTATCAATCGCGTATATTTCCATGGTCGCCTCCTATGCCGTAATGGATATCAGCCCGTTCGCAACACTCACCGTTCGATTGAAAGTCTGTCAGATATGGATGGCGTGTGCCGTGTACATGGTCAATATACTACTCTAGCACTTTCAATTCAATATGGATACAATTGGGATGAGCAGCTCTTTAAAGCTGCTCTATAGAACTCATTCATGTAAGCGCTTAAAAAACACACATAGAGGAGGACGAAACAATGAAATACGATTTTGTTCGCTTGCTGTGTATTATGCTTACGATTTTGCTGACGTTGAGCATATTCCAAATGTTTTCACCTAAAATCGCTTCAGCAACTTCGGCGAATATTGTGAATGGCATTCAGTTTAAGGATACTGCTGGAAACGTCGTCCATGCCCATGGGGGCGGTATGATTAAAGTGGACGGGTACTATTATTGGTTTGGTGAAAATCGTAATCCCAACGGGACGTTCAAGGCGGTATCCGCCTATCGTTCCTCAGATTTGAAAAACTGGGAATTTCGCAAAAATGTGCTGACCAGCAGCTCGGCAGCTGAGCTGAATGTGTCGAATATCGAGCGTCCAAAGGTGATTTACAATGAAAAAACACGTAAATACGTATTGTGGATGCACAAGGAAAACGGAGTAAATTACAACGAGGCTCGGGTTGCAGTTGCCACCTCCGATACTGTGGATGGCGATTATACGTATCAAGGCAGCTTCCGTCCTCTGGATCACGATTCCCGCGATATGACGGTATACAATGACAACGGAACGGCTTACCTGATCTCGGCGACGCGTGTGAATGCCGATCTGAACATTTATCGTCTGACACCGGATTTTCTGCAGGTTGAATCGCTGGTGACTACACTGTGGCCGGGACAATATCGTGAAGCTCCGGCAATGTTCAAAAAAGGAGATGTCTATTTCCTGATTACATCGGGGGCAACCGGCTGGAATCCCAATCAGGCCAAGTATGCTACGGCATCCAGCATTGAAGGAACCTGGAGCAATACGATAAACTTCGGGGACAGTACAACCTATGGTTCACAGTCGGCCTACGTCATTCCAGTTGAAGGTACGCAGGCGACCTCGTACTTGTATTTGGGTGACCGTTGGGCAGGGGCATGGAGCGGTCCTGTACAGGATTCTCAATATGTGTGGCTGCCGCTGCGTTTTCCAACCGCGACTTCATTAGCCATGGACTGGTTCGACAGCATTCATATCGACACCGCCAGTGGTGTAGTGGAGGGTGTAACCACGCCAATGGTCATTGACCCGGACGCCTACTATCAACTGGTAAGCCGCAAGAGCAATAAGCCGCTGGGCATCATTGGCAATGCGACAACGGACGGCGCAGACCTGGAGCAACGCGCGGACTCGGGAACTGCCAGCCAGCAATGGCAGCTTAAGGATGCAGGCGGCGGATATTATAAAATGGTGAACCGCAACAGCGGCAAGCTGATTGGTGTTGAAAGCGGTGCAACAACGGATGGTGCAGTTATCGAGCAGTGGAGCGACGGAGGCTGGTCCAGCCAGCATTGGCAGCTGGTATCCGTAACCGGAGGTTATTACAAGCTGAAAAATCGGGCGACCGGCAAGCTGATCGACATTTCTGAAGGTGCCACCGCCGATGGAGCCAAGGCCATTCAATGGGTCGATAATGGCGGGACGAATCAGCATTTCCGTGTAGTTAAAGCAGAATAGCTCAGCTTATTTTAAAAATTTCATAAATTTCAAAAGGAGCCGTATTCCGAGCCAATCATGGATGATTGCAACGGAATACCGGCTCCTCTTTTACGTAAAAATGATAAAGAATGATGAAGTTGGTGATCTCTGATACGTTACACTTCCCACGGATAATCTGTCGTCAGGAAACTCGCCAGCTGCTTGCTTTCTTCCCTGCGCTGACGCCGTATTGCTGCCCGCGATGGAGCCGTCTGGTGCAATTGCATTTCCTCTTCTGTTTCCGGAATCACCTGCGGCACGGTCACTTTACGGTTGTGCTCGTCCAGTGCCACGAAGGTCAGAAAGGCCGTAGCGGCAATTTTGCGGTCACCTGTCATTAGCCCTTCGCGGATCACCTTTACGAAAACCTCCATCGAGCTGCGGCCTGTCCAGGTAACAAATGCCTCCAGTGTGACGGAATCGCTCGGATGAATAGGCAGTAGAAAATCCACCGAATCCGTAGAAGCCGTAACTGTGTTCGTACGACACAGCTTGGCAGCAGCAATTGATGCGATATCATCGATATACGACATCAGTCTGCCTCCGAAAAGTGTGTTATGATTGTTAACATCGTTGGGAAATACGCGGGACGTCTTGAAGCAGTAGGTTTCTCGGATGTACTTGCTTTCCATGGGTTTTCTTTCCTCACTTTTCCTAGTTGCTATCTTTTAATATCTCAGAACTTTGCAAAATCCTCATACAGAAGCCTGTTTCAGGCTATCCTCATCATCCCACTAATCCGCATAATAAATCAATACATAAAAATCCGCATCCTCATCCGAATCATTGCGGTAGGTATGTATGTCGGACACCTGAAATTGTATGGCATCCCCTGCGCTCAGTTTGAGCTGTTGCCCTTGCATTTCAAAGTACATTTCCCCGCGGATCATGAGAATCGATTCTTCTCCCAGATGCTTCTCTGCCTGGTGTGTAAAGCCCGGCTTCAGACTTACCGTGAACACCTCGAACTTCTTTTCCGAATGATACGGGAATACAGGGTACACAAAATAGTTACCGTCCTCATCAATAACCGGATGCAGGTCTTCCCTGCTAATTTTCGTGATTTGCGGGGGGTCTTCTTTGAGAAAGGTGGAAAAGGATACGTGCAAGCCGTTCGCAATTTTCCAAAGTGTGGTCACTGTAGGATTGGACTTCCCTTTCTCAATCTGAGCCAGCATACCCTTACTGACCCCTGTTAGTTCAGCCACCTTATCCAGACTAAGTCCTCTGGTCTTCCTGATTTGGGCTAAATTAGAGCCGATAATGTATTGCATTGAATCCACAGATCGTGCCTCCTCGTGTCCAAAAGTCTATATAAGAAGAATACACAAAAGACAGCTTGCTCGCCACAGGAGATATTCAATATAACATACAAATGTATAATATATTGATTATTTTTAAACTTCCGTTGTATACTGTTATAAAAATTATGCACTGGAGGTCAGGTTGAAATGTCCATAGCAACGGAGTTGAGTGGAACGGAGCCCGATTCACTCAGCTTTTTACAGGGGGTTAAAGATTGTATTCCTACATTGCTCGGCTATGTATGCATTGGGTTCGCAGCAGGCATAGTGGGGGCCTCATCCGGGGTTAGCACGATAGAAATTGCTCTGATGTCAGCACTTGTATACGCAGGAGCGTCTCAGTTTATTATGTGTTCAATGCTGGCTACCGCCAGTCCTCCATCCGTCATTATTTTAACGACATTCATTGTGAATGCCCGCCACCTGCTATTAAGCGCGTCGCTGGCTCCTTATTTTACTAAATATTCTCTGTGGAAAAACATAGGTATCGGCGTTCTTTTAACAGACGAATCCTTTGGGGTAGCATCAGATAAATTGGCTAAAGGCGGACAGGTAAGCGATCGCTGGATGAACGGGCTCAATATAACGGCGTATCTCGTCTGGATTGCGTCCTGCGTGGCGGGAGGGATTCTCGGGAACTGGATTTCCAGGCCGGAGGCTTTGGGTCTGGACTTTGCCCTGCCAGCCATGTTTCTTGCCCTGCTCATTTCTCAGCTGCAAAGTATACAGGCCTCCAAGCTCAAGCACCGTCTGCTGCTCGTGCTGTGTATGGCTGTTCTGATGTACCTTTTATCTTGGTGGGTGCCATCGCATATCGCGGTCATAGCAGCTACGATGATTACCGCAACGATTGGAGTGTTAACCGACAAATGAACATCCATCCCCATGTCCTGTATATCATTATCGGCGGCATGATCGTCACGGCGATCCCAAGGATCATTCCCTTCGTCGTGCTGCAAAAGCTGGCGCTGCCCAAGACAGTGCTGCAATGGCTCTCCTATATTCCCATTTGTATTTTCACAGCACTCGTGATGGAAAATCTGCTCGTCCGGACCGAAACCTCGGTCACTCTGAATGGGCAAGTGCTCATAGCTGTCCTCCCTACGCTGGTGACTGCCTTGTGGAGCAAAAACCTGCTGGCTACCGTCGTTGTCGGTATTGTGAGTATGGCTATAGTTCGACTATTGTGGCTGGGATAGAAAGAAATTAAATCGAGTTCCATCACATATCGTACATCCCCGTGAATATACTTAATAACCAACAAGGCCAAACTGTGCCGTGTATCCACTTGGGGGGTGCCTAACAAATGCCGGAACCACGCCAGCCACATTCATTCATCGTATCCCGCGAAGATTGGTCGCTGCATCGCAAAGGGTACCAGGACCAGCAACGTCATCAGCAGAAGGTCAAGGATGTCATTAAGCAAAATCTACCCGATCTGATAACGGAAGAAAATATTATTATGTCGGACGGTCAACAGATTATTAAAGTGCCGATTCGCAGTCTGGATGAGTATCGCTTCATTTATAACTATCAAAAGCAAAAGC